>CAZEEN010000043.1:0-19485 GCA_964511115.1 uncultured Paludibacter sp. | reverse complement strand
ACTGATACCATTTTCCCTCAATGTCCGTAGGATTGTACTTACTTGCAAGTTCCATTTTATTATTATTTAAATTTTCTATCTTCAGCCCCCTAACCCCCAAAAGGGGGAATAAGACTGAGAATAGTGAGAAGCGTGTTTCTGTTATTAATAGAAATTTATCTTTGAATAAACTTAAAAGCTTATACTTCAGAACTTTAAATTGAACACCCTTGATAAATTTCAAGAACGCAAAGATAAAAAAAATAAAGGGTATTCTAAAACCAATTTTTTAGCTACTTTTGCAATAGAGTTTTAATAAAGAATAATTTCAATGACACCAAAAAATTGGATGTTTACATATTTGTGTTTAACAATGATTAGTTTATCCATTGATGCTCAAATCGTAGATAAAAAAATGTCAACTGGTTTTAAAACAGTGATTTCACGAAATATTAACGCAGTTATTATCCACTCTGTTTTCAACAATTCAGGAGGTGAGATTTACGACATTGATTTAATTATCAAGCAATTTGCACGCTACGGCGTTAGCGCACATTATGTAATTGGTCGCGAAGGTGAAATCTATCGATTAGTGGACGAAAAAAATATAGCTTATCATGCAGGCAAAAGCAGTTTGCCCGATGGAAGAACTGGCGTAAATAGTTGTTCATTAGGCATTGAAATGGTATGTTCGTTTACCGAACCAATTACAGAACAACAAATGGAATCGCTAGTAAAACTAACAATAGACATTCAGTCGCGTTACAAAATAAAGTACGTTTTACGACATTCCGATATTGCTCCAGGAAGAAAAACTGATCCTTGGAATTTTGATTGGGAGAAATACTTATTGCAGATAAAATCGAATTAAAATCAGATTATCATAACCACAAAAAAAAGCACGAAAAAATTAATTTCCGTGCTTTTTCTCATTTATATATTATTCCAACTTATTTTTGCTTTTCTAACAAAAGCGTACGGGTTGGTTGGTCGC
Source organism: uncultured Paludibacter sp. (assembly GCA_964511115.1). Taxonomy (GTDB): domain Bacteria; phylum Bacteroidota; class Bacteroidia; order Bacteroidales; family Paludibacteraceae; genus Paludibacter. The sequence goes on along the minus strand of CAZEEN010000043.1, from coordinate 18,512 downwards.
ACACTTCGCTCGGACCATAATATTGCACAGGACCTGGATAAATGTAGCTTTGTTTTTCGTCAGCCCAGTCCACTCTGTTTTTTGCAAAATACTGGAATGGTGCACCGTCCAATAGTACCAATGCTTTTTGAATTACTGGTTTCATTTTACCGTGACGACGTTCCATATTCATCATCATGGTGATAGGTACACCACCTGCAATCCATTCGGTAGCAGGAGCAGTCAGGTTACGTACCGACGACATATAGCCCGTTTTTCCGGCCGAAATCAAAACCGAAGCGGTATAACCCAATGAATAAGTATAATCGGCATCAAAATTTGAAGGAATAGCGCAACGGCCTTCGTATCCAAAGAAGTGATTGATAGCTGAGAATTTACCTTTATATTTTCCTTCGGCTTTGAATTGAGCCAAGCGTTTTGCAACCATTTCAATCAACAGTTTTTCAGTTTCGATTAACGATACCTGTACGTTTCCGTGAGGGTCGCGGTCCAATGTTAATTGTTTTGCAATGCCTTTTGGTAAACTGTTGTACACTTCGCGACTTTCAGGGCTCAACATGCCTTTTACATACTGACGTTTTTCGTCGTCGGTTTCCAGCGCATTGAAATCGTCGTTGTGAGCCAACAAATCGTTCAATTCCGAAATCAGTTTTTTCATGGCAGGAATAAATTCAATTAATCCTTCAGGAATAAGAATAGTTCCAAAATTTAAACCGTGATTTGCGCGATTAACAATTACACTTACGATATCGTCAACTACATTTTTCAGAGTCATGTTTTTTGATTCAATTTCTTCTGAAATCAAACAAATATTTGGTTGACTTTGCAAAGCACATTCGAGTGTAATATGCGAAGCCGAACGACCCATCAAACGAATAAAGTGCCAGTATTTTTTAGCCGAATTGGCATCACGTTGAATATTTCCTATAAGTTCTGAATATACTTTACAAGCAGTATCAAAACCAAACGATGTTTCAATCATTTCGTTTTTCAAGTCACCATCAATTGTTTTGGGGCAACCGATTACTTGAATACCCGTATTTTTTTGTTTGTAATATTCAGCTAACACACAAGCATTTGTATTCGAATCGTCGCCACCAATAACTACGATAGCATTGATGCCCAGTTTTTTACAAATTTCTTCGCCTTTGTCATATTGTGCATCTTCTTCCAATTTTGTACGTCCAGAACCGATAATATCGAAACCACCTGTATTGCGATATTCATCAACAATGGTGCTGGTAAGTTCAATATAACTATGGTCAACTAATCCACTTGGGCCACCCAAAAATCCATACAATTTATTGTTCGGATTCAATGCTTTTAGACCATCGTACAAACCCGAAATCACATTGTGACCACCCGGAGCTTGTCCGCCCGAAAGAATTACACCTACACCCACAACAGGATTTGTTTTCTTTTCACCCGGTTCGAATGTAATTAAAGGCATTCCGTAAGTGTTCGGAAAAAGTTCTTTAATATCGGCCTGGTCAGCAACCGATTCGGTAGCAGCACCTTCTTTTAATACCACATTGCCTTTTAATGCCGCCGGTAATTTTGGCTGGTAGGTAGCACGAGCAACCTGAAGCGGACTTTTAGTCATTGGTTTCATTTGTAAATAATTTATTTATTGTATTATAATTGTTTGATGTTCAAACTGTTTGATATTTTCAAAAATCGACTACAAAATTAACGAAATTTTTCCACATTGCAATAAAAATTGAAAGCAAACGAGCAAAATATATAGCGATTAAGAACATTTAAGCACTACATTTAATTGTTATGTTTCAAACTTATGTTTATATTTGTAGTCGGAATAAAAATGAACGCATGAAAGAGAAAATAGAAGCACTTCGCCGTGAGTTGGAGCAACACAATTATAACTATTACGTATTATCATCACCCACAATCAGCGATTTCGATTTTGACAAAAAGTTACGCGAATTGCAGGAACTTGAAAATCAGCATCCTGAGTTTTTCGATTCCAATTCGCCTACGCAACGTGTTGGCAGCGATAGTGTTTCGGGATTTGAGCAGGTGGCACACTCTTACCCCATGCTTTCGCTTGGCAATACTTATTCCGAAGGTGAAGTGCAGGATTTTTACGAACGTGTGCGCAAAGGGTTGAACGAAGATTTTGAGTTGGTGTGCGAACTAAAATACGATGGCACTTCTATTTCATTAACATACGAAAATGGCTTGCTCGTACGAGCTGTAACGCGTGGCGATGGCGAAAAAGGCGATGATGTAACAGCCAATGTAAAAACAATCCGAAGCATTCCGTTACGTTTACAAGGAAATTTTCCTACCAAATTTGAAATTCGCGGTGAGATATTAATGCCTTGGGCTGTTTTTGATGAACTTAACAGTGAACGTGAAGCGCAGGAAGAACAGCTGTTTGCCAACCCACGCAATGCGGCATCGGGCACTTTGAAACTCCAAAATTCGACCATTGTGGCACAACGAAAATTGGATGCCTATTTATATTATATGTTAGGCGAAACTTTGCCAACAGACCTTCATTCCGAAAACCTGAAAGCGGCTCACTCGTGGGGTTTTAAAATTTCGGATGCTACCCGTGTTTGTAAAACAGTACAAGAAGTTTTTGATTTTATCACTTATTGGGATACTGAACGAAAAAACTTACCTGTTGCCACCGATGGTATTGTGCTAAAAGTCAACTCATTGCTTCAACAAAAAAACTTGGGATTTACAGCCAAATCGCCACGTTGGGCAATTGCGTATAAATTTCAGGCCGAGAAAGCAGTAACCCGATTGAACTCTGTTTCGTATCAGGTTGGGCGAACGGGAGCAGTAACGCCTGTTGCAAACCTCGACCCTGTGCAGCTTTCGGGCACAACCGTGAAACGTGCATCGCTACACAATGCCGATATTATTGCAACGCTCGATTTACACATTGGCGATATGGTTTTTGTGGAAAAGGGCGGTGAGATTATTCCGAAAATAACAGCAGTGGATTTCGATGCGCGACTTTTGATAGGCGACAAAGTGAACTTTATTAAAAACTGCCCCGAATGTAGTTCTGAACTTGTACGTATAGAAGGCGAAGCCGCCCATTATTGTCCAAACGAAAATGGCTGTCCACCACAAATAAAAGGCAAAATGGAGCATTTTGTTAGTCGCAAAGCCATGAATATTGATGGACTTGGCAGCGAAACCATAGCTTTACTTTTTGAAAATGAGCTACTAAAAAATATTGCCGACATTTACGAGTTGAAAGTACCCGACCTGGTCCGCCTTGAACGCCTTGGCAACAAATCGGCCGTAAATATTAAAACTTCATGCGAATCATCCAAAGATGTGCCATTCGAACGTGTGCTTTTTGCTCTGGGAATAAGGTTTGTAGGCGAGACAGTAGCTAAGAAATTAGCTTTTGCTTTTAAAACAATCGAAAAGTTAGAAACAGCAACTTTCGAAGAATTAATTGCGGTGGACGAAATTGGAGAACGAATAGCACAAAGTGTTCAAAAATATTTTTCGGACGAACGAAGTATTGAACTGATTAACCGATTGAAACTACATGGTTTGCAAATGCAGGTTTCGGAAGATAAATTACAACCGGTGGGTGATGCATTAAGTGGCTTGTCGATAGTTATTAGTGGCACTTTTAGCAAACATTCGCGCGACGAATACAAAGCACTCATTGAACAAAATGGCGGAAAAAATGTAGGTAGTGTTTCAGCCAAAACATCATTTATACTTGCAGGCGAAAATATGGGACCCGAAAAACTCAAAAAAGCCGAAAGCTTAGGTGTGAAATTAGTTTCGGAAAACGAATTTTTAGCAATGATTGAAGGCAATGAAGTAAAACCGCAGCAAAACGGTTTTACGGGGACATTATTTTAAATGCGATTATTTTCTGTCAACAATTACAGCACAAGCAGCATCACCGGTGATATTCAGCACTGTACGAAGCATATCGAAAATACGATCCACAGCAAAAAGCAGTGGCAATCCTTCGACCGGCAATCCGGCCGATGCCAACACAGCCACAGCCATTAAAGTTGGGCCGGGCACTCCCGCTGCACCTACTGCGCTCAAAGTAGATGTTACAACAATAGCAATGTAGGCCGACATGGATAAATCAATTCCATACAATTGTGCAAAAAACAAACAGACAATGGCATAATACATAGCATTTCCCGCCATATTTACCGTTGCGCCAAGCGGCACTACAAACGAAGCTGTTTCTTTCGACACACCCAATTCGTTTTCGCAAGTATCGAGGGTTACAGGTAGCGTTGCTAATGACGAAGCTGTGGAAAAAGCCACAATTTGCGGACGAATCATGGCTTTTAAAAAGCGTTTTATACTGAATTTTGAAAAAAGACGTATTGTAAGTGGATAAAACACCAAAATCATAAATACAAAAAGAATAACATTGAGCCACAGCAAATTACCCACTTTCAGCAAAATATCATATCCATACGTTCCGGTTGACTCGGCCATTAAACCAAAAACTCCCAAAGGCGCCACCCACATAATTTTTTCCATACACCAAATAAGTGCATCCAAAAGCACATTTAAGCCATTCAGCACCGGCGATTTTCGCGACATAGGCAACATGCTTAATCCCAATCCCAGAAAAAGTCCAAAAACAATGATTTGCAACACATTACCATCTGTAAGCGCTTTTATTGGATTGGCAGGAATCATTCCCAAAATAATATCCCAGAAACTTAACTTTTGTGCTTGCAAATCAATCGTTGACGTTGGAACAAATTGTTGAATGGTTTCGAGCGAAATGCCTTCACCTGCTTTAAACCAAGTTCCAACAATTAGTGCTATAACTACTGCTACCGCTGTTGAACCCAAAATATAAGTGATAGTTGTAAAACCAATACGACCAGCCGATTTAGTTGCCCCTAAGGATGCTGCACCTGTTATAATTGAAATAAAAACCAAGGGAACAACCAACATTTTTATCAACTGCATAAAAAGTGTGCCAAGTGGAGCAAAAACAGCTGCACTATCGCCCATAATACTACCTACAACTATTCCAATAGCCATAGCCAGAAAAATCAGAAAACTTAAATCTTTGAAAAGTTTTTTAAATTTCATGCGTTTTGATTTATAAGTTATTCCAAATTCGCCACGCTGCCAATGCTTGCTCAACCAACATTTGTTCGCCATTTAAACCCACAGCACCTTGCTCGCGGCCTTTTTTCAGAAAAAGCGTTTCGGCAGGATTATATACTACATCGAATAATAAATGTTTATCGCTCAAAAACTGATATGGAATTGAAGGGCAATCGTTTACTTTTGGAAAGGTTCCAACCGGAGATGCATTTACAATGATAGTAAAATCGCTGATAATCTGCTCATTTAAATCGAAGTATGTAAATCTATCATCGGCTAGCGTTCGGGAAACATACATAGTTTCGATGCCTAATTTTTGAAGTACAAAATTTATAGCTTTGGAAGCACCACCTGTGCCAAGTATCAATGCTTTGGTGTGATGCGGTTTAAGGTAAGGGCAAAGCGAATTTTCGAAACCAACAGCATCGGTATTAAAACCTTTGAGAGTCAAGGAATTATTGCTTCGAATAAATTTAATAACGTTTACAGCTCCAATTTCAGCAGCAATTTCGTCCAATTCGTCTAAAAAAGGGATAATCTGCTCCTTGTACGGAATAGTTACATTCAAACCACTCAGTTCAACAGAAGCAATTAACTCATTGATTTTCTGAATGCTTTCAATTGGATACGATTCGTAAATGGCATCAATGTGTTCGTTTTCAAATTTTTCGGTAAAAAAACGTTTCGAAAACGAATGACCGAGCGGATAACCGATTAAACCGTATTGATACATCCTTCTATTTTTTCGACTTTTTCAGAAAAAAACGTACAGCATAATACACTACAACCAAACCAACAATGACTAAAATTGCAATACTTAACTCGTGGCTATATAAATTAATCAAATCGGCCTGACCATGAGCAATATATCCCATAAGTGCTAAAATTACATTCCACAGCCCAGCACCCAAAATTGTATAAATTGTAAAACTCAAAAAGTTCATACGCGCTAAACCAGCTGGCAACGAAATGAGCTGACGAATTCCGGGAATCAATCGACCAACAAAAGTAGAAACCTTACCATGATCGTTGAAATATTTTTCAGCATGTTTAATTTTTTCACTCGAAAGCAATAATATTTTTCCAAATTTACTATCGGCTATTTTATACATTACTGGTCGACCCAACCACAATGCTAAAAAATAGTTGATATAAGCTCCAATAAGTGCTCCCAAAGTACCAAAAAGCACAACCAGAAATATATTTAAATGACTATCGGGCTTGCTGGCAATGTAGGCTGCCGGTGGTATTACTACTTCGGAAGGAAAAGGAATAAACGAACTTTCGATGGTCATTAACAAGGTAATACTTCCATAATCCATATTATTTTCGTACCATTTTTCCACTTTTTGAATAATGCTCAATGTGTCGGGAGCGGTGTTTTGAATACTATCCTGAGCATATAAGCTTAGGCTACAAGCAATAATTGAAAATAGCAGAACGAATTTTTTAGTCATAAATTGAAAAATTAATATGTTGAATCTTAATTAAATATTAAATCAAAAAATCTTCACGGTTCGCATCTTCACAAACTTCGAAAAATAGACGTTCTGCATCTAAATTTTGAGCAATCGCTTTTTTGAGATAAGTTGTTGATGCTGTTATATTATCATTTTTGTAAAATGCCACCGAAATAAATAAGTCAATATATTCCAGTGTATTATCCTGGTCGTAAGCCGCCAAATAGTATTCGAGCGCCATTTTCCACTCCCCTTTATCCATGCAAATATTGGCAATGGCCATTAAAGTATCCGGTTGATTTGCTTCAAGCGTTATCGATTTGAGGTAGGCAAGCAATGCTTCGTCCAACCGTTCGATACCAACCAACGCTTCAGCTAAATATACCCAAGCATCCGGCGCATCTTCCTGAAGTTCGAGTGCACGTTGTGTGTACACCAAACTTTCCTCGTACTGCTCTTTTTCCAACAAGCAGATTGCAATTCCGGTTAACGCATCGTAATTATCCGTTTTTTCGAGCAGCGACTGTTGATAAAACACAATTGCCTGATCGAAAAGTTCTAATTTTTCGTAGCATTCGCCCACAAATAAATGCGTTTGCCAATCTTCGCCACTCAATTTGCCATAATCAATATAGGCATCCACAGCTTGTTGATATTCTTCGAGTTGGAAGTGCGTATGTGCTTTTTGCAAGCAAGCCAATGAATCGTTTTCGTTAATCGCCAATACAAAATCGTAAGCCGAAAGCGCTTTTGGAAAATCCTGCAACACAAAATAAACTTGCCCCAAATTGAACCATGCTTCGGATAAATAGGAGTCGATATTTATAATGCGATTGTATGTTTCGATAGCCAAATCCGATTCGAGCAATTGCTCGTAGCAAAATGCCAATTCGAAAAGCAAATCTACATTTTTGTCGTTGTATTTATCACCAATTTTCAAAAATTGCAGCGCTTTGATGATATTTAAATCGGCAATAAAAATAAAAGCAATATCGATACAAATATTATCAACATCTTCTATCTCATTATCAATTATGGTGTTACAAATCAATTCCGCTTCTTTGCTTCTTCCCGATTTTACCAATGCTTCGGCTTTCAGCAATAACAATTCGTACTCCGTACTTTCGCTAAGCGTATCCAAAATTCGCATGGCTTTTTGTGTTTCGCCAAGTGCTAAATATATTTTTGCCCGCTTTGTTTGCAAACTCGAATTGCCGGGATGCAACTGCATACCAAGTTCGAGCGCTTTGGAGCTTTCTTTGGTTTTTCCTTTTCGCAAAAAATAATCCACAATTGTCTCCAGCTCTTCCACGTCGAAATACCCCGGACCTTTACCTGCCAAAAACAATTCGTAGCGGGAAATTAATTCGGACGATTCATCGTCGAGTTGATATTGCAATTTTCTACCCATAAGGCACTTTTTTTTGCAAAAATAATGATTTAATATGTAAATCAGCAAAATAGGGTGTGAAAAGTTTTCAACACGGTGCAAAATCTATTCTTTTCATAAATTTTATGTCTAATCTGGACGTGACTTAGAATCACACTCCGAATATTTTGAAAACAAACAAATTCGTACGCATTTATTCAAAATTCTTTTCGTCTTAAAAAATTCAACAAAACAAATCTTCGTTGAAGGTAGGAAATGTTTATTGCCAGTTCAATTGGCTCTTGGTGGTTTAAATAGCTGCTAAATAAATTGTTTTTCAAATAGTTATGCGTTACATTTTAATTACAATGCGATATTTTTATCCTAAAAGCAATAAAACAAGTTCAAAATTAGTGTATTTGCATTAACTTTGCACAAAATTACCAACGCTTATGTGGGAAAAAATCAGAAAAACAGCTTCTGTAATTTTACAGTATTTAAAAACAAATCTACCAGTTTGGTGGGAACTAAAAAAAGTATGGTGGGCTAAGTTTATCGACTGGCGCATAAGCAGATATCAGCGATTCAAAGGACTCGTTTGGTACAAAAAAATGGCCAATTTGTTTGTAACAAGTATCGTGCTTTTTCTGATATTTTTATTCCTAATCGACATTAACTTTTTGTGGCTATTTGGCAAATCGCCAAGCCTTTATAGCATTAGTCACCCCGACCAGAGTGCTTCTTCCGAAATTATTTCGGCCGACGGCAAAGTGATTGGTAAGTATTTTACCGAAAACCGCATGCCCGTTGAGTTCAACGAAATCTCGCCTATTCTGATAAAAACATTGGTGGCTACCGAGGACGAACGTTTTTACGACCATTTTGGTATCGACGTTCAAGGAGTTTTTGCGGCCATGAAGGACATGACCCAAGGCAATGCCCGCGGCGCAAGTACCATTACGCAGCAGTTGGTAAAAAACATGTACAAAACCCGCAATCAATATTCGAAAGGACTTTTTGGTTTTGTTCCAGGAGTGAAACTGCTGATAATGAAAGCCAAAGAATGGATTACAGCGGTAAAAATTGAGATTTTCTACACCAAAGAAGAAATTCTGACCATGTATTTTAATACGGTCGATTTTGGAAGTAACTCGTACGGAATACGTACTGCTGCCAAAACATATTTTAAAACTACGCCCGCCAAGCTGAATTTTGAGCAATCGGCTACACTTGTGGGCTTGCTCAAAGCGACCACTACTTACAACCCAAAAGCTAACCCAAAACGGTCGAAAGAGCGCCGCAATGTGGTACTTCAAAACCTTGTTACGCATAAAGTTATTACGCAAGCTGAATGCGATTCGCTTAAAAAAATACCTATCCAATTGAATTACAGCGTGGAGCAATCGTACGACGGCGAAGCCTTGCACTTTAGGGCTTACTTGGCAAAATACCTCGAAGATTGGGAGCGGGATAATGGCTACGATATTTATTCGGATGGACTGAAAATTTATGTTACCATCGACTCGCGCTTACAAAAATATGCCGAAGAAGCTGTCGATAAGCAGATGCGAAGCGTACAACGCCGCTTTAACGACCATTGGGGAAAAGAAAATCCGTGGCGCGACGAGAATAAAGAGGAGATAAAAGATTTCGTGGAGAATATTGCAAAAAAAACCAAAGCGTATTCTCAACTAAATTTAAAATTTGATGGTAATAAAGATTCTATTGATAAATACCTCAACCTGCCACATCGCACCAAAGTATTCGATTATAAAGTTGGCGAAAAAGACACCACTTTCAGCGTGATGGATTCGATTCGGTATATGAGTCGGTTTTTGCATTGCAGCTTTATGGCTATGGAACCGGCCAACGGCGAAGTAAAAGCGTGGGTGGGCGATATTAATTTTAAATTTTGGCAATACGATAAAGTGGGGCAATCCAAAAGACAGCCGGGCTCAACTTTTAAACTTTTTGTGTATACCACCGCCATGCTCAAAGGACACGCACCCTGTGATAAAATTACCGATAAACGTGTAACGTGGGATTATGTTGAAAACGGAAAGCCTAAGTCGTGGACTCCCAAAAATGCGAATGGTGCTTATTTAGGCTATAGTATGACCTTGAAACATGCCATGGCACGTTCTATCAATACTGTAGCGGTACAGTTGGCGCAGGAAGTTGGCATTCCCGAAATTATAAAAACGGCGCATTTAATGGGTATTAAAACGCCCTTAGATAACAAACCTTCTACTTGTCTGGGCTCGTCGGATGTGTCGCTGTTAGAGTTGGTAAATTCGTTTGGAACGGTTATTAACGAGGGTATGCATCACGAACCAATTATTGTAACCCGCATTGAAGATAGAAATGGAAAGGTAATTTACGAAGCCGACCGTACACAAAACAGGGTTTTGCCATACGAAACAGCCTTTTTGATGACCGAAATGCTAAAAGGCGGTATGACAGAATCCGGAGGAACCACACAAGCATTGTGGGAATGGAATTTATTTAATTACAATACCGATTTTGGTGGCAAAACCGGGACTTCGTCGAACTATTCGGATGCGTGGTTTGTTGGGGTCACAAAAAATTTGATTGGTGGCGCTTGGGTTGGTGGCGAGCATCGTAGCGTACACTTCCGCACCGGTCAGCTGGGTGAAGGAAGCAAAACGGCATTGCCGGTATTTGGCTTGTTTATGGAAAAAGTGTTGAAGGATGAAAATTTTAAACACTATAGAGGCAAGTTCCCTTCGAAACCCAAAGAACCGATAAGTAGCTCGTACAATTGCCACACTTATATTCCGCGCGACACAACGAAGAAAGATTCTTCGACGCTCGAAATAGATTTGCCTGACGAAATTCCGTTGGAAGAGTCGACAGCATTGCCTCCAGCTGTAACTGAATAAAAAAATTGTCGGTATGTACGATTTTTAGTAAATTTGCCGAATAAATATATAATTACGAATTAGGAATTACGAGATTGCTGATGTGAAAAAGATGCTTTTAGCATTTATATTAAAACTTCGTGAAACTTTGAGGAGTACTTTGTGATACTTAGTGTTATAGCCCTTTTTACTATTACACGATATTAAGTTTATAATACGTATAAAATAAATAATAATGACGATTGATTTTCAAAAATCGAATGGCTTAGTTCCAGCGATTATACAGGACAAATATAGTTCGAAAGTGTTGATGCTAGGCTATATGAACGAAGAAGCTTTTGCCAAAACAAAAGAAATTGGGAAAGTGACTTTTTACAGCCGCACTAAAAACCGCCTTTGGACGAAAGGGGAGGAGAGTGGTAATTTTTTAATGGTAAAAGATGTTTTGCTTGATTGCGACAGCGATACACTATTATTTAAAGTGGAACCTGTTGGACCAGTTTGCCACACGGGTAACGATACTTGTTGGAACGAAAAAAACGATGGCGACTTTGCCTTCCTGAACTTCTTACAAGAGTTTATCCAAAAACGTTTTGTAGAAATGCCCGAAGGTTCGTATACCACTTCGCTGTTTAACAAAGGCGTAAATCGAATGGCGCAAAAGGTTGGCGAAGAGGCTGTTGAGACAGTTATTGAAGCGGCAAATGGTACCGATGAAGGATTTTTGTACGAGGCTTCCGACCTTATTTATCACCTTATTGTATTGCTCACTTCGAAAGGATATTCGTTGAATGACCTTGGGCGGGAGTTGAGGAAAAGACATAAATAGGCAATGTGCCAATGAGACAATGTGCCAATATGCCAATGTAATGCTTTGATGATGTGATAATTAAGAGATGAACACAATTTCTGACTTCTAATTTCTAATTTCTAACTTATAAAAATGGATAAAACGCTTTTGATTAAGTATAAAAATGTTGATGTGTATCAACAGGATTATCATGTGCTGAAAAATGTAAATCTAGAAGTGCATTCGGGTGAATATATTTACCTGCTCGGAAAAGTGGGTAGTGGTAAAAGCTCATTGCTGAAATCGTTCTACTGCGATGTACTTATCGAAAATGGCATTGCAGGCGTGTTGAGTTACGATTTGCATGCGATAAAGCTGAACGAGATACCATTTTTACGTCGTAAAATAGGCATTGTTTTTCAAGACTTTCAGTTGCTCACCGACCGTTCGGTGCGTAGCAATCTGGAGTTTGTGCTCAAAGCTACCGGCTGGGAAGATAGTTCGACCATACAGGAACAAATTGAAAATGTGCTGACACAAGTTGGCATGTCGGCTGCTATTAATAAAATGCCACATCAACTGTCGGGTGGTGAACAACAACGTATTGTTATTGCACGCGCCTTGTTAAACTCACCTGAAATAATACTTGCCGACGAACCTACTGGACACCTCGACCCCGAAACAGGAAATGAATTGGTGGAATTGTTGTATAATATTTCCAAATCGGGCACAACGGTAATAATGGCTACACACAACCTAAACTGGTTGCTCTCGTATCCTGGAAGAATTCTTCGTTTCGACGATAACGAAATTCACGAAATAAAAGATTTAGATAGCATCGATTCGATAAAAGTGAAAGTAATTGCCGACAACAACAGCATAATCGAAGAAACAGTTGTAGTTGACGACGACGAATAAAGATATGAAAAAACTACTTTGTCCGCAATGTAAAATAGGGCGTTTTCAGGTCAAAAACGAAAAAGGCGAATCGGTGGTAGTTGTTGTGAACGAGCAACACGAAATTCTTCCTTTACACGAAGGAACTTCACTCGATGGCTTCGACTTAACTGTTCTCTATTGTCTTGGCTGTTCGTGGAAAGGCTCCGACAAACGACTTTCGAAAAAATAAAAAAAATGGCTGAATCAACACTGATTCAGCCATTTTTCGGTTTTGCGGAAGCTACGAGATTCGAACCTAGCAGCTCGTGAAACGAATAATTACCGACCGCTGGCGCAATTTATTGAGCGCGAATTAGTATCGCAATTACCTGCAACTACCTGCAACTACCATTCGATTTAAAAAATTTGCCGAAGGCGTGTTAATGAAAATTTTGCGTACCGACAGCGGTTATGTGGTAATTTTGATAAATAAAAATAAGAAGGCACAGCACGTAGAACTTTTGATGCAAAATGCGAAGCCTTATTCAATATTAACCGGTAATGAAATTTTAAAAGAAAAATTATCAACCAAAATTTCGTTACAACCCGAAGAAACTAAAGTGATTGAATACAGAGAATGAATTATTAATTATCATAAACTACTTTTCGTTTAGGGGAAAGCAGTCTTTTTTTCGTCAAAAAAACGCATCACCACAAATGAGCTTTAAAACTAATAATTTATTAATATATACAATGAAAAGAAAAACTTTTTTGCGAAGCAATATCTTATTGTACGCATTGTTTTTTTTCTGTGCTTTTTCAACTGCATACGCACAGAATACCAAAGCAGGTTCTAAACCAATTACGGGTGTTATCACCGACTCTAAAGGCGAGTCGATAATTGGAGCCAGCATCCTTGTAAAAGGAACTACATTAGGTACCATCACCGATTTTGATGGAAACTTTAGATTGGATGTGCCTTTAAACTCAAAACTTACCATCACGTATGTTGGTTATACAGCGCAAGAAATTGCTGTAAGCGAAAGCAATAACTACAAAATTACGTTGGTAGAAAACACTCAAAAATTAGAAGAAGTAGTGGTTGTTGGTTACGGTACAGTAAGCAAACGTAGCTATACTGGGTCTGCTGCTTCTGTAAAATCGGAAGATTTAACTGCTCTCAAAACTATTTCCCCCACACAAGGATTGCAAGGCCGTGCTGCCGGTGTAAATGTAACTACGGCTTCGGGAATGCCTGGCGCACCCACCACTATTCGCGTTCGTGGTGTGAACTCTATTAGCTCTGGTAACGATCCATTATGGATTATTGATGGTGTACCTATGTATTCAGGCGGTGGATTAGAAAAAAGTGGTACCGCAGTTTCACAAGACCCTATGTCGATGATTAACCCTAGCGACATCGAAAGCATGGAGGTATTAAAAGATGCCGCTGCCACAGCCATCTACGGTTCGCGTGGCTCCAATGGGGTAATTATGATCACCACCAAATCTGGTAAAAAAATGGGCGGAAAAGGAGCTGTCAACGTGGATTACACCATGGGATATAGCGGTTTAACACGCAACGCTAAAGACATAGGCTTTGCAAGTACTGCGCAATGGTTTGGACTTGTAGATAAAGCTGTTCAATATCAAAGTGGTGATCCAACGAAATTATTCCAACCTATGACTGTGCTTGATTTAGCTACGGTAAAATTCACTCCACTATCAAGAGAACAAGCACTTGCTACTAATTCAGATTGGTTCAATCAAGTTTTACGTACTGGAGAATATAAAGACGTCAACTTGAATATGACTCGCGGCTTTGAAGGTGGATCAGTATATACTTCTTTCAATTATAGAAATGATGCTGGTATACTAAAAAACAATGACATCAATCGTCTGACCGGTCGTGTGAATGCCGACTTCACAGTAATAAAAAACCTACAAGTCGGAACCAATATGGCATTCTCCCATTCGCTCAACAATAGAGTGAAAAAAGGATACGCTGGTGCAATAGGAAGTGGTGGTGGAAAAGCGGGAGCATTTGAATCTGCCAATCGAAACGCAATGACTTGGATGCCAATAATGGATGCTACTAATTCTACTGGCTATTGGAGTGCTCAATCAGGTAACTTAGCTGCGAATAACGATAGATCACTTTTGCAAGATTATGTTGAACAAAACAGAATATTGGCAAACACTTTTGCTGAATTTAAAGTTGAAGCTGTCAAAGGACTCTCGTTACGAACTGAATTTGGAATGGATTATATTAGTAACTCTAGCGTAGAGTGGCGTAGTCAATATATTACTGAGGATGCTGAATCGTATTCATTGGATCAGAATGTGAACAGAACATCTATTAATTATAACGCCTACCTTAAATACAACAACACTTTTGGAGCCCACTCATTCAACACCGTACTTGGTACTGAATCAATGCGTGCAACTGCTTGGACAAGACTGATGGAGGCGAAGGACTTAGCAGGGTTATATCCAGAATTGGGAACAAACCCAGGAATTAAGTTGGACATGTCTTCACAAACAAGTACACAAGATTATTTGCGATCCTATTTTTTCCGTACCGATTATCGATTATTAAACAAATATGTATTGGCAGCAAGTTATCGTCGCGATGGTTCTACAAAATTCGCAACGGAAACTGGCGGCAATTTATGGGGTAACTTTACAGCATTTTCAGCAGGCTGGTTAGTTTCTGAAGAAAGTTTCTTTGAACCATTACGTAATATAATGAATCAATTTAAACTCAAAGGCAGTTTTGGACAAACAGGGAACAATGCTGTACCCAATAATGCAGCAATGACAACTTATGGCAATAACATGAGATATGGCACCGATGATGTAATTGCGTCAGGAACTTCTATTACAAATATTGGAAATGAGAATCTGACATGGGAAACAACAAACAGTACTGATTTTGGTTTAGATTATGGATTCCTGAACAGCAGGATTTCTGGTTCGATTGAATGGTATTATAAAAAAGTGACAGACATGCTATTGAGAGTGGATCAGCCATTATCTACAGGCATAGGAGGAAGCCAACCTAAGATATGGCAAAATGTAGGAGACATGGCAAACTATGGTATCGACTTTTCAATAAACAGCAAAAATATTGACACAAAAAATTTCTCATGGAGTACTGATTTTAACATTTCTTTTAATGACAATGAAATTCTCAATCTGACACCTTCCCTCAATGTGGGTGGTAAAGGAATGGGATATGGAAATGGAACCCAAAATGTAACAGGTGAAAAATTAGGCACCTATTTTATGGCTGAATATGCTGGAATTGATCCAGACAAAGGGGTAGAGATGATTTATGAAATTGACCAATCGGAATACAATTCTACGGGCAAAACCATAAAAACTGGACGTATTATACCAGCAACTGTTGAAAACCTAGCTATCAACCGCTTTTTGTTTGCTGACGCTGACAATTACAGAACAGTGATCCCTAAATTCTTTGGTGGATTGAACAATACCTTTAAAGTGTATGGTTTCGACCTGAATGTGTTCTTCACCTTCTCTGGCGGTAACTGGATATACGATTATAATAGAAAACGCAGCTCCTATGTACATAACGGACAAACCATTTTGTTAGCTGATATGATAGGAAAAACATGGGAACCAGGCAAGACTGATGCCACTTATCCAATTCAATCGTGGGGCAGTGAATATCCTGGCGCAGCTTGGAGCACTACTGCCGACGACCCTAACTATGCTGCAGGCAATGCCAAGGGATGGTGGGATCCAAATACAACCAATAAAGGAAACTACAGCCCTGAATCTAGTAATCACTCAAAATTCATGTATAAAGGTGATTTTATTCGCTTGAAAAATGTTTCACTAGGATATTCATTACCTAAGAGTCTTACATCAAAATTATCTTTACAAATGGTAAGATTATCAGTCCAAGCAAGCAATCTGCTAACTTTTACAGCCTATCCTGGGTATGACCCCGAAGGTGCTACATGGGTAGATGCTGCTGGCATTCCTAATACACGTACCATCAGCTTTGGTTTATCTGCTAAATTCTAATCAAAAAATACATTCGACATGAAAAAAAATAAATATATATTGTTCATAATACTTGCTACATGCTTTAATTCATGCAGTAACGATGAGTTCTTTAAATTAGATCGTAAACCTCAAAATCCATGGAATACTGTTGAACAGTTGGAATATGCTGCTGTGTCGCCCTACAATAAAATGTTTTATGGTGGATATGGTACACCTCAGGTTTTAAATTTGACTAATCAAGTGATGCAATCTGATTACTTCCGTTTCCTCGGGAACGTGGAAGGATATGCAACCGACCAAATATACAAACGAAAATACACTGATAGAATTTCTTACATAGAAACTCTCTACGGGTCTCTTTATCAAGTAATAGGACTATGTAACACTGGTTTAGAACTATATAGAACGACTGATAATAATCCATTTCCACAATGTACCGCTGACGACAAGACAAAAAATGTAGACAGAATCAGAGGAGAATTGCTATTCATGCGTGCTTATGCCTATTATCAGCTAGCCATTACTTTTTGCCCAGCCTACATATATGGTGGTGCTAATGACTCACGGATTTTAGTAAAAAGAGAGCGCGTTTCTCTGAATTCAGAAGATGCATTAAATAATGCACCTGCTACTACAGGTGAAATTTACGACATGATGGTGGCTGATTTGGTGTTGGCTAAATCACTCTTGCCAAAAGGATGGGAAGAAGGAATGCATGAATCTTACAAAAACAGAGCCCGAGCAAATAAATGGGCTGCGTCAGCATTTTTAGCCCAAGTTTATTTCACCATGGGTAAATTTACTAATACTGAAAGTGCAGATCCCAACAATGCTTTATCTGAGTTAAATGATGTGATTGGCAATGGAGGATATACCTTAGCAGCTAATCCATTTGATTGCTTTAACAATCAAAGCACTAATATTCTTGCTTCGGATATCGGTAGCAAAGAAGTAATATTGTGGGGATTTTATGCTGACAGCAAGACATTTACGAATATTCATAATTCCCTTTACATACCGCTTTTTACTAAATGTGCTCGCGACTCCAAAGGGGGCGGGAATGGACAATTTTCAGCAGGTACTTGGAGTAATTTTCCTCACTGGTTACAAATGACCTTATCCAAAAACGCCCTTGAAAAAATGGGTTGGATGACAGGCGCAGGCGCAGAGACAAATGCGGCAAAATTGGATTTAAGATATTATAATATGCCTCCTGATATTACTCAAGTTGGAAATTATAAAAATAAATTCGGATTATTCTATCGTTATGAAGGTGCATATACTGATTCACTTTTATACATGAATGCATTTAATCCTAAAAAAACCTACTATGGTTTAAGACCTGGTGCTTCTGATGATGGGAGATATATAATTAGTCCAGAACATGGCGGCTTAATAGGGAAAACTGAACCAGTAATTTTAGTGAATAAGTACTTTAGAACAGATGAGGGTAGATTTCAGAATATCCCTATGATACGGTTGGCTGAACTTTATCTAAACCGTGCGATGATAAAGAGACGTGCTGGAATTGCTGGGTGGTCTGATGATTATAACAAAGTGGCTCAGCGGGCATGGAATAGTGATGGTTATAAAATTGCTGCTGCTGTAGTCCCTGTAACAAATCCACTTACTTACACAATAACTACGATTATCCCAGGTACACCTTACGCTCCAAAATCAGATGCTCAAATCGATGAAGAAATGATATTAATTGAGCGTTGGAAAGAATTGGCTGGTGAAGATTCTTGGTACTTACCTTTCTGTAAAGCATTGGGATATACCATAGGTCAAGGAGATAGAACTGCGGAGCAAGCTGTACCTGATCTTGTAGCACCTTATGCCGATGCTTATTGGAAAAACTGTATTCCATTAACTGAACTCGATTTTCAGAAAAAATAAAAAAAAACATCTGCCCCTAACCCCTAAAGGGGAATTAGAGAACCCCTAGCCCCTAAAGGGGAATTAAGTTAGTATCGTTTGATTTTAAATTTCCA
>CAZEEN010000042.1:0-19676 GCA_964511115.1 uncultured Paludibacter sp. | reverse complement strand
GAAATCAAAGTAGGAGGAGCAAAAATTCTGTATTTAATGTCGAGATTAGCACCTGCATTTGCACTAAAAAAAATCAATTCAGTGGAATGAAAGCGGATCAAACACATATATTTTGGTTTAATTTCATTCAGCCCTCATTTTTCTCATTCAGCAAGTTTAATTTTGATTTAATGCGGAGTTGTTTTACTTTTACAGATATAATCAATTTAATTAAAAAAAACAATCGTATGAAAACTTTCAAAAAAACTATTTTGCCAATATTACTGGCAACAACATGGATTAGTGTTTCCGAATTTGCACGTAATGAATTTCTTTTAAAATCGTTTTGGACTACACATTTCGAAAAATTAGGTATTGTATTTCCATCCGAACCTATCAATGGCGCTATGTGGGGCGTGTGGTCACTGTGTTTTGCTATTGCTATTTTTGTGATTTCAAAGAAATTTTCGTTACTTCAAACTACACTTCTAAGCTGGTTCGTAGGTTTTGTTTTGATGTGGATTAGTTCCGTGAATATGGGCATTCTACCTTTCGGATTATTGGTTTATGCTATTCCATTGAGCTTGTTGGAAGCATTTTTGGCAAGCTATATTGTTAAGAAATTGGGATAAATCATTAACAATAATAAATTCAATTGGTATTGGATAAGCTTATATTATTTTTGAATATCATTATCTTTCAACAAGTGTTGTATTATGGAAAAAATTATAAGTATTGACAAGTCAAATATTGACAAAGAGCATATTTGTTGTGCATTTTCGGACAAAAAATGTGCTGAAAGTTACGAAGCAAAAAAAAACTGGTTAAGAAATGAATTTGACAACGGCTATGTTTTTCGTAGGATTGATGCACGGGCAAAAGTATTTATAGAGTATTGCCCTGCCGAAAAGGGTTGGGCTCCTGTTGAAGCACCCAACTATTTATTAGTGAATTGCTTTTGGGTATCAGGTCAATACAAAGGAAAAGGTTATGGTAAAGAGTTATTACGACTTGCACTTGAAGACGCGGAAAATCAAGGAAAATACGGTTTGGTAACAGTTGTTGGTACCAGTAAGTTTCACTTTATGAGTGATACCAAATGGCTGCTGAAAAACGGTTTTGAAACCTGCGAAAAATTAGTCTCAGGATTTAGTTTGCTCGTAAGAAAAATAAACCCGAAAGCAAAAAATCCAACATTCAAAAACACTGTAAAATCGGATGAATGTGCGGATAAAAACGGATTAGTGGCTTACTACTCTAATCGATGTCCATATTCGGAGTTTCACGTAACAAAATCATTGACTGAAAGTGCCGCCAAAAGAAACCTGCCTTTAAAAATAATTAAATTAGACACATTGGAAAAAGCACAATCAGCACCAACTCCAGCAACCATTTTTAGTTTGTTTTATAATGGAAAATTCATAACCACAGACCTGAGCGTTTGTATGGATAGCCGAATTGATAAAGTAATAGAGATTAAATAGTATTCAATATGAAACACGATTGGAAAAAACACGACAAGCAGTTTTATCTGCCTAAAAACAAGCCGGAAACGATAGTTGTTCCAAAATTCAACTTCTTCACCATCGAAGGAAAAGGAAATCCAAACGATGCCTTTTTTGCCGATTATATTGGCGTTTTGTATTCGCTTTCATACGCCATAAAAATGAGTCCTAAACAAGGATTTGCACCTGCAAATTACGAGGAATATACGGTATTTCCGCTAGAAGGTGTTTGGGATATTGAGGAAGATGCAAAAAAGAATTACAATGGTACTTTGGATAAAAATGCATTGATTTTCAAACTTATGATGCGGCAACCGGACTTTGTTACATCAGAATTTGCACACGAAGCATTAGAGCGTACCAAAAAGAAAAAGCCACATCCATTACTCGAAAAAGTAAAGTTTGAGACCATTGAAGATGGACTTTGTGTACAAATGCTTCATGAAGGCAGTTACGACAGTGAGCCAATAAGTTTCCTTAAAATGCAGGAATTTACCGATGCTAATCAGCTGAAAAGAATCGGACATAATCATCGCGAGATTTATTTATCGGACGCCAGAAAAGTTGCTCCTGAAAAACTGAAAACTGTTTTGCGGTTTTGGGTTGAATAATTGTATTTTTGTAGAAAAAATACAACTGGAATGAGAAAAGCCATAATCATAGGAGCAAGTTCGGGTATTGGACGAGAATTAGCGCTGGGCCTTGCTGCAGAAGGATATTCAGTAGGAATTACAGGTCGTAGACTGGAGCTGTTAACCGAATTGTCAAGTAAAAATCCCGTTGTTTTTATACCGAAACAAATGGATATTACCCATTTTGAAAGTACTATTTCGACCTTAGAAGCGCTTGTTCAGGAGCTTGGTGGACTCGATTTGTTAATTCTCAGTTCGGGTACAGGAGAAATAAACAGAGAACTGAATTTCGACATTGAACAAGCAACTTGCCAAACCAATGTGATGGGCTTTACGAATATTGTTGATTGGACAATGAATTATTTTATTGCGCAGCAATCAGGCCATTTAGTGGTAATTAGTTCCATTGCCGGACTGCGTGGAAACAAAGATGCTCCAGCATATAATGCCTCTAAAGCCTATCAGATAAACTATACCGAAGCAATGCGACAGAAAGTCCACTCACTTAAACTACCCATTACCATAACCGATATTCGCCCTGGATTTGTAGATACCGATATGGCAAAAGGCGATGGAAAGTTTTGGGTGGCAACGGTAGAAAAAGCCAGTAAACAAATAGTTAATGCCATAAAAGCAAAGCGAAAAGTAGCGTATGTAACCAAACGTTGGAAATTGATAGCGATTCTTTTCAAAATACTACCTAATTTTATTTATAAACGGCTATAATTATTGCCTACCTCTATCCAATAATTATTCTTTCAAATTTTTTCTTCATTTTATTCAAAAAATAATCGTCTAATTACTTGGTTATTCAAATTATTTTTCTGAATCTTTGTGATATCATTATAATATTGATTTAATTATAGAAAAAATGAAAACAAAAGAAGAAAATTTTAGTGGAGTAAAGCTTGCGGGCATACCAATGATGCTTTTTAATTTACTCTTTTTGGTTGGAATAGTAGTATTTTTTATCTGGACGGTGAATGCAGACATTTCGTCGGCACTTATTGCTACATTTATTATTGCTGATGTATTGTTGCTAATTACTAATAGCATTATGTGGGGCGGTTTTATGCAAATTGAACCCAACGAAGCTCGTGTAATGATTTATTTCGGTGAGTACGAAGGCACAGTGAAAGACAATGGATTTTTTTGGGTAAATCCGTTTTACACCAAGAAAAAACTCACTCTTCGTGCCCGTAACCTCGATGCTGAACCAATTAAGGTAAATGACAAGACCGGTAATCCGGTAATGATTGGTCTGGTGGTAGTTTGGCGTGTGGCCGATACCTACAAAGCATCGTTTGATGTGGATAATGCATCGATGACAGTTTCTACTCCGGGTACACCAGCCGTAGATAATGTGGGTCAAAAAATGAAAGCCTACGAACATTTTGTGAAAATTCAAGCCGATTCAGCCTTGCGCTATATAGCTGGACTGTATGCCTACGACCACACAGGTACAGCTGCCGAAAGCGAATTGACTTTACGCTCGGGCGGCGAAGAAGTTAATAATATACTCGAAGAACAAATCAACGAACGCTTAACAATTGCGGGAATTGAAGTAGTGGAAGCACGTATCAACTATTTAGCGTATGCACCCGAAATTGCAGCAGTAATGCTTCGTCGCCAGCAGGCTGATGCCATTATTGCAGCTCGCGAAAAGATTGTAGAAGGTGCTGTAGGCATGGTAAAAATGGCGTTGAAAAAATTGGCCGACGAGCAAGTGGTTGATTTGGACGATGATAAAAAAGCAGCCATGGTAAGCAACTTAATGGTGGTACTTTGTAGCGAAGAAGGCACTCAACCCGTTATAAATGCCGGAACATTACACCAATAAGAGTATTTACTATTTAATCATTAAGCATTAATCATTTATCATTAACCATTTCCCTTTCAGATTTTGGCAAAAGAAACAAAAAATAAAAGCTTTGTGTTGCGTATCGACTCCGATACCATGAACGCGATTGAGAAATGGGCTGCGGATGAATTTCGCAGCACCAACGGGCAAATTTTGTACCTGCTCGATCAGGCGCTCAAGAAAAGCGGAAGGAAAAAGTGAAGCATTTTTTTAAATGCAAAGATTTTATTTTGAATTCTAAATTTGAAAATGAATTGATTTATAAGAACAATAAATTAAACTGGCAAACAAGTTAAATGTTTTTATTCGTGTTGTTAAAATTAGAAATGCACAATTTCAAAATATTTTCTGAAACAAAGGCAGAGCCGCAGTTATCGGACACTGCCTTTGTCATTGGATTTATAAACTTACAGAAATGCCTGCTTTCAAATTTCCAATAATCATCCATTTGGTGTTTCGGAGTGTAACGTAACCTGTATAATAGTCTTCTACGCCTAATAAGGTGATGTAGCCCATATCCATACCTCCAAAAAACGTAATTCTTTTCCATGGTTTTAATTCGGCAAAATAGGCTACCGAAGCACCAACTCCCACTCTATTAGTCATCTGTTTACCTAAACTGGTTTCCTCAGGTTGATTTAAATTTACAACTGTGGCCATCAGTTTTATGGAGCTAAAGCCATTTCTTGAACTTGGATACCCATCGTAATAGGCTCTGGAATGTCGTTGTAAGTCGATACCGCCATCGAATCGGGCATAAAAACCTGTAGGAGAATAATTGCCTATTTGGAGATTAGCAGTTGGTCCAAATACCCGCCTGTATTCGGACATATTTTTATAAAAATAGACTTTTCGTCCTGTTTGTGCCACAATAAAACGTGTCATTTTGGACGATATTTTATCGGAAAGATGATATGTACCGCCTACCGAAACGCCCTTAAACGTTCCATACTGCAATCCGGCTTTAAAATCGGCAATTTTACCTAACTCGTAGTAAGCATCGAGGTTTAGCCCCATTGGAATAACCGGATTCTGCAAATCTATAGCCATTGGGAACGAAAAAGATATTCCGGGTTGAAACCTTAGTTTGTTCCACTCTGTGCTTTCCTGAACTACTTCCTGACCCTGAACTTTTAAAATCGAAAACAGAAGTAAGCAAATTAAAGATGATTTTTGATAAAAATTTTGTTTATTCATATTGTAATATTTTAATTGATATTGCAAAGATATATGCAGCAACACGATAAGAAAATACGAAAAATGTCGTATATTGAATCCTTTTCAATTAACTTAAATCAACAGATTTGTCTAATCAAGTATTTAATAATATCAAGTATTTAAATTTTATATATTTGTACGAACAATAATTTACAAAATGATGTTGTACTTTCAATTACCTGTCATTTTGATTAGTATATAGTTAAAAATAATACCAATTTAATTAATTGCGACCTTATTTTGCATAAAATTTAAGAGAGTAAAACTATGTCAAAAAAATATATTTCCACCTTTTTCATTACATCCTTATTTGTTTTTGGTTGTAAACAAACCACACAACAAGCAAAGCCGACTGACACGAAAACTGATACGTTTGTTACTCTCAACGAAAAGAATTGGGAAATAACTGTCAATAACTGAACGGAAAATAGAAAGTCAGTTTTTAAGGTGGGTAATAAACCGAACTCTTTATTACAGTATATTATTTCAGAAACTTAATCAAAGCATATACTCCTGCTATCAGTAGTAATATCGATAAATCATTTTCAAATGGTAGTTGATTTCCTTCTGGTTCTTTTGGGTCGGGGTCAACCTGAATAACTCTGAAGGGTTCGTTGCTTAAAGTTCCGAATCGCACTGCAAAAGGCTCATTTACAACACTTTGTGAAGCAGCTAAATCCGATCGAAAAGGAGCAAATGGATCAAGCATTAACTTCGGGGTTACCTGTTGCTGAAAATTCAGGGACATGTAAATGCCAGTTATAAAATGCTGATGAACTAATAATTAGAAAAATATTTAACTATTACTTAACGTAAAAATTTTGTTTATTAATATTGTCTATATTTGCACTGTAAAAAAACAATCAATAAACAATGAAGAAATTAGGTATAGTATTAACATTTGTATTATTATCATGGAGCCTATTTGCTTTTAATTTTGAACAAACATTCAAGATTAAAACCTTTTCAGTAAACGAAGGACTTTCGCAATTTGATGCATCAATGATTATTCAAGATCATTATGGTTTAATTTGGGTAAGTACGTTAGATGGACTGAATAGGTATGATGGGACAAATTTTGCACAATTCCGACACGACCCCGGCAATCCTAAATCGATTCATGGAAATAGAGTACTAAATCTTTACATTGACTCTAAGAAAAATTTTTGGGTTATTACCGAAAGCGGGAAAATTAGCCGTTTTAATTATCAAAATGAAGAGTTTGAGCATTTTGATTTTGAGCCATTAAAGTACGCCATTGTTACTTCGTTTTACGAAGATCGCAAAAAAAATTTTTGGATAGGAACTACTAACGGATTGTATCGTGCAGTATTAAACGAAAAGGAATTTAAAGTTGAAGGAATTTTTCTAAACTCGTCAGCACCCGGAATAGACAATTACATATTGAGTATTGTTGAAAATGAAAACACAGGCATTCTTGTAGGCACTCCATCTGGTGGTGTTTTGTTATCAAACAAAGGTGAACAGATTTACTCACCATCAAAGTTTTTAACTGGAATAACCATCAATAGTATTTATAAAGACAGGAATAAAATAATCTGGATAGCTACAAGTAGCGGACTTTTTAGGCTACAAAACGAACTACCAAATCAAAACACAATCTTAAAACCCTCTAATTTTAGACAGATTCTGTGTTTTGGAAATACAAATGTAAATGACATTAAATTATTAGATGATAATAACTATATAGTACTTGTGGGAAAAGCAATCTATAAGCTCCAAATTCCTCAAGAAGTAAACACTGAAATTAAATTGAGTGGCTATTCATTTTTTGAGAACAACTCGGTAAAATCAATGTTTATCGACAAAACGAAAAACGTTTGGATACATTCACAAAACAAAGGAGTTGCAAAGATTGACTTGCTTCAGAAGTCATCTGTGATTGAGAAGAATAAATTTACAGAAGGATTATTTATTAAATCAGTATTTAAAGACAGTAAAAACAGACTTTGGGTTGGTGCTAACTCCAATGGATTGTTTTATTCGGACAAAAATGAACCCTTAAAACGAATTGAAATACCCGGAATTCCGGGTTCTTACTTTTTAATATCGCCTACAATAGTAGAAGATAAAATGGGTGATATTTGGCTTACCATTAGCGGGTTTGTTTATTGTTATAAGTCTAAAGAAAAAAGAGTTGTTCCTCTAATCGAAATTTATCCTCATTGCAATAAGTTACAATCACCTTTTGCAGTAACTATTGACAAGTACGATTACCTATGGGTAGGTTGTGCAAATGGATTAGTTAGATTGAATCTAAAAAGTAAAAATGAAAAAACACAGTTTGTTTCCGTAGGTAGTTTATCCGATATGTTCTCGTCGGAACAAATAAGCAGGCTTGTATACGACCAAATTCACAATATAATCTGGACTTGTACTAAAGACAATGGTGCAGCAGCTGTATTTTTGGATAAAACGGGTAAAGTATCAAAGGTAAAACGATTGGTACATGGCGAGGATGAAAATTCAATAGCAAGCGATCATGTTTGGAGTATTGTAGTGGCTTCCGATTCTATTATATGGTTTGGAACAGACTCAGGTTTAAGTTATTGTACGGTAAATGGTGATAGTTTAACAGTAAAATCGCTCAGCACTTTGCGATTAATTGGTAACAGCAAAATAATGTCGATAGCTGAAGACAGCCATAGAAACTTATGGTTAGGTACTTCTCAGGCACTTTTTAGTTATAATACACAAACTAAAGTGGAGAAGCGATTTACAGTTAAAGATGGACTGTTTACAAGTGCTATGCTCGAAGGAATGTATGTAGACTCCGCAAACGATTTGTTGTATGTAGGCACAACCAACGGTCTTAACATTATTAACACGGCTGGTCAAAGCAGCAATCCTTATCCTGCTAAAGTTCAAATAGTAGATTTTTTAGTTTATGGAAAATCCATTAAAAGCAATGCAGCTAAGTATAAGAAGTTGAAAGAGCCATTGTATACCACAAAAGAAATTACGCTGAATTACAAAGAAAACAATTTTAGTATTGCTTTCTTAGCAACACATTATAATGATTTTGACAAAAACATGTATGTGTATAAGTTGGAAGGTTATGATAAAGATTCAATTACAACCGATTATCTGAGTAAAAGTGCAAGTTATAATAAATTACCTGCGGGAACATACCGTTTTTGGGTAAAAGCATCTAACAATGATAATAATTGGGGTGAAAAGCGGTATATAACAATTGTAGTAAAAGCAGCTCCCTGGCTTACAATATGGGCTTTTATCATCTATGCTTGCTTGGCCTGTTTTATCATTATAGTTGTTTTTCGTTATTTAAACAAAGAAACAAAACTAAAACAACAACTTGCAATTAAGGAAATTGAAAGCCAGCACGAAGCAGAGATGAATTCTATGAAACTACGCTTTCATACCAATATTGCACATGATATCAGAACACCACTTACCTTAATTTCGGCTCCACTCGAGGATATCAGGAATAACAAAACAATTATTGAAAACCCATTTTTGAACGATCGGATTGGTATTATTGAAAAAAATGTATCCCGGTTGCTCTATTTAGTGAATCAATTTTTAGATTTTCGTAGACTACTAAATGATGGAAGCACATTGCATTGCGAAACTCATTTTGCGCCAACAGCTTTTACAGATATAAAAGAATCGTTTGTGGGTCTTGCGAAAAGCAAAAACATACGCTATGAATTTGTAATTGACATTGTAGATCATTATTTGATTTTCGACCTGGACAAACTAACCAAAATCCTTTTTAATTTAATTTCAAATTCCTTTAAATTCACGCCCGATGGGGGCGATATTTATGTGTTTGTGGAACAACAAAATAAAAAACTCGTTTTAAAAATCGTAGATACAGGGTGTGGAATTCCTGAAAAGGATTTACCCAATATATTTCAACGATTTTATCAGGCTACTGATTCAATCAATGGTACTGGTATTGGTTTGTCGCTTGTAAAACAACTAGTAGATTTATGTAGTGGAAAGATTGAAATAGAATCAAAAGAAGGACAAGGGACACAAATAACAATTAATTTGCCTATTGATATTGCCTCGGAAGTCCTGTTGGAAGAACCTAAAAATGTAATAAATGAAGATGATTTAGATTTGCAAACAAAAGAAAACGAGATTGGGAAAGCGACCGTTTTAATTGTTGAAGATGATGACGACTTGCGGTCGTATTTAGTAAAAAGCCTCAATAATAAATACTGTATTTTTGAATCAATCAATGGTCAGGATGGATTTGATAAAGCATTGCGATATACTCCCGATTTAATTTTAACGGATGTAATGATGCCTCAGGTAGATGGTGTTACCTTAATAAAGATGGTTCGTAATGATTACCGTACAAGCCATATTCCAATTATTGTATTAACTGCAAAAGCTGGAGAAAACGAAGAAATTTCAGCATTGGAGGCTGGTGCAGAAGATTTTATTGCCAAGCCATTTTCTACCAAATCATTGTTACTCAAAATTACCAACTACTTACGCAATAAAAAAACTCAAAAAGGAGAAGAAGAAAAAAATGGTTACGAGATTAAACTGCAGAAACGGGAGGAGTTGTTTTTGTCGAAATTTAATAAAATTATTCTAGAAAATCTTGAAAACCCAATATTCTCAATTGATTTTTTGTGCGATGCTATGTCGATTAGTCGAATGCAATTGCATCGGAAAATGATAGCATTATTAGGTAAATCGACTTCTGAATATATACGGGAAATTAAATTGGATGAAGCAAAGAAGTATTTCGAAAAAGGTGAACGTGATATAGAAACCGTAATGCTCAAAATAGGCGTAAACAGCAGCTTTCATTTTAACAAAAACTTCAAAGCCCGTTTTGGAATGTCAATACATGATTTTTTTAAGTCGATTACAAAAGCAAAGAATACCGGGAAGTAGGCTTTGAGTTGTAATGAGATTATAAGAAAAAGATTCAAAGAAAGTTGGTTTTGAGTCTGTTTTTTTTGTTTTAATGCAAAATAATTAAGCCAACAAATTTAGAAGTTTATTTGTAATTGCCTTTTTATTAAATAATTACAGACTATGTTACAAAAAGACACTTCGAATGATACGTTTGGATTTTTAATAACACAATGTCAAGATTACTTTTGTATCGCAATCTTAGATTTTAAATTATTCAAAAATATATGCTATGAATCATTACTTAATTGAAATGCCTGCTATATGGACTAAAAGTTTAAACTACTTTTTTAGTTACAAAACTTATATGTTATTGTTCATTTTTGTGTTAACCTTCTTTGAAATCTCGGCACAAAACACTTTTACAACTAAAGGTAAGGTGGTTGACGAAATGGGTGAACCAATTATTGGTGCAAATGTCACTATTAAAGGAACTTCAATTGGTACAATTACTGATTTGGATGGTAACTTCCAATTGAAAACTCAAACAGGTTCAATTATCAAGATAAGCTATATCGGTTATTCGGACAAAGAGGTGAAAAGCGATGCTCAAAAACTACTCCGAATTCAACTCGAGGAAGATGCAAAAACTTTAGGTGAGGTTGTTGTGGTTGGTTACGGAGAGCAAAAGAAAGTGTCGGTTGTAGGTTCTATTTCGACTACTACGGGCAAAGATTTGACTAAAGCACCAACAGGAAGTCTTGGCACCGCCATGGTGGGTCGTTTAAATGGTCTGGTTTCGGTTCAGGAAACTGGTATTCCTGGAGGCGAAACACCTCGTATTAATATTCGCGGTATCAGCACCTTGAATGATGCTTCACCTTTGGTAATTGTTGATGGAGTAGAACGTACCGGAGGTGGAATAGCCACAAAAGACCCAACAGATATTGCTGGACAAACCTTAGGTAATGTGTCGGGTTGGGAATCTATTAACCCAAACGATGTTGAATCCATATCGGTACTTAAAGATGCTTCTGCCACAGCTGTGTATGGAGTAAAAGGTGCCAATGGCGTTATTATTATTACCACCAAAAGAGGTCAATCCGGAAAACCAGTGGTTTCATACTCCTTTAATTATGGTCTTGCACAACCTACCAATCTGAAGAACACGCTCAATTCTTACGAGACAATATTATATTCAAATGAGGCAAACTATAATGATGGTAAACCTGCCATTAAGAGTTACGACGAAATGAATAATTATCGCTATCATTTGAATGAGTTTTTCTACCCCGATTTAAACATAAACGAATATATGCTTCGTGATTATGCACCGAAGGCTTCACATAACCTGAGCTTAAGTGGCGGTAGCGATTTGGTAAAGTACTTTTGTTCGGCAGGTTATTACGACGAAACTGGGTTAATAAAAAGCAATCCGAGTTATGGATTTGATCCTAACAATAAATACAACAGGATGAACGTACGCTCGAATTTGGATTTCCAATTCAGCAAAAAGTTTTCGGCAAGTATTAATATTGATGCACGTTTCGAAAACCGACAAGGTGCCTCGAGTCCTGGCAATAATAGTTTCTGGACATCAATGTACATGTCAGTACCATGGATTTCGCCCGGATTTGACGAAAATAATCACATGGTAATTTCTAACCTTCCGGTTTCGGCTAATGGTTATCCAATTTTTGTAGCAGTGCAAAGTGGTGGTATGTATAATCGTGAGCAAATTACGGCTAATACCATGTTCTCGACAAAATACGATTTGGATGATATTACCAAAGGTTTGTCAATTGCCGGAAAATTCGCATTTGACTCTTATACAGAAAGTTGGTACAATACACGTTCGGCTCATGTAAGGGTAGACATTACCAGAGATCCTGCTACAAACGAACCGATATTTATAGAATCAGGATTTGATGGTGAGATGCTGATAAACAGACAAATGCCTGATAAGCGCAAAAAGTATTATATGGAAGCTTCCTTGAATTATGCCCGTACTTTTGGCGATCATTCCGTTACCGGTTTGGCTTTATATAATCAGGAAAAAAGACATTATTTCGAATCGGCATTCCCTGATGTTCCAGTTGCTTATCAGGGTTTTGTAAGCAGGTTGACTTATAATTTCAAAAACCGCTATTTTGCAGAATTTAACTTAGGTATTAATGGTTCTGAGAATTTCCCTGTTGGTCAGCGTTTTGGAGTTTTCCCTGCCTATTCAGTTGGTTGGCTTTTATCAGACGAGCCTTTTATGAAACCTATTAAAGCCATAAGTTCATTTAAGTTTCGTGCTTCGTATGGCGAAGTGGGGAGCGACCGTATAGGTAATAACCGGTTTTTATATATACCGGGAAATTATGTTTATTTCCCGCAGCAATATCGTGGTTTATTTGGTGAACAGAGCAATATCTCGGGGGGTGTAAATGGAATTCCGGGAATCCAAGAAGGTTCGGCAGCTAATTTAAATGTAACTTGGGAAACAGCCCGAAAAACGAATATTGGTTTCGATAGTAAATATTTTAAAGACAAACTGAGTTTGGTTGTTGATGTGTTTCAGGAAGATAGGGACAATATTCTTACCAATATGGAAACATTGCCAGGATTTCTTTTTCCTAACTTTCCACACTCATGGAGTGTTTCTCCTCTCACAAAGTCATATACAAGACCAGTTAATTATGCCAAAGTGCAAAACCGTGGTATAGAGGTTGAATTGGGTTGGAACGATGACATTGGGAAAGATTTTAGTTATTTCGCAAAATTAACATTGGCTTATTCTAAAAATAATGCTGTTTTACTTTCCGAATCGAAAAAAGATTATCCATGGCTTTACAATCAAGGGCTACCATTGCAAATGTCGCGCGGATTAATTGCCGAAGGATATTGGAATAGTTATGCTGAAATAAACAACCCAAATAATCCTTATAATACTTATGAACCATTTCCTGTACCGGGTGACGTAAGATACAAAGATGTAAATGGTGATATGAAAATTGATAATAACGACAGAGTGCCGCTGGATTACAGCAATATAACTCCACGCACTACTTTTGCTGGCACTTTTGGGTTTTCATACAAGGGATTCGATTTTTCGGCATTGCTACAAGGTGCATCAGGCATGATTTATATGCCAAGTGGCTTTTCGCAGCGGTTGGGACAAGGTGGTGATAAAGCTGTTTTTGACTGGATTAAAGACAGATGGACGCCTTATAACCGTGATGGGAATTATCCTGTTTTAAGTTCGTTCGCCGAGTTGTCTGAAACGAAATCGAATTTTATACCTTCCACTTTTTGGGCGTACGATGATACCTATGTCCGGATAAAAAACGTACAGATTGGGTATGCATTACCAAAAAGTTGGACAAAGCCACTGTCGATTAGCAATATACGGCTATCGTTAACGGCTCAAAATTTAGTTACCTGGACGTTAGATGATCGCATGAAAAATTATGATCCTGAAGCATGGTCGGGTGGCGGAGGTTGGGAATCGTACTATCCCGTAATGAAAATGTTTAATTTCGGAATTGATGTAACCTTTTAATTGATACTTATTAATCTTTTTGAACATGAAACAATTAATTTCAAAAATAGCCATACTTACGTTGCTTACTACACTATTAGGATGTAATGATTTCCTAGAAAGACCTGATGCATCAGGACTTACAGAGGACGTAGTATTTAGTACAATGAAAGATGCAGATAAAGTGTTAGCAGCTGCTTACGCTTTTGCTCCATGGGGTTATCCTACATATATGGGACAAGATGGTTCTTGGAACTACGCCTTCCGCTTGATGAACCATAATACAACTAATTTGTGCGACGAAGCGCATACCCAACTTAATGATTGGTCGGTGCAAGGTATTAATTATTATTTAAAAGGAACTTTGTCGTCCGATTTACAATACCCTTATCTCGAAGATAAATGGATGTTTAACTATCAGTCCATTCGAAGTGCATTTTTATATATTGATAAAATTGACATGGTAAAAGACGGTGATGCAGCAATTATCAAAAAAAGAAAAGCCGAAGCTCGCGCTTTTGTGGCTGCCAAGCAATACGAAAACTTCAAGCGTTATGGCGGATTGGCTTGGGTGCCTGAATATACAAAATTAAGTCAAACCTACTCAACAGAACGATTAACTATTGCACAATCAGTAGATTCGTTGGTAAATTTATTGAATAAAGCTATACCCGATTTACCCGTAAAAACCGAAGGCGCAGAATTTGGTCGTATCAACAAAATAGCGGCTATGGCTTTGAAAGCCCGCACGCTTTTGTGGGGTGCAAGTCCACTTTTTAATCCATCCGACAACCAATCCTATTTTCCTTCATTTAGTCGTCAGGATTTGATAAAATATCCTACTTATGATAAGGAAAGATGGAAATTAGCAGCTGAGGCAGCTGATGCAACTTTAACGGAAGCACTAGCCAATGGTTATAAATTAATTAAAAATGGAGACGCAGGAGTTTCTTCTTTCAAAGAAGCTTACAAAGCCTCTGTTTACTATTTTCCGAATGATCCAATTCGGAATACCGAAATTATTTGGGGAACCCGACTAGCTCAAACTTATAACGAAACTGAATGGGGTAGATATTACAGAATTCCTTGGGGAAGAATGGGGACAGGATTGTTACTTTCGGTAGGTTGTAACGTTATTCCAACTCAAAATTTTGTAGATATGTACGAAATGAAAGATGGATCGGATCAGCCGGCTACTCTTTACAATTCAACTACACCATACGAAAATTTGGATGCACGTTTTTACGGAAGTATGTTTTATCATGGGTACAAGCTTGAGGGAGTTGCAAAACCTACTATTGATATATCGTTTCGTTCGGCAACAGACAAAGGAGCCAATCGTCCCGAGTCTGTGGATAATTGTTCGGGATATTATTACAGCAAATTCCTTAAAGATCAGGAAATTACTGGCGAATTATCTTTCCATAATTGTTTCTGGCCTTACATTCGGTTAGCCGAAATTTATCTAATGGCTGCCGAAGCCTGGAACGAATACGACCCTAACGGACACAAACAGCACATACGTGATATGATAAATGCTGTTCGCAACCGTGCCGGGCAACCGAATATCGAAACCATTGCCGGTTTTCAGGACACGCAAGAATATATGCGCGAACGAATTAAAAGAGAACGTGCCGTTGAGTTGGCATTTGAAGAACACCGATATTTCGATTTGAAACGCTGGAAAATGGGTGATGGATATATTGGAGGCCAAATGACAGGGCTGGATGTTACAGGTACTGCCAACAATCCTACTTTTACACGGAAACCATTGGGTGAACCACGCTTCTTTTCAAATAAGTTCTATTTATATCCATTCCCGTTGGAAGAAATTCAGAAATCAAAACTGATTCAAAATCCGGGATGGTAGGGAGATTTGATGATTTGAAAACGAATTTTTAATAAAGAAATTATTTATAACCAAATAATGATACAATAATGAAAGAAAAGCGAATATATTCAGATAGAAAAAGCCTTTTTTTTACAATGTTGCTTTTACTGTCTTCAATAGTAATTTCAGCCCAAGGCAATAAAGATTTTTATAGAACACATCAAATTGATTCGGTTCAAAATCCTCTTGTGAATGTAGCTTTTGGCGTACAGAATTATAATGCTGTTACTGCTGCCATTAGCACTATTTATGCAAATGATTTAACTAAACGTGTTACTCCTATGGTGGGCAATGCATTGGTTGGTCGATTGCCAGGCCTTTTTGTTCGTCAAACTTCGGGTGCTCCGGGAAGTGCTCCGTCATTAACTATCCGTGGTCAGGGCACATTTAATTCCACTAAGCCATTGGTTATTGTGGATGGGTTTAGAGCGGAATATAACCAACTTTCGTTGTATGAAATTGAAAGTGTATCGGTACTGAAAGATGCTTCGGCAACTGTTTTGTATGGAATGGATGCTGCCAACGGTGTATTGTTGGTTACTACAAAAAGAGGAAAAATTGGCGGAATGAAAGTGGATGTAAATTACAACTACGGCATACAACAGCCAACACAATCACCAGTATTGCTCAATGCAAAAGAATACGCCACTTATTACAATCAAGCACGTTTAAATGATGGGCTTCCCATCAAATACGACCCAGCAACCGACATTCCTTTTTACGGACAGGGTGGAGATTATCAATACACGCACCCCGACAATAATTTCATGAAAGACTTTTTGTTAAGTAGCGCACCGGTAATGACCGGCGGATTAAACATTAGCGGAGGAAATGAGCGATCGAAATACATGGTAAGCTTGGGCTATATAGCCAATCAAGGGATATTAAAATTCAGTGATTTGAATAAATATTCTACTCAGGCAACAATGGACAAAGTGAATGTACGTACTAATTTAGATGTTAATGTGCTAAAAGGATTAACCGCTTCGATAGATGTGGCTGTTAGTTTTGATAACCGTAACTATCCCGGATATGGTGTTGATGGAATTATCAGTGCGCTGCTCCAAACGCCACCACAGGAATATGCTGTAAAAAACCCGAATGGTACACTTGGTGGTACAGCAACTTACAAAAGCAATCCTCTCGGCATGATTTCGCAAACGGGTTATCAAACCTTTTTGCAAAGAAACCTGGATGTGAATTTGCGCCTGCAATATGCATTTGACAACGCCCTGAAAGGGTTGAAATTAGGAGCAGCTGGTTCGTCAACTACTTGGATGGTACTTTGGGACAATAAAACACGTGGTTTTGCTACCTATTCTATTGATGATCCATCGAATTTAGCTACTACTACTTACACACAACATGGCGACAGCACCAACTTGGCTTGGGGCTCGGATGTAGTTACTTACAAACGCATGACTTTTGAAGCGAATGCAACCTTTAACCGTACATTTGGAGTGCATAAAATTGATGGACTGTTAATGTATCACATGGATCGTTATGTACAACAAATTACCAGTTCAAATCCTTATAATTACGATAATGGCGGATTGGGTTTGCGATTGGCTTATAGCAATAACGATAAATATTTTGCTGAATTTGCTGGCAGTTATTATGGTCAGGAACAATACAATCCAACCAATCGGTTCAAATTTTTTCCGACAGGCTCGGTGGCATGGATTGCAAGCAAAGAAGATTTTCTGAGCCAAAACGATAAAATTGATTACCTCAAATTGAGAGCCTCTTATGGTATTGTTGGTGGTGGAAGTGGCCAGCTCTTTCCGGGTTACAATGCAAAAAACAGAATGAATTATGCTCAATATTATCAAAAATTTGGCGGTGTTAATTTTGGCGAAACCAATTCGTATGCACCTTCGGGAGCTTCGTACCAACTTGGACCATTAGCAAATCCGAATTTATCTGCCGATTTATCGCATAAACTGAATTTGGGCTTTGAGTCTACACTAATCAATCATATAAATGTGAAATTTGATTATTTTTTCGACAAAAGAACCGACATTATTGCTTGGAATAATATGATGCCTTCTACCATGGGTTTTGCCGGAAGATTGTCGTATCTGAATGGCGGACAAGTTAATAATCAGGGATATGAGTTAAGTGTGGATTATTTTGGCGAACAAGGTGATTTCAGTTATTTAGTTAACGGTGGAATTTGGCACAATAAGAGTAAAATGGTAAAAAAACCAGATGTTATTCCATTGCCAGGCGTAGACAATCGGAGCGGAATAAATATGCCAATAGGCCAATATTTTGGTTATGAGCAAATTGGTTTTTATGCCACCGATGCTGAAGCTGCCAATGCTGTTGTAAAACAAACATTTGGCTACACGCAAGCCGGCGATGCTATTTATAAAGACAATACTGGCGACAACAGAATTGATATTTCGGATATGGTGCCGTTAGGCTATTCATACATTCCTCAGTTCGAGTATTCAGTTTCGATCGATTTAAAATACAAAGGAATCTATCTTTCGGCTTTAGGACAAGGCACCATGAATAGTTCAGTTATGCTGGGAGGATATGAAGTGCCCTTCAGTACGCAGGGAAATGCCTACAAAACATTTACCGAAAATAGTTGGTCGCCAACTAATTTCGATGCACCAAAATACCCAAGGCTTTCGACAACAGCAAATGCAAATAACAGTCAGCCCAGTTCAATGTGGTTGGTATCGGCCGATTATTTTAAACTTCGTAATCTCGAAATTGGCTACGAACTTCCAAAAGCATGGCTAAAAGCAATTAGTTTCAATTCCGCTCGGGTGTATTTGTTAGGTTTAGATTTATTTACGTTTGCCAAAGAGTATAAACATGGCGACCCCGAAACATTGGGAATATATCCTTCCATGAAATCCTATAGTTTAGGCCTTAGCGTTTCGTTTTGATAGAAAAAACACATAGAAAATTTGTAAAAACAAGCAAATATGAGAACTAAAATAAGAATACTAACATTCCTCAGCCTATTCATTTTTCTGACCACTTCGTGCGAAGATTTTTATCAGGTAAATGATAAAGAGCTTATAGGTAGAGATTTAGTAGTAAAAAACGAGGAGTTTATCACCGGTTTGTGGGATAATCTGTATCATTCTTTCGATAATGGATTTCAGGAAGTAGGTATTACAATGCTTGCAAATGCATGCGACGAAGCCGAAAGTAACGTTCCTTTTGGAACAACTACCTCATTTAATCAGGGCAGCTGGAATTCGTACAATACACCTTACAACAGAGCTTGGGGATTTTTGTACCAAGGAATAAACAATGCCAGTCATTTTCTGGAAATTTCGGATACAACTACCAATACTGAGTTTAATTTTTATAAAGACTATAAAAAACATCCCGACAACAAAGTTAAATATAATACTTTCTTGGTAAATCTGAAAGCGTATCGTAACGATGCACAGTTTTTTAAAGCGTATTTTCATTTTCAACTTTGGAAAATGTATGGAAAAGTACCTATTGTTGATAAAGTGATTACCGAACAAGAAGCCAAAGCACTAAAACAAGCCACCACTGCCGAAATGGTGAATTATATTTCGGGAACTTTGAATGGTGTCATTTCGGAATTTGATTCGATAGCAAAAATGCCTAATTCTCCGTACAGTGCAGGAAAATGGACATCGAATAATTTGGGCAGAATTACCAAAGGAGCTGCTCTGGCACTAAAATGTCGTTTGTTTCTTTACGCCGCAAGCCCACTATATAACAGTGGTACTTACAATACTGCTTATTGCGATAGTGCCGCCAAAGCAGCTGCAGCCATTATCAATTCGGGTATTTACAGCGTTGATATCAGTTATCGCAAACTTCAGTTTGACAGAACAGTGGCAAATACCGAGAATATTTTGGATAATAGAGTAGATATTTTGGATAATAACCTTATGGAAACATGGAATTATCCGAAAGGAGGACTCCCTAAATATGTGAATGTGAACGGTGTATGCTCCAATGCCACATGTCCGTCGCAGAACTTAGCAGATGCATATAATTTGCCAACTTATACTGCTACTACTCCATTTGCCAATAAAGATTATCGTTTTTCACAAACAATTTATTGCGATGAAGAAATTGTAAATGGTAACCCAATTGAGAGTTATCGTGGCGGTAAAGATGGAATTGGCGAAAAGAATTCAACTTCAACCGGATACTACCTTAAAAAATTTGTACAAGATTCCGTTACTTT
>CAZEEN010000041.1:0-19705 GCA_964511115.1 uncultured Paludibacter sp. | reverse complement strand
ATGAAAGAATCTATTTTACATTATATTTGGCAACAAAAACTATTTACACAGCAGGGTTTACGAACTACTGAAGGTGAAATGGTTGAAGTTGTTGATGTTGGAAAAATTAATACGGATGCAGGTCCTGATTTTTTTAATGCAAAAGTGAAAATAGGTGATACCATTTGGGCAGGGAATGTAGAAATTCATACATTGGCAAGCGATTGGAGAAGACATAATCATCAAGCAGACAAATCGTACAACACTGTAATAATGCATGTTGTAAAAAAAGCTGATGGCGAAGTATTCAGATTCGATGGAGCCAAAATTCCTCAATTAGAATTAATCTATCCGGCAGAAATAGAACAGAATTACGATGCCTTATTTAACGATAAAAAATGGATAGCTTGTGCCGATAAAATTTCGGAGATACCTTCCATTTTTATTCATAGCTGGAAAAATGCATTGCTTGCTGAGCGTTTATGGCTGAAAACGAATCATATACAAAGTTTACTAACTGAGAATAATCAGCATTGGGAAGAAGCATTTTACATAACGCTTGCTCGAAGTTTTGGTTTTGGAACAAATAGTCAGGCATTCGAAATGTTGGCAAAATCGTTACCAATTTCGATATTGGGCAAACACAAAAACGATTTATTTCAGATTGAAGCATTGCTTTTTGGACAAGCAGGTTTACTCGAAAACGATTATGCCGACGATTATTTTCAAAAACTTAAAAGAGAATTTAATTTTTTGAAAACAAAATACGACCTAAAACCTATTGACGGTTCGCAATGGAAATTACTCCGACTTCGTCCTGATAATTTTCCGCATGTTCGTATAGCGCAGTTTGCAGCCATTATCTACGGTTCATCAAAACTTTTTTCGAAAATAATTGAGCTACCTGAAATGAATAATTTAGTTTCCTTGTTCCGTTGTGAACCATCGGGATATTGGAAAAAACATTATCTTTTTGGCGAAGAAAGCACTGAAAAAAGTAAAAAATTAGGCAAAAACTCTATTTATAGTTTGTTGATTAATACGGTGATACCTTTTGTGTTTTATTTTGCGGATAGAAATGGGAACGAAGAATTAAAAGAAAAAGCCATAAACCTATTGGAGAAAGTTCCGGCAGAAAAAAATTCGATTGTTACGGGTTGGCAAAACTTAGGAATGGAGATTAATACGGCTTACGATTCGCAGGCATTTTTGCAATTAAAAAAAATGTATTGCGACGAAAAAAATTGTTTGCGTTGCCGAATTGGGCATAAGGTTTTGACAAGAAAGTTAGAAGTTAGAAATTAGAAGTTAGAAATGAAGAATTTAGTTCCAAAAATATTAATCGTTTTTTCAATTGGTTTGCTGGTATATGCTTGTGCCAATAAAGCCCAGGGGCCAACGGGTGGACCAAAGGATGAAACACCTCCACGCGTAATGAAATCGACGCCATTGAACGGTGCATTGAATTTTAAGAAAAAAGAAATACAAATTATTTTTGACGAAAACGTGACGGTGGAAAAACCGAACGAAACAATTATTATTTCGCCGCCGCAAGCTAAACAACCTGATGTAAAAGGAAATGCAAAAGTTGTATCGGTTAGTTTTGAGGATGATTTAAAAGATAGTACTACCTACACCATAAATTTTGGTAGTTCGATTGTGGATTTGAACGAAAAAAATCCGCTCGTAAATTATCGTTTTGCTTTTTCGACAGGAAATGAAATTGACACACTTCAGATTTCGGGAATACTTATAAATGCGGATGATTTGAATCCTGTATCGGGCGTTATTGTAGGTATTTATGCGGAAGATAATGATTCTGTGTTTTTCAAAAAACCATTTTTACGCATTGGAAAAACTGACGAAAACGGACGTTTTACAGTGGATAATTGCAAACCCGGGAAATACCGCATTTATGCATTGGGTGATGTGAGTAAAGATTATTTTTATCAGCCAGGCGAGAATGTGGCTTTTATCGACTCGTTGGTTTCACCTTTTGCAATAAGAGTAGAAAAACAAGATACAGTTTGGAAAGATACAGTTACAGTTGATACTGTTCGCACCATTACAGTTACACAATTTTTGCCTGATAATCTGTTATTTAAATATTTTAAAGAAAATAAAAAACGGCAGTATTTCGTAAAATCAGAACGAAAAAAGAGCCAATCTTTTACGCTTTTTTTCAACACAACAGCGGCTCAATTACCCGAAATAAAACCGCTTAATTTCGATTGGAAAGACAAAGTACTTTTACAAAAGAATACAACATTAGACACTTTAACGTATTGGTTAAAAGATAGTTCGGTTTATAATATTGATACATTGACTATGACATTGACGTATCAGAAAACGGATTCGATTTTTCAGCTTGTACCGCAAACCGATACAATAAACGTATTGATGCGAAAAGCAGC
Source organism: uncultured Paludibacter sp. (assembly GCA_964511115.1). Taxonomy (GTDB): domain Bacteria; phylum Bacteroidota; class Bacteroidia; order Bacteroidales; family Paludibacteraceae; genus Paludibacter. The sequence goes on along the minus strand of CAZEEN010000041.1, from coordinate 17,312 downwards.
AGTAAATCCAAAGGCAAAATCGAAAAAACAGGCTATTCCCGAAACTGAATTTTACAAACTAAATACGAACGCATCTTCGAGTTTTGAGTTATATAATCCGTTGGTGCTTACGTTTGATGCACCTTTGGATTCAATTGATTTATCGAAAATAAAATTACAACAAAAAATTGACTCTACATATAAAGTGCTACCGCTTAAATGGCGTCAAGTAGATTCAACCCGCATGATGTTTGCAGTTGATTACAAATGGGAACCCGAAAAACAATATGAATTACATATCGATTCGGCTGCTATAAAAAGCATTTATAACCTAAAAAACAACAAGTTAAAAGCTGAGATGAAAATTAAATCCTTAGATGAATATGCGGCACTAAAAATAATTCCTGCAACATTCGATTCGTTGATAATGTATCAGCTGCTCGACACCAAAGACAATGTTTTAGCAACAAAAAAAGCACAATCGAAAGGTACTTTGTTTGAATACTTAAAACCAGGAGATTTTTATCTTCGTGCTTTTACAGATAAAAACCAAAACGAAAAGTGGGATACTGGCGAAATTTCAACGCGAAAACAACCCGAAGAAATGTATTATTATCCCAAAAAGTTTAGTTTGCGCGCCAACTGGGAATTTGAAGAAACCTGGGATATAAATGCAGTTCCACTACTAGAACAAAAGCCAGCTGAACTTAAAAAAGATGGTGGAAAGAAACAGGGGAACTGATAGTCAAACTGCCCCAAGCCCCTAAAGGGGATGTAAATTAGTACCGAATGGTCTTCTCTTTAAGCCCCTTTAGGGGTTTGGGGCAAATAAAAAAATAAGAAATAATATTTTACGAAAATTTTATAGTGATGGAATACAATTTCAGAGAAATAGAGCAAAAATGGCAGGCTGAGTGGAAAAAAAATCAGACTTACAAAACCGAGATAGACAATTCGAAACCAAAGTTTTATGTATTAGACATGTTTCCGTATCCTTCGGGAGCTGGTTTGCATGTTGGACATCCGCTGGGTTATATCGCTTCGGATATTTATAGTCGCTACAAACGCCTGAAAGGTTTTAACGTGTTGCACCCGATGGGCTACGACGCTTATGGCTTGCCAGCCGAACAATATGCCATTCAAACTGGTCAGCACCCTGCTGTAACTACCAAAAACAATATTGCCCGTTACCGTGAGCAATTGGATAAAATTGGTTTTTGCTACGATTGGGATCGCGAAATTCGCACCTGCGAACCTGATTATTATCATTGGACACAATGGGCTTTTATTCAAATGTTTAATCATTATTTCGATACAAAACTGCAAAAAGCGCAAACCATTGAGTCGCTTGTTAAACATTTTGAAACAAATGGTTCGGTTGGAATTTCAGCAACTTGCACCGAAGAATTATCGTTTAGTGCTAACGAGTGGAAATCGAAAACAGAAAAAGAACAACAGGAAATTTTATTAAATTACCGCATAGCGTATTTGGCCGATTTAAAAGTAAACTGGTGTCCGGCTTTGGGCACTGTGCTAGCCAACGACGAAGTGAGTGAAGGCGTTTCGGTACGTGGCGGACATCCTGTAGAACAACGTGTTATGCGTCAGTGGAGTTTGCGTGTTTCAGCTTACGCGCAGCGTTTACTTGATGGTCTCAATACTGTCGACTGGACTGACTCACTTAAAGAAACACAAAAAAACTGGATAGGGCGAAGCGAAGGTGCTGAGATGAAATTCAAAATTAAAAATCAGAATTTTGATTTCGAAGTGTTTACTACCCGTGCCGATACCATTTACGGTGTCACTTTTATGGTATTGGCTCCTGAGAGCGATTATGTAAAACTTTGTACAACTCCCGAGCAAGCTGCTGATGTTGAGGCTTATATTGCTGCTACAAAAAAACGTACCGAGCGTGAACGCATTGCCGACCGACGTATTTCGGGTGTTTTTTCCGGTTCGTATGCTATCAATCCAGTAAGTGGAACTGAAATTCCGGTGTGGATATCCGACTATGTATTAGCGGGTTATGGTACTGGTGCTATTATGGCTGTTCCTGCACACGATAGCCGCGATTATGCATTTGCAAAACATTTCGATTTGCCAATTATTCCACTCATCGAAGGTTGCGATGTGAGCGAAGAAAGTTTGGATGCCAAAGAGGGAATAATGATGAACTCCGGTTTCCTGAACGGACTAACCGTAAAAGAAGCCATTGCTAAAGCGAAAGAATATATTTCGGAAAAAGAAATCGGACGTGTGAAGGTAAATTACCGCTTGCGCGATGCAATTTTCAGTCGTCAACGTTATTGGGGTGAACCGTTTCCGGTTTATTACAAAGAAGGATTGCCGTATATGCTCGACGAAAGTCGGCTTCCGCTTGAATTGCCCGAAGTAGATAAATTTTTACCAACCGAAAAAGGTGAACCTCCACTTGGACGTGCGAAAGGTTGGGAAATTGATGGTTTTCCATTGGAACTGAATACCATGCCCGGTTTTGCCGGTTCGTCGGCCTATTACCTGCGCTACATGGACCCTAAAAACGACAAAGCATTGGTAAGTCCCGAAGCTAATCAGTATTGGCGCAATGTAGATTTGTATATTGGTGGAACTGAACATGCAACCGGACACTTGATATACAGCCGTTTCTGGAATAAATTCCTGTTCGATTTGGAAATTGTTTGCGAGGATGAACCATTCAAAAAACTGATAAATCAGGGAATGATTCAGGGACGAAGTAATTTTGTGTATCGCGTAAAAGATACAAATACTTTTGTTTCGTTGAATTTGAAAAATCAATACGAAACTACTCAAATTCATTGCGATGTAAATATTGTTTCGAACGATATACTCGATACTGATAAATTCAAAGCATGGAGACCTGAGTTTGCTGATGCTGAATTTATACTTGAAGATGGCAAGTATATTTGCGGTTGGGCTGTTGAAAAAATGTCCAAATCGATGTACAATGTAGTAAATCCGGATGATATTGTTGAAAAATACGGAGCTGACACCTTGCGTTTGTACGAAATGTTTCTCGGTCCATTGGAGCAATCGAAACCTTGGGATACCAACGGAATTGATGGCGTTCATCGCTTTTTGAAAAAACTGTGGAGTTTATTTTACAAAGATGGTAATTTACTGATAAACAACGATGAAGCTACAGCCGAAGAACTCAAAACGCTTCACAAAACTATCAAGAAAATTACGTTTGATATAGAAAATTTCTCGTACAATACTTCTGTATCGGCATTTATGATATGTGTAAACGAATTATTTACACTAAAATGCAACAAAAAAGCAATTTTGGAGCCTTTGGTAATTTTGTTAGCACCATTTGCTCCGCACATTGCTGAGGAATTATATATTGTACTTGGAAACAAAGCAACAGTTTGTGATGCAGAATTTCCTATTTGTAACGAAGCCTATTTGGTTGAAAGTTCGGTGAAATATCCAATTTCGTTTAACGGAAAAGTTCGTTTCACACTCGAATTACCTGCGGAAATGCCAAAAGAAGAAGTAGAAAAAACAGCTATGGCAAACGATCAAACTATCAAGCAATTAGCAGGTGCAACTCCTAAAAAGGTGATTGTTGTTCCGGGAAAGATTGTGAATATAGTTTGTTGATATACTTAAAAATTAAAATCAACTAAAAATGCTGAAGACTCTGAATATCAAAGCTCACTATGTGAGTAAAAAATTAAATGTAAAAGAATTCATTTTCATTGCATTCGGGTTATTGATGTATGCTGGCGCGTGGAAGGCATTTTTGCTGCCGCATCAAATTACCGGAGGAGGCGTTACAGGTATCGGAGCATTGGTTTTTTATGCTTCTGGATTACCAATTTCAGTTACATTTTTTGGTATAAATGCCGTTTTGCTACTTATTGCCATTAAAACATTGGGGGTAAAATTCAGTCTGCGAACTATTTACGGAGTAAGTGTTTTGACTTTATTCTTCACTATTTTACCTCAGGCGCCTGTAGGTACTTTTGTGGGCGAAAAGGAAGATTTTATGGCTTGTGTTATTGGTGGACTGCTCTCGGGTGTGGGCATTGGGCTCGTTTTTCTGAATAATGGCAGTTCTGGTGGAACCGATATTATTGCTAAAGTAGTCAATAAGTACCGTAATGTTACACTTGGTCGGATTTTGCTTTATTGTGATGTATTGATAATTTCATCGTCCTATTTTCTCGAAATTGGTAGTCTGGAACGCATTGTGTATGGACTTACTGCGCTGACAGTTACAACTTTAACCGTGGATATGGTCATCAATGGTGTACGCCAATCGGTACAATTCTTCATTTTCTCAAAAAACTACGAAGAAATTGCTTCTCGAATCAATGCCGAAGTGCACCGTGGAGTAACCATTCTCGACGGAATGGGTTGGTACTCAAAGGAGCCGGTTAAGGTTATTACCGTTATAGCTCGCAAGAATGAATCGATACGTATATTTCGAATTGTAAAAGAGTGCGACCCGAACGCCTTTATCTCACAGTCGTCGGCTATTGGGGTATATGGTGAAGGTTTTGATGTGATAAAAAGCAAATAAAATGTCAGGATTTACAGCAGTAATATTTAAAAATAAAAAAACAACCAATTCGTTGGATGTTTTTTCGTTGCGACGTGCGCACGAGCAAAAAATGATTTGTCGTACGATTGAAACGGATAGCTACAAGGTGCAGCAACTTACAAATTCAAAATTTCTGAACGATAAGATTTTTGAGCAAAACGATGCTTATTTTATTGGAATTGAAGGTGTTCTGTTAAATCTAAACGAATTGAAAACTGGTGAAAAAACTTCGGTTTTTGGTTTATTAATTTCGCTTTACGAGAAACATGGAAATGATTTTGTAAAACAGCTTCGGGGCGATTTTAGCGGTTTTATTTACGACAAAAAAGCGGACAGTTGGCTGATATTCACCAATCAAACTGGTTCAAAACGAGTTTTTGTATTCGAAAATAACAACTACCTGTTTTTTGCCTCCGACCTTAACCGAATTGCAGCTCTTATGAGCGAACTCAATATTCCACGAAAACTCAATACCGAAGCAGCTTATTCGCTGTTGACAAGCGGCTTTATGCTGAACGAAATTTCGTTTATCGAAGGCGTTACTCGATTATTGCCGGGTTGCTATTTGGAACATAAAAATGGAAAAACTACCATTTCCAATTATTTTCATTTACAAAATATTGAGCGAACAACCGATTCGAAGGCGCAAATTATCGAAAAGGTAGATGCGTTATTTCGCCAAGCTATAAAACGGGAATTTGAAAAAGATAAAGAATACAATTACAAGCATATAGCCACATTGAGTGGTGGTTTGGATTCGCGAATGACAGTGCTTATGGCTCATAAAATGGGCTACACCGACCAATTAAATTTCACATTTTCACAAGCTAATTATCTCGACGAACAAATTGCAAAAAAAATTGCCATCGACCACCGACACGAATTTATGTTTCAGTCGCTCGATCATGGAAATTACCTCCGCAACATTGATGAAATTGTTTCGTACAACGATGGAATGATAATATTTTCGGGTGGTGCTCATGTCTTAAAATCGTGCAAAAACATGAATTTCGACGATTATGGACTCATACACACCGGTTTAATCGGTGATGTGGTACTTGGTTCGTATTTATCAAAGCCTTACACCATCAAGCCTATGCTTTCGTCAGGAGTTTACTCTTCGAAATTGATACATAAAGCTGAGAAATATATTGCGGGCGTACAGCAAGATTTCGAATCGGAAGAATTGTATAAATTTTACGGACGAGCATTTTTGGGAGTCATGAATGGAAATTATTATTTAGACGTATATTCGCAAAGTGTATCGCCGTTTTTAGATGTAGATTTTCTGAGTTATTGCTATTCCATACCCGATAATTTAAAATTCAAACAAAAAATTTACATCGATTGGATTGCTCAAAAGAATAAAGAATTTGCCGATTATCCTTGGGAAAAAACAGGTGTATCACCATTAATTTCGCTCAACAACAGAAAATACTTAGCGCCGGGTTATTATAAAAGAATGAGTCTGAAATTTTTCGACAAGCTTTCTGGAAAAGTAAAATCGGGTATGAATCCGTATGATTATTGGTTGAATAATAACAAAATATTAGCAGAAACTTTTGTGAATTATTTTGAAAAGAATTTAGCGTTGATTGAAGATGAAGAGCTGCGTAACGATTGTACTTGGTTATTCGAAAATGGTAACTGGAGTGAACGTTTTCAGGTTTTAACACTATTATCGGCCATAAAATTACATTTTTAGCTCACTGTCATTTCGCCACTTAAGCTAATCGACAATTTTTGTTTAATTTGTTCCGGGTGCGAAAATTCACCTAACAAGTACATTAGTTTTGTTACTATAGCCTCTATGGTACAATCGTGAACACTTAGTACGCCTGCATGCATAAGATTTAAGCTGGTTTCGTATCGACCCATTTCTACAGCGCCTGTGCTACACTGACTACGGTTTACAACTATAATTCCCCTTTCGTTGGCCGATTTCAGGGCATCGAAAAGCCATTTTTTGCGCGGTGCATTTCCTGCACCAAACGACTCAATTACAACAGCTTTTAGATTTGGAATATGTAGAATTGCTTCCACAGTGTGTTGTGTAATGCCTGGAAATAGCTTTAGTATGGCAACATTTCTGTCCGTTTTGGTACGAACTTTTAGCTTAACATTCGGCTCGTTGTAGTGAATATACGAACGAAAATACTTTATATGCACACCAGCCTTTGCCAACGGCGGATAATTGTAGGAATTAAAAGCATTGAAATGTTCCGCATTCTTTTTAGTGGTGCGGTTTCCTCGAAAAAGTGTATCCTCAAAAAATATACATACTTCGGGTACAATAGGTTGGCCATTTTCGTAGGCAGTAGCAATTTCGATAGCCGTAAGCATATTTTCTTTGGCATCCGAACGAAGCATGCCAATGGGTAGTTGCGCGCCTGTAAAAATTACGGGTTTACTCAGATTCTCAAGCATAAAGCTCAGTGCTGAAGCCGAATAAGCCATTGTATCGGTTCCGTGTAAAATAACAAAACCGTCGTATTCGTTGTAATTTTCTTCAATAATCAATGCAATTTTTTCCCAAATATCGGGATTCATATCCGACGAATCGATAAACGGTATAAATGGAATACTTTTCAGTTTTACACCAATATCTTTTAGTTCGGGCATAAAATCTTGTAATCGTTCAAAGTCAATTGGTCGTAATGCTCCGGTCGACGGGTCTTCGGACATACTGATTGTACCTCCCGTAAAAATCAACAAAACTGCTTTCGAATTATCCACTTTGATTATTTAGAATTTGTAAACGGCGCACAAAGATAATCGTTTTTCTCAGGATTGACAAAATGAATTATTATTTTGCCTTATACATTAATTTTACCGTAACCGAAGCGGTTTTCTTTTTCGAAGAAGTATTAAAAGCTCCACCCCAACTGTAATCTTCGGCCGAATTAAATCCTACAATCTGGAAAACTCCCTGTGTAGAATTCACTAAACTACCCAATGAAGCATCGCCATTTTTGGCAATTGTTTCTGCTCGTTGTAGTCCATCTTTTGTGGCTTCGGCAAGCATTTCTAGTTTTAAATTGGCCAATTTTGTATAATAATACTGTGGAGCCATCGATGTAATTTCGATACCTTTATTAATCAGTTCAGTTATTTCTCGCGAGAGTTTTTCAATTTTCTCAACATCACCTGAGCTAATGCTTACAGATTGATTCAGGCGATAGCCATCAAAGCTTTGGTAACTTGTACCTCCTGGGCCATTGGTGTAAATATATTCCTTTGCTATTTCAACTGCCGAAAACGTCATTTCTTCATTTTTGATTCCCTTTTCAGTTAAAAAGCTGGTAATAATAGCATTATTACTTTTAATTTCGGAATAAGCTGCCGTAAGCGAACTATTTTTTACCGTAAACTGGCTTTTCCAAACAATTAAGTCTGATTCAAAATTTCGTTCAGATAACCCGGTAACGCTTATTGTATTTTTATCGCTATTGCGATTAACAAACGAGTAGGAAGCAATTATTACCGATAATACGATTGCAGCAGCCACAATGCTATTTTGCAAAACATCATTTTTATTCATAAAGCTGAAATTGAATAAGTTAAATTACTATTTTTAATTTTTCTCCAAGACTTAATTTATTGTTTGATTTACCATTCCATCCTTTTAGTTCACGAACAGTACAATTATACTTTTCGGCAATTTCCGATAAGGTTTCGCCACTTTTAACCGTATGTGTTTTGGTTTTTTGTTTTGCGATAATATTTTTAGTTGATATTATACCTTTAGTTGGTGCAATTAGTTTTTGTCCTGCTAAAATATTATCCGAACTTAATTTATTTAGTTCCTTTAATTCTGCAATTGCAAGTTTATACTGTTTCGAAATACTCTGTAAAGTTTCGCCTTTCGAGACAATATGTGTGCCATAATTCTTCTCGTTTGCAAGAATAGATTCTGGAATTTCATTTTTCTCATTTTCAGTAATCTTTGTTTCTTGTGCTAAGTCTATTTTTACATTATCCTTTAATTGTATGCGTTGACCAGCTATAATGCTCTCGGTTTTCAAGTTATTAATTTTGATAAGGTCTTTTACTTTTACACCAAATTCTTTTGAAATGCTGAAAAGTGTTTCTCCTTTTTTTACGGTATGATATTCCAGTTTTTCAACCATCAATTCGGCATCATTATTCGCTTTCTCTACTTTAACTGAATCGGTTTTTATTGAACTTGCAATAATAGGCTTAAGTTTTTCCACCACAGCAATTTCTTGTTTATCTTTAATTTTTAAACGTTGTTTAAGCGATAAAAAGTCACTATTTAAGTTATTTTTCTTTTTGAGTTGTGCTATAGTTAAGCCATATTTGTTGGCAATGGACGAAAGCGTTTCGCCCGATTTTACGGAGTGGTATTTGGCTGGAATTATTTTTTTGACTGTAGTTTCAACAACCTTTTCAGACTCAAAAACTTCTGGTTGAATGCTAATTTTAGGTTCTGTCGCAATTTCTTGCTTCTTAAATTTATAATTAGCGAGTAATGAATCTGTTGTAAAGACGCGACCAGCACTCACATACCTACGGTTATAATAATTTGATTCGGAGTGCGAAATAGATATGCCGACACTTGAGGCAGAATGAATAAAATCGAACGTGCCGTTTTCGTGTTTCGAAACTACTAAACCTACGTGACCTACCCGACTTCCACGTCGGTGTCCATTAAAGAACACCAAATCGCCAGGTAAAATATCATTTTTGGCTACAGCAGGCAATTGTTCGGCCTGATCACCCGACGAACTACCGAGCTTAATTCCAAAATTATTAAAAACAAAGGAAGTAAAACCCGAACAATCGAACGAATTTGGACCTTTACCCCCACCCCGATAAGGACGACCAATGTATTGTTTGCTGAAATTTAAAATAGAATCGATTATGGAAATATGACTTTCGGAATTATCTGTAATTACGGGTGGAACAATTAAATCGGACGGATTTTTATCTGACTGTGAATAAACTACTTGTATAAATATAAACAATGAAAACAAAAGAAGTATTAAACCAAATACGCGCATAAAAAAAATTAAATATGATTGTTTTAAATCATCATTAATAGCTACTTAAGAAATATATAATCATACAAATTTAGTTCAGTTTTTTACCGTTAAAAAATTTTATACAGTTTTTTAGCTAATATTTAAAATTTATCGCATTAAAAATTATACATTTGCAGTACGAAAACTATAAAGTGAAATAAAAATGAAAAATAGCCGTATAGGTTTGATTATGTGTTTATTAACGGTTTTAGCATTTAGCTCATGCCGCCAAAAAACCATACGTACCATTGAAAAATCAGACGTTGAAAGGTTTTATTTAGCTGCCGACACCTCAAAAGGGGCACTCAGCATAGAGTTAAATGTTGAAATTCCAGTGTGTTTTGACGACGATAAAGTACTTGACTCGATTCGAAATACCATTGTTTCAAATTTATTTGGGTCAGAATATATACCTGTGATTAACGATTCACTCGTGTATCAATTTACATCCGATTTGAAAACCGAATATAAGCTGACAAACGAACCCATTTTAAATGAAATGGACGAAAAATCGCTATATAGTTTTAATAATGAGCACATTATGGATGGCTTTTCGCTTTTGAGCGATGAACATATTTATTCGTATGGCATTAATCGTTATGTGTTTATGGGAGGCGCACACGGTTTGAACACAATAAACTATTTGAATTTTAACCTAAAAAATGGCAAACAAATTACCGAAAGCGATTTGTTTATGAAAAATTCGACAAAAAAACTCACTGACTTAATTAAAAAACGAATTGTAGAGCAAAGTTTGGAAGATGAAAGTCTTGAACCCATTAAAAATTTAGATAAAACCGATTTTTGGATAGATGCAATTAAACCAAATGGAAATTTTTATTTAACCGACGAAAGTCTGAATTATGTATTTAATCCATACGAAATTGGACCCTATTATTTAGGAATTACCGAAGTTCGATTACCATACGAACGTCTGAAAAGCATTTTGAAACCCAACTCGATAATTGCTTATCTTATTAAAAAAGAAAAGGTTACAACAGACAAGTAATACTTAAATATTTCAATAAATAATTGGAATTATAAGTATAAATTTTAGATGCAGCACTTTGAAATTTATTCACTGTGTTGCATTTTGTTTATAAACTCGCATAAACTTAAGTATTTATATTTTTTTTATAATAAAATAAATGAGTTCAAAATTGAAAACATATCAAAATAATTTTCTATCTTTGCTTTTCAAAACGCTTATTAACTTTTCGAGTATCTAAAAAAAAATTACGATTTATGGAACTATTAGATGTATCATTAGTCAACTGGTCGAGAGCGCAGTTTTCGCTTACAGCCATGTACCACTGGATTTTCGTACCACTAACTTTAGGTTTGGGGATTATTCAGGCCATTATGGAAACCATTTATTACCGCACAGGCGACGAAAAATGGAAGCAAATTACTAAGTTTTGGATGACACTTTTTGGTGTTAATTTTGCAATTGGAGTTGCAACTGGAATTATTCTCGAATTTCAGTTTGGCACAAACTGGTCGAACTACAGTTGGTTTGTAGGCGATATTTTCGGCGCTCCTTTAGCAATTGAAGGCATTTTAGCCTTTTTCATGGAGGCTACATTTATTTCCATCATGTTCTTTGGTTGGAACAAAGTAAGCAAGGGTTTTCACTTAGCTTCTACTTGGTTAACAATCTTGGGAGCAACTTTGTCGGCTTTTTGGATTTTAGTGGCTAATGCATGGATGCAACATCCTGTAGGAATGGAATTTAATCCCGACACCGTTCGCAACGAAATGGTCGATTTTTGGGCTATTCTTTCGCCTTTTGCATGGAATAAATTTCTCCATACTGTTTGGTCGAGTTGGATTGTAGGTGCTTTATTTGTACTTGGAGTGAGTGCATGGTATCTTATCAAGAAGCGCAATATTGATTTTGCAAAGAAAAGCATTAAAGTGGCTGCTATATTTGGTTTGGTAGCGTCAATACTTACTGCCATTTCGGGCGATGGTTCAGCTTATACAGTAGCTCAAGAGCAACCTATGAAATTAGCTGCAATGGAAGGACTTTATGAAGGTCAAGAAGGAGCTGAATTAGTTGCAATAGGTGTATTAAATTCAAATAAAAAAGCGTATAACGATACAATTAATCCTTTTTTATTTAAAATCGGAATTCCAAAAGCATTATCATTACTCGCATACCGCGATTTAAATGCTTTTGTTCCAGGAGTAAAAGATGTTGTAGAGGGTGGCTATCAAACAAAAGATGGTGTGGCTTTATCCTTCGACGAAAAGCAAATAAGAGGCAAGGCAGCACTGAAAGCCCTTTCCAATTATAAAGAAGCAAAAAAAGCAAATGATACTAACAGTGCGGCTCTTCACAAGGATACTTTGATGGCAAACTACGACTATTTTGGATATGGATATCTCGACAAAGCGGAAGAAACCATTCCAAGTGTTCCAACTGTTTTTTATTCGTTCCACATTATGGTAACTTTAGGAATGTACTTTATTTTATTATTTGGGATTTTTACATTCCTAAGTTTTAAAAACGAAATTGTATTGGAAAAAAGTAAACTTTTACTTTGGGCTGCTTTGTTAAGTATTCCATTGGGCTATGTTGCTTCGCAGCTAGGCTGGATTGTAGCCGAAGTTGGCCGCCAACCTTGGGCAATACAAGATGTACTTCCATTAAAAGCTTCGATGTCAGCTTTATCCACACTTTCGGTGCAAATTACTTTCTTTTTGTTTTTAACAATATTTACTGTATTGTTAGTTGCTGAGATACGTATTATGCTTAAACAAATTAAGGCTGGTCCACACCATGATTAATGGTAAATGGTTAATTATTAACTGTTAATAACTTTATTATCAATAACTTCAATAAAATATAATATTATGTTTACATATTCATTTCTACAGCATTACTGGTGGTTTATCGTATCACTATTAGCAGGAATTCTAACTTTCTTATTATTTGTTCAGGGCGGCCAGACTATGTTGTTCTCATTAGCTAAAACCGAAGATGAACGTCGGTTGTTGGTAAATGTGCTTGGTCGTAAATGGGAATATACATTTACAACACTTGTTACTTTTGGTGGTGCATTTTTCGCATCTTTTCCGCTGTTTTATTCTACAAGTTTTGGTGGTGCCTATTGGGTTTGGATGGCCATTTTGTTCTGTTTTATTATCCAAGCAGTATCATACGAATTTCAGTCGAAGCCCGGAAATACCTACGGGAAAACTACTTATCGCGTATTTTTATATATAAACGGTTTGCTTGGAACAATATTAATTGGTGCAGCTGTTGCAACTTTCTTTACTGGTTCAGATTTTTTGGTAAACAAAGGTAATATTACCAATCAATTGGCTCCTGTAATTAGTCAATGGGGCAACGAGTGGCACGGTTTGGAAGCATTGCTTAATTTACGTAACTGGATGCTTGGTTTGGCTGTTTTCTTTTTGTCTCGTACATCGGCATCGTTGTTTTTTGTAAATCGATTAAATAACGAAAACCTCGAAAAACGTTCTCGGAAAGCTGTTCTTGTAAATGCAGTTCCATTTTTAGTATTTTTTCTGACCTTTGTAATATGGACTATGTTGGCCGAAGGATTTGCCGTAAATCCTGATACAAACGAAGTGTATATGGAAAAATACAAATATTTTTTCAATCTTATTGAAATGCCCGTAGTTTTAGCTCTCTTCCTGTTGGGAGTAATTGGCGTATTATGGGGAATTGGTGGAACCGTTTTAAATGAAAAATTTAAAAAAGGAATTTGGTTTACAGGTGTAGGATCAATTCTTGCTGTTTGTAGCTTGCTTTTGCTTGCTGGTTACAACAATACCGCCTATTATCCTGCAACTCCGGATTTGCAGAGTTCACTCACCATTTTTAATTCTTCATCGAGCGAATTCACATTAAATGCAATGACAATTGTGTCGGTACTTATTCCGTTTGTATTGGCCTATATATTCTATGCATGGCGTTCGATGGAGAAGAAACGTACCGATATAGAAGACATCAACAGCGATGATCACGCTTATTGATAGTTAAGAATTTCAACTTTTCAAATAATCCCATATATCAAATCAAAATGTTATATGGGATTATTTTTTGCCAGAATACTAACACTACTGTTTCTCAGTAATTTAGGTTTCAAATTCAGAATTTCTTTAATTTATTACATTATTCGCGTAAAACAAATGTTAAATATGGTTAATTTCGATAGAACTTAGTGCTAATCGAACATAAAAGCGTGTTATTAACCTTGCCGAATTCATTATTTAATTATCTTTGCAAAAATATCTTAATACAGCATTGTATTTAATGTTCTAAAGTTTCGTTCTAAAACAGCACCTTTTGCGTTCTGTTTTAGTATTCTGTTGAAAACAAACTATGTTTTTTAAGCCATTAATATCGTTTACCGATTTTACTATACGTAAATACAAATTTTTGATGTTATTCGTTATAATAACATTGACTACTCCTGTTTTTGCAGTAAACGAAATAAAAACGGTAGGAAATACCGGAGCTGATTATTCGACACTCAAAGCAGCTTTCGATGCAGTGAATAATGGTACACTCACCGGAAATGTTACTCTACGAATTATTGCCAACACTACAGAAACTGCTTCGGCGATATTGAATGCAAACGGAACACTCCCTGCCAGCTACAACTCGATAAATATTTATCCTACAATCGCGAACTTATCAGTAACAGGAAATATTAATGCACCTCTTATTGACCTAAATGGAGCTGACAATGTTGTTATAGATGGCAGAGTAAACGCTGCAGGATCTACATCATCGTTAACAATTTCGAATGCAAGTATTTCAAGTGGAATTACTTCAACTATACGTTTTATCAATGATGCAACCACCAATACCGTTCGATTCTGCCACTTAAAAGGCTCGGAAAGAAGTTCCTCATCAGGTATAGTTTTTTTTTCGACCACAATAAATGAAACTGGAAACGACAATAATTCCATTACAAACAATCAAATAAGCTCCTCGAGCGATGCTCACCGCCCTGTGAATGTTGTTTACTCCGAAGGTAGTCCAGGAAGTGAGAATAACAATAATACCATTTCGAACAATAATATTTTTGATTTCTTTAGTCGTTCCACTTCCTCTTATGGTATAAATGTTTCGTCAAACTCTACTGCATATACCATATCAAATAATAACTTTTACGAATCTGCCTCTTTTGTTCCTTTATCAGAGGTTACTTATTGGTTTATAAATATCAACTCAAGTGGTTCAGGTTTTCAAATTCAGAATAATTACATTGGAGGAAGTGAGGCACAATGTGGAGGTATAGCTTGGTTAAAAACAAATGCCAAAAACAACACATTTAATGGAATAGCCATAAATGCTGGAAATGAAACAATCTCTCAAATTGATGGAAATAGAATAAGTAATATTAATTGGAATAATTATGATGATGGTAATTGGACAGGTATACAAATTCAGTCTGGCAAAGTTAATGTTGGAACGCAAGCAGGTAATATCATTGGTGATTCGATAGGAACATCCTCCATCCAATTTTCGGTGAATATTATTTCCACAAGCACAAACGTTTACATGTACCCAATAGAAATAAATTCGCCGCATATTGTGAATTGTGTTTCAAATAAAATTGGAGCTTTGAGTATTACAAACGTTCGAAATTTAGTATGTATCAAAAAAAATTCCGTATCAGGCACTAAAGTAATAAGCGACAACATTATTGGCAGTAAAACTACTTCTGGAAGCATAATCATAACTACAAATCCACTAGCATCAACTCAATTTTTTACTGGTATTAATGCTCAGGGTGCAATTAATACAATAAACAACAATACAATTTCGAATTTAATTTCGAATTCAACTGGAAATGGAACTGTTCGAGGTATAGAAATTTTAACAGGCTCAAATACTGTTAGCAATAACTTGATTTCAAAAATAGCTACTGCATCAACAAGTTCAATTTCATTAGTAGGTTTATTTATTGCAAATAATAGTTTTAATAACGTCATTTCGGCGAATAGTATAATAGAAATTGAAAACACAAATTCAACCAATAACAGCGGAAGTGTTATTGGGATGAGTTTAGATTTAACTGGAGACAATATCATTTCGAAAAACTATATTCACGACATCTTAGTGCCACCATTAACAAACGACACCAAAATTTATGGAATAAAAGCTGCAAATGGCATTGCAACCTATTCGAATAATATTA
Source organism: uncultured Paludibacter sp. (assembly GCA_964511115.1). Classification (GTDB taxonomy): domain Bacteria; phylum Bacteroidota; class Bacteroidia; order Bacteroidales; family Paludibacteraceae; genus Paludibacter. The sequence goes on along the minus strand of CAZEEN010000041.1, from coordinate 1,533 downwards.
TAAGTTTAGGTACATCGGTAGCCTCAACGATTTATGGAATTTACGAAAGTGGGCTTGAAAATTGTAACATGTACCACAACACGGTTTATATAACCGGCTCACCAACATCAGGCTCGCGCAACAGCCATGCTTTTTACAGTGCTAGTGGCGTAAACACACTCAATTATATAAATAATATTTTTGCAAACTACCGTACAAATAGCGGAGCAGCTACGGGTAAAAACTATGCTGCCTATTTTAGCTACTCCTCGGCATCAATGCTTACGCTAAATTACAATTTGTATTTTGCCAATGGTACTGGTGGTATATTGGGATATTTTGCTTTTACCGATAAAGCCACATTGCCTTTAGTTACATCACAAGATGCAAATAGTTTAAATCAAGCACCTGGATTTTTAAACATTGGAGGGCATAATTCCTTTGATTACAAACCTGTTATCACAAAATCAGTCGGAATGGATGGAACTGGTATTGCAGACGATTTTGGAGGAACTTTGCGAACATCGGTTCCAACAATTGGAGCTTGGGAATTTGCTGGTGGAAATATGTGGAAAGGTAGTGTAGATGAAAATTGGGGAAACTTACTTAACTGGACTCTTTCGACAGTACCTGCAATGGGTGATAACATTCTTTTTGACCCCTACCCTGCAAACCATTTAGTAATGGATGCCAATAGAACTGTTAATGACATTACCAACAGTCAATCTACTTATCGCCTTGTACTAAATGGGAAAAGGCTAACTATGCTGGGAGCTATTAACTTTACAAATGGCGCCCAAATAGATGCTTCGGCAATTTACTCAGTTCTAGTTTATGATGGAACAACCCAACAGTATTTAAATTCGGCTTGGCTGTTGAACAACGAAATTTATAATTTACGATTGAATAACTTTAGTTACCCACTTATCTTAACCGGAAATTTGGTATTACTTAATGCGATTTCGACAAGTTTTGATGGCAGATTAAATGCCACTTTAAATTCACCTACTGTAACCTATAGGGGTGCTGCTGCTCAAACTATTTCAATTTCAACATATTTACTTAACCAGATTTATAATCTTACTATAGACAATTCGAGTGGCGTTACTATTAATGCACCTATTACAGTTTTAGGTACACTTACTATAAACAGTGCCAAATCACTCACACTTTCGCCAAGTTCACGACTTGAAGTAAAAGGTGCAATAATTAACAATGCAGGTGCGGCTGGTTTTATTTTAAATTCAAACTCGATAGGAACAGCCTCGTTGATACACAATACGAACAATGTACCTGCTACTTCCCGACGCTACATTGGTGGAACATCTGCTGCCTGGCATTTTCTTTCGTCACCCATTAGCAATCAACCCCTTACAGGAGATTGGAAACCTTCGGGAACTTACGCTGATGGTACCGGTTACGATTTATATGTATGGGATGAACCTACAAACTGCTGGGTGTACAACCTGAATAATTCAGTTGCCCCAACCTGGAATTCTGTTCACCCTTCAACCAATTTTATTTCCGGAAAAGGTTATTTATATGCCCTACAAG
>CAZEEN010000040.1:0-19967 GCA_964511115.1 uncultured Paludibacter sp. | reverse complement strand
CCGATGGCTGACCAACAAATTCAGAAAATGGCAAAAGAGCTTTGGGGTAATGTTGATGGTAAAATCGTAACATCACGCAAGGTGGGTAAAGGGATGATTATAAATGGCTTGGATATGAAGCAAGCTTTTGCATTGATAAGTTGCCTGCCCGATTGCAAATTGCCCGAAGATAACACCGTTCATTACGGACATCGTACTACAAAAGATGGAGAAATTTATTTTATTTCAAATCAAACCAACGAAACAAAATTGGTTACGCCCGAATTCAGAGTCAGTGGCTTGCAACCTGAACTTTGGGAAGCGACAACAGGTGCAATGCGAATACTTCCGGCTTACACACAAAACAAAAATACCACCGCTGTTCCATTGAAATTAGCACCCAATGAAAGTGTGTTTGTGGTTTTTAGAAAAGCAGGAACTTCAACGGCAAAAAATGTTGAAGCAAATTATCCTTCACCAACCTTATCAGCAGAGATAATCACTCCCTGGCATGTTCGTTTTGATAGTAAATTCAGCACACCAAAACCCATAGTTATGCAGCGGTTGCAAAATCTTTCAACTTTTACAAACGATAGTATCAAATATTTTTCTGGCACAGCAACTTACTCCAATACTTTTAAAATAGAAAATCTGCCAGAGCAAAACAATATTTTTATCAGTTTAGATACCGTAAGCGTGATGGCAAAAATCAGCATCAACGGGCAATATGCAGGAGGTGTTTGGACTGCACCTTATAAATTAGACATAACGAAATTTGTAAAGAAGGGTATGAATGATGTGAAAATTGAAGTGGTCAACACTTGGGTAAACCGGATAATTGGCGACCAACAACTTCCTGAATCGCAAAGACAATCCCAATTGAATGTGAATCCGTATAATGCGCAATCACCTTTGCAAAGTTCAGGTCTTGCTGGTAAGGTTAGCATTGAGAGATATCAACTGAAATAACAATTAATAATAAAGAAAAATGAAACGACTATTGAAACCGATTTTAAACCAAAGATTAAGTCCCAATTATTTCGAGAGATTATTTATAGTACTTCTGCTGATATTGGGACTACAGGGACTACAGGCAGAAACCACGCTTGTTGTTAAACAAAAAGTGGGGATTAATACATCTTTTAATCTGAATACCTTTAGATCACTAACATTTGGAGCTAGCACTGTGACGGTGAATACAAAAGATGCTGGCCAAACCTCATTTGCCCGTGCAAATGTTCAATACATTAATTTTGAGGTAAATAATACAAATGAAATAGACCAAATAGTTGGAAAAGAAATCACTCAGCTGACCCTTTTTCCGAATCCTGTGATAAATGTGTTGAACATTATATGCACTCCTGAAAACAGTCAAAATATACAGCTCGAAATTGTGGGATACGATGGAAAAATAGTACTCAAAAAGCATTTCGACATCTTTACTGGTAGTTTATCTGTTGAAACATTACCCCACGGTTTTTATATCTGTCGTATAATAACTCAGACAAATATTCAAACACAGAAATTTATAAAACAATAAAGATACTTAGCCCATATTTTCTTACAACTTTATGGCAAGTGGCTCTTAAAATTAATTTATATGAAAACATTTCAAATCATTTTATTAGCACTTTTCCTGTCTGCTTCTAATGTCATGGCTCAGGACACTTTGTACATATATAAAGCAGGTTCAATAGCATACAAAAGTGCAATTTCTGCTTTAGATAGCGTGACTGTAGAGAAAGTTTATCATCCTATTGGTCCAGTTACCGACTACGACGGTAATGTTTACCATACTATAACCATTGGAACTCAAACATGGATGGTGGAAAATCTTAGAACCACCCGTTACCGCAATGGTGATCCAATAACAAATGTAACCGATAACGCCGCATGGGTACTTTTATATCAGAATGGTGGTACTGGTGCTTGGTGCGATTACGACAATGATCCGACTAATAGTACAAAATTCGGTCACCTTTATAACTTCTACGCAGTAGCCGATGCTCGAAATATTGCTCCTGAGGGTTGGCATGTAGCGACAAATGCTGAATGGACAACTCTTGCTAACTTTCTTGGAGGAAATACAGTAGCAGGAGGGAAACTTAAGGAATCTGGAATACTAAACTGGGCAGATCCAGACAATGGTGCCACTTGGGCAAGTCCCAATACCGGTGCAACAAATCAAAGCGGTTTTACCGCCCGTCCCGGTGGCTATCGTGACCCAAGCAGTGGTTCGTTTCTTGGCTTTCCAACCGTCGCCAATTATTGGACTGCAACTGTGCATGCTACACCCTCTTACGGTTCTTGGTATCGGTATATGGTTAATACAGATGCCGTTTTGGTACCCAATGCGTATCTTAAGACGAGTGGTTTTTCAGTGCGTTGCATAATGGATTAATTTATTTGGTGGTTCTGAATAGCCACTTAAATGACGGCTTTTTATAGTTACAACAAAAATATTTTACTTAAATACAACAAAATCATGTTCAATAAAAATAATCTCTGCGTGTTTCTTCTTTGCTCATTTCTTATAATAAGCATATTTTCTGTTTCTGCAACTGATACTTATTATGACCTTAAAAGTACACAAACCACTCCTCATGTTTACGAGGGAAATTATTTAACAGGAATCGATTTTCCCATTGGTGCATTGGGTGGTGGCACTATACGGATGAATGGAAAAGCCGAAAGAACATGGTGGCAAATTTTTAATAACTTTGAAGAAAAAGAAGGAAGTGGAATTGTTCCTAATAGTTTTTTTGCCATTCGTACCAATACCAATGGAATAATAGTAGTAAAAGCACTTCAAACCGCACCAGTTGCTAAGTTTTTGGCAATGAATAGCTTAAAATTTTCTGGTGAATTTCCTTTTGGCTGGTATAATTTCAATGACAATGAACTCCCTGTTGAAGTGAAGTTGGAAGCGTTCAATCCATTAATTCCTATGGATTTGAAGAATTCAGCCATACCGTGTGCTATTTTTAAAATTACAGTCAAAAACACTTCAGCCAACACATCCGACATCAGTATTCTTGGTTCACAGCAAAATGCAGTCGGTTTCGATGGTAATGGGACTATTTATAGTGGACGAAAATTTGCCGGATATGGAAGTAATATAAATACGATTGTTTCAGATGCTTCGAGCACCAGTTTGAAAATGACAGGAACAAACGGTAGTATGCAATTGACGGCTTACGAAACAGGAATGTCATCTACAGCATCGTGGGATAATTTAACTACGCTTTACAACGATTTTTCTTCTGATGGTGTTTTATCCGGAACGGCATCAGCAAGTAGTCCATTGATAAAAACCACAGTCGATGGAGCTCTTGCCAAGAATTTTACCTTAGCTCCCGGCGAAGAAAAAACCATAACTTTTGTTTTAAGTTGGTATTTCCCAAATGGTACTTCTGGAAGAGCTGATATAGCTCAATGGTATTTTCCCAATGGAGGAAGTCAATATCAAAATTGGTGGACTGATGCCAATGATGTTGACGCTTATGTGAAAACTAATTTCAATATGTTGGATTCTAAAACCAGATTGTATCATCAAACATTGTATGCATCTAACATACCACGTTATGTTATTGATAGAATTAATTCGAATCTTTGTGTTTTAAAATCACCAACGGCTTTCTGGACTAAAAATGGTTATTTTGGCGTTTGGGAAAGCACTTCTAGCCAGCAAGCATGGTTTGGTAATTGCAAACATGTATACCAATATGCACAAGGAATATCGTGGATATTTCCCGAATTATCGAGAAAAATAATGGTTCAAAATCTGAATTCGCAAACGACAGCAGGACTATTGCCGTCGCGCGACGGCGAAATGTTTAATGCGTTGGATGGGCATTTGGGAACGATACTTGGCATTTACAGAGATTATTTACTCACCGATGACAATGTGTGGTTGAATACAGTTTGGGCGAAGACTAAAAAAGCAATGGATTATGTGATAACTAACTATGATGCAGACAAAAATGGAACGTTCGAAGGGGCTTACGCTAATACCCTGGATGGATCAACATGCGGAACAAACCCAGTGGTGGGTGGTATGTATGTTGCTGCATTACATGCAACCGCAAAAATGGCAGAAAGAATGAATGATATTACATCAAGGGACTTGTACAATTCTATTGCCATAACTGCGAAGACAAATATTAGCACGCTGCTTTGGGATAATAATTTGAAATACTTTGTTGAAAAATCGCAGAACTTGCCAAACTCCAGTTCATTTGGAAATGGATCGTATATCGGTATGTTTGATGGTCAATGGTGGTCGAATATGCTCGATTTAGGTCAAATTTACCCTTTGGATAAAACCATTGTTTCACTCTCCCAAATTTATAATAGAAATAAAGTAACTGACATTGATGGTCAATACAGTACAGTATACAGAGATTTTCTTGGAAATGGTGATACGGGTTGGATCATGAGCAAATTTTCAGGAACTCTTCCTGCACATCCTGTTCACTATCATTCGGAGGTAATGAGTGGTTTCGAATATGCCTTTGCAGCTGCAATGCTTCAGTATGGAATGGTAAATGAAGGACTTGATGTAGTCAATAATATTGCAAAACGATATGATGGAAGGTTTAGAGCTGCAGGAGAAGTCCAAACAGGGAACAATGCAACGGTATTTGGTACAGGTAGTCCGTTTGGCGAAGATGAATGTGGCGATTTTTATGGTAGAGCATTGAGCAGTTGGTCGGTATTAACATCGATGCAAGGATTTAATTATGATGGGCCCAACAAGACCATTAAGTTTATTCCAAAATGGAAATCAGACAACCACATTACTTTTTTCAGTTCTTCCACTGGTTATGGTATTTTAAGTCAGACACAAAGTGCAACCAATCAAGTTTCAAAAATTGAGGTAAAATCTGGAGTTACTAAAATCAAGACAATTGTATTGGCGGTTCCAACTAGTAAAGTGGCTCAAAATGTGGTTGTAAAAATGGATGGAAACGTTTTGGAAACCTTATCAGTCGAACAATTAGGTAATACTCTAACACTGATATTAACAAACACATCCGATGTAAATGCCAATTCAGATATTACTGTTTCATTTGATTTGGGTGTAGGTATAACCATTAACAACAATGCTAATTTAAGCGATTTGAAAGTAAGCGGCACATCTATTGCTGACTTTTCTTCCGAAAAAATTGTTTATACCGTTTTGATGCCATTAGGTTCAACTACAGTTCCTCTTGTAACTGCAACATTGAGCGATATTGGAAACGCCACAATTTCATTTGCTCAGGCAACTTCTATTCCAGGAAGTGCTAATATAACAGTCACAGCCCAGGATGGGATAACTATTAAAAACTATATTGTAAATTTTATTTACGAGAAAGAACAAATTATTCAACTTCAATCGTTCAATGATACTTTCGACAATGGTGGAATTGTCGGTTGGACGGTTTTGAGTGGAACTTGGACCAATACTGCGACTTCTTTACAAGGTAATTGGGGTGGTGTTAATGGGTTAATTCTTAAAAACAGCATTGTTGGAAACAATTTTGTTTACGAGGCTGATATAAAAATCAGTACAGCTGGGGCTGCAGGGGTTCTAACTTTCAGAGGCAGTAAAGATGGCAGTAATTGTTATTTGGTTGCTTTGGATGCCGGTAGTTCAGTTATTAAGCTTTATAAATTTCCATACCAATCACTTATTACAGTTCCTTACACCTTTAATACAAATGTGTTTTATCATTTGAAAGTAGTTGCGTTAAATAATAACATAAAAGTCTATTTCAATAATAACTCCACTCCATCAATTGATTTTAACGATACATCCTACGCAAGTGGATGGTTTGGTCTAAATATATGGGCTGGCTCAGCAGTGTTTGATAATGTGAAAGCTGAAAATTTAGCGAATAATCCATCGGGTATAGACGAAAATAAAGTTTCAATAAATGAGTGGTTTTTTGATGACAATACAATGATATTCAAATCACTTCCAACTTCGAATATTGAAATATATTCAATTGCTGGTACCAAGTTACACGAATATATACCTAATTATAAGATAAAGATAAACCTGCAAAAAGGATTATACATTGTTAAATTCGACAACAAAACAGCAAAGATCATACTCAGTTAATCGGGAATAAAAATACAAAAAAATCACATAAAATATGAAGGGGAAAAAAGTATTGGTTACAGGATCTGGAACCGGAATTGGTAGAGAGATTGCGTTGGAATTTGCCCGGAAAGGCGCAGATGTTGTGCTGCATTATGCTCACAGTGCCGATGGGGCATTATCCGCAGTAGAAGAAATTCGTTCTGCCGGAGGTAAAGCAATGGCAATAAAAGCAGATTTGAATGATGTAAATCAAGCAATTATGCTCGCAACAAAAGCTGTAGAATTTCTGGATGGTATGGATGTGCTGGTCAATAATGCCGGTATCACCATGACACTCGAGTTTGAAAAAGTTACTCCCGAGCAGTTTGAAATGATGTACAACGTGAATGTCAGGGCGCAGTTTTTTATAACACAAACTATACTTCCAGCCATGATTAAACAAGGCGGCGGAGCCATCATAAACCTTTCTTCTGTGCATGGAATAAGCGCTTGCAAAGGACATTCGGTTTACGCAGGAACGAAGGGAGCTATCATAGCTTATACGCGCGAACTCGCGGTGGAGTTGGCTCCATTGGGAATACGTGTCAATGTAATTGCCCCGGGTGCTGTGCCTGTTGAAAATCACCTCAAAGCAGCAGGCGATATGGACCTTAGCGGACTGGGTGGTTTAATCCCATGTGGCTTCGCCGGTACACCGCTTGATATAGCTAAAGTAGCTGTTTTTCTTGCATCCAATGACGCTAGGTATATTATTGGACAAACCATAGTTGTTGACGGTGGAACTACTTCGTGGATGTCATTCAGTGAAGGTTTTAAGGAAATCGGGCTTCGACTTGGTAAGGGTTATGTACCAGGAATTTAATTTGTCATTTAAAAAAAATAAAGTCATGAAAGGTTGTTCAGGAGAATTAAAAAAAAGAGTTAAAGCGAAAGATATTCTTATTACAGGATGTATATCTGACTGTCGTTCAGGCGCTGTTGTAGAAATGTACCATGAAACGGGATATGATGTGATTATGATTGATAGGGAACATAGCGCATTGAATAGTGAAACTATACTTGAGCATATTCGTCTTGCCCGTGCTTTGGAAATCCCCGTTATGGTAAGGGTTTCGGAAATAAGCTATACCGAAATTAACAGAACAATGGATCAGGCACCCGACGGGATATTTGTACCCCGTATCCGTACCCGCAAAGAAGTTGAAAACATCATGGAGATGGTGAAATTTCCTCCACACGGAATCAAAGGATATGGTGCCAGCACATGCCCTGCAGGAAAATACATTGGTTGGGAAACGCCTTTGGATCAACTGGATTACTATAACAACGATATTGTATTGGGGATTCAGATTGAAACAGGTGAAGCACTTGCAGATTTGGATGGCATTCTTTCAGTACCGGGAATCGACATTGCTGTCGTGGGGAATGATGATTTATCATTGGGCATGGGAATTCCAAGACAATTTGAGAGTAAAGAATACATTGATGCAGTAAAAAAAATTATTGCAGCGTGCAACAGGCACAATGTATTACCGGGGATTGCATGTGGCGACCCAATTAAGATAAAGTTTTGGAAAGAACTAGGCATGCGTGTTTTCTGGGCGGCATCCGACATTAGTAGTATGTGGACTTACACAAAACAAAATATTAATGCTATACAAGAAGAATTAGCTAAATCATGAGATTGATAGAACGAATTAAGAATTTACAGCTAAACAAAGGTCAAATTGCCCTTTTTTATCTTGGTCAGGCAGGGTTATGTATCAAAACATCAGATAATAAGCTGATTATAGTCGATGCTTATCTGTCGGATGCTTGTGAGAACATGTTCGGTTTTAAAAGAATGATACCGACCGTATTACAACCCGACGAAGTTGATGCCGACTTGTTTCTCTCTACACATTCACATGCCGACCATCTTGATCCGGATTTATTGCCTATAGTTGCAACCAATAAAAAAACATTTTTTGTTGGTTCCCCTGATTGTGAGGAATTTTACAAACAAAACAATCTGTCGAAGGAGCGTTACGCCATTTTGAAAGAGGGCGAGGAATTGGAATCAAAAGGAGTCCGCATAAAAGCAATTTTTGCCGATCATGGTGAACTTGCTCCTGATGCGAATGGGCTGATGATTGAAGTGGAAGGGATTACAATTTACCATACGGGTGACACTTGTTTTCGTCCCGATAAAATTAAATCGTCGTTAAGCAAGCAGGTAGATATTATGTTGGCTCCAATTAACGGTCAATATGGAAATCTGAATGCTGCGGAAGCTTGTGCACTTGCTGCTGTGGTAAACCCAAAGATACTAATTGCCAGTCATTTCTGGATGTTTTTAGAACATGTCAGCAGTGGTGGTGCAGGTGACCCAACTACATTTTTAAACGAGTCGTCGAGCTTGCCCTCAACTATAAAAGCAATGGTGATGGCGCCCGGAGAACTTTTAATGTATGCTAATAAAGAAAAAAATGACGAACAGTAAATTTGAAGTTGCTCGATTGAATGCGCGCACTTTTCCGATGACAAAGGAAGAGAAAGAGATTTTATCTTCAATTGATGCTCATATTATTGAAATTGAAGGCGAAACAGATGAAGAAATCGTGTCGGCTTGTAAAAATACTGATGCCATTATGATTGTTTCTGCTTACCTGAAAGGGTCAGTTTTGAAACAACTGAAAAATCTCAAGGTTATATCACGACTTGGTACTGGTGTAGATAAAATTGATGTAGAACAAGCAACGAAACAAGGAATTGTTGTAACAAACCTGCCCGATTTTGCAACCGATGAAGTTGCTGACCACACCATGGCTATTCTGCTTTCTGTTGCACGGCAATTAAAATTTTATGAAAATGTAATCCGCACCGGTCAAAGACCTCCAATGCTTCAAGACTTACATCGTTTGTCAGTTCAAAAAATTGGGATAATTGGCTTTGGACGAATTGGTAGGGCGGTTGCAAAACGTGCCAAAAGTTTCGGGATGAAGGTATTGGTTCTCGATCCAATGGTTACTCCGGAAGATGCCGCGAACGAAGGGGTTGAAAAAGTAGTGCTCGAAACGATCCTACAAGAATCGGATTACCTGTGCCTTTTATGTCCATTGACTACTGCCACAAGGGAAATGATTAGTATGAAAGAGCTAAAAAAGATGAAGTCAACATCTGTTTTGGTAAATACAGGAAGGGGCGAGTTGGTGAATGAAAATGATTTGGCCGAGGCATTGAAAATTGGAATCATCCGATATGCTGCCATTGACGTTTTTGCAGGAATTAATGTGTTTTCTGAAAACGGATATGCTGTTGACCATCCGTTTTTCGCACTTGAAAATGTATTGTTAACACCTCATGTTGCTGCTGGTTCAGTGGAATCATTATCCAATTCCAAAATTGATGGGGCAAGGGCTGTGGTAGATGTCCTTTCAGGAAAATCGCCGTCACATTGTATTAATCCAACTGTTTTAAAAAATGCAAAATAAATGGAAATAATAATAGGATTTGTACTGGTAATTATTGCAGGTTTAGGAACAGGCACTGCCGGATGGCCATTCAAAAAGATTAAAGATCTACATTTTGAACCCTTTTTGTTTGTATTCGCAATTACGGGGTTAATTCTTCTCCCTTGGTTAGTTGTTTTATTCTTTGTGCCCGATCCAATGTCGGTAATAGCAGCAGTTGGACTAAAACAATTGTTAATCTCTAATTTGCTTTCAATGTGTTGGGGTGTTGCTAATGTATTATCTCTGATTTGTATTATAAAGATTGGTGCAGCTATTTCGGGAGCCGTTTTGTCGGCACTGGGTATGTCAGTTGGAATGCTAATGCCTATGATTTTAAAAGGCAGTGGAGTTTTTGGGAACGCTGCCGATCTTATTTCAAAACCAGGGATTTTAATTCTCGTTGGTATTCTTATCATTGTTTTCGGGATAATATTAATCAGTATTTCAGGTATTGAAAGAGAAAAAATACTGAACACAGGGAATAATGCAGTTAAATCGGGGCAATCATCCGGAAAGTTTATAAATGGTTTGGCACTCACCGTATTGGCTGGTATCCTTTCATGCGGTCTTTCGCTGGCTTTTGTTTATAGTCAGGGTCCAATAGTAGAGGCAGTTAAGTTGCAAGGTGTAAGCGATGTAGCTGCGAGTATTACGGTTTGGGCATTGGGCATTTTTGCAGGAGCTTTAGTAAATCTTCTGTATGCCGTTTATGTAATGACCCGCAAAGGAACCTGGAACCTTCTTTTTTCCAGAAAGGATGAATTGATTAGCGGATCATTGTTGGGTCTCCAGTTTTTCATCGCTATTGTACTTATGGGTAGGGGAATGGTTTTTCTTGGAGCCATGGGGGCATCAGTAGGATTTGGAATACAGCAATCTATGCAAGTGGTAGGTAGCCAGCTTGTCGGTTTTGTGGGTGGCGAATGGAAAGGGGTAAATGGTAAACCACGGAAAATGATGTACTGGGGTTTGATAATTATACTGATTGCAGTATTGGTTTTTTCCTACAGTAATTCAATTTAGAGCAATCATTTGAAATCGTGAGTTATCAACTTAAAAGAACAATAAATAACAAAATTCAATATGAAAAAATCATTAAATCAAGACTTAATCAAAGAATGTTTAAATACAAAGCTAATCTTAAAGTCCACCAATCGGGGGGATTTAGGGGGGCTGAATTTACATATGAAACAATTACTTCTTACATTTCTATCTTTCATCTTTATTTTATCAGCAAGTGCCACCAAAAGTAAAACTATTCAAACGCAAAAGATTTTATTGGATGGCACAAGCTGGCTGATAGCGCAAGATTCGTTGAATGTAGGCAATACTGAAAGTTGGTGGAAAAATCCGATACCGACGGCCAAACAGGCAAAAGTGCCCGGAATTATTCAAAATGTTTTTCCGGCTTATCACGGACTGGCATGGTACTGGCGCGAGTTTGCGACACCAGCAAATCCACACAAAAACGGTCGGTATATCTTGAAGTTCAACTCTGTGGATTATCTCTGCGATGTTTGGCTGAATAATGTTTATTTGGGAAAACACGAAGGGGTTGAAAGTCCTTTTGAATATGATGTTACAGATATAATTAAAAAAGCTGGCGCAAACAAGTTGGCATTGAGAGTATTAAGTCCAACTATAAAGGAAATTGACGGAATTTCGTATGCCAATATTCCATACGGCTTTAAATCGGAACCTATAACTCCAGGCTATCTTTACAGCGTGGGCGGAATCATGGAGCCAGTTGAATTGTTGTTGACTCCCCCCATTCGAATCACCGATGTGTTTGCGAAGCCAGATGCAGCAACAGGCGAGATTAAAGTTTCGGCAACAATACAAAATGCAAGCAATGCGGTAATTCCAGCTACCATTTCGTTGGAAGTAAAGACAAATGGCGAAAAAAGTTCTATCATAAAAACCATTGTAAAAGGTCAATACAAGCAGGGCTGTACACAAATTGAAACGACTTTAAAAGTCATTAATCCCCGTTTGTGGGATGTGAATGACCCGTTTCTTTATCACGTTAATATAAATGTGCAAACTTCCGGTTCGCCTTCGAAGGATGAAACAACTATTCGCATTGGATTTCGGGATTTTCGGGTTTCCGAGGGCGTTTTCAAATTGAATGGCAAACGACTTTTAATAAGTGGAATGACTGATGCACAAATGTTTCCGCTTACTATTTCAGTTCCAACTGACTCCAATATGATTTACCGAACGATGGCTAATCTTAAGAAAATGGGATTCAACTTATATCGCAACGTGTTTTCTATTGTACCCAAAGAGCTGTTGGATGCCTGTGATGAATTAGGTATATTAGTTTATCGAGAAACCATGGCTTCCTGTGCTTATATTCCTTCTATACCCGAAGGGTGGCAGGCAAAATCGCATTGGAACTCACCTATGGATGAGTTAAAACAAAAACGATTTGTAAACACCTGGCAGGATGCATTTCGTCGAGATAGAAATCACCCCAGTATTGTGATGTGGGGACTTATTAACGAAACGCCTCCGGGTCCAATGCTCAAATTAGCCGTAGAATCGTTGCCCGCTGTCAGGGCAATTGACGAAACAAGGGTAGTGGTACTTAATAGTGGCGCCAATGCTTCCATTGCTACAACCGATGGGACTGCGCAATATAAAATGCCTAACAAGTTTAATATGAGTAACGTAAACTCTCAAACGTGGGATGTTTCGGTGCAAGATGTTCACTCGTACAAAGATTTACCTCATACTTATAATATTTTATCGGAACTCCGTACACTTGGAGGTGGAGAACTTGTATTTAACAAAGAAGGTGGAATGGGTGCTGCATTAAATTATCCTTACATGTTTCGTAAATATAAGGAAATTAATGGTTTGAATGCTGAAGAATTGCCACTTATTGAAAATTTCAACAAATTGTTTATGGCCGATTGGAAAACATGGAAACTGGAAGAGGTCTGGAAGCAACCTGAAGGATTTTTTGATGATAGTTGGCGGAATTTAGTGCCACTTCGTATTATAAATGGTAATGCCTACCGTGCAAATCCAAATTTAATTGCTTGGTCAACAACATCATTATCTGATTTAATGCTTGATGGCACTGGGCTTCTGACAGCATTTCGAGAAATTAAACCAGGGATGTTGGAGGCTATGCAAAATGTAAATGCTCCACTGCGCTGGTCGCTTTTTACCAATCCAGTACAGCTTTATAGCGGTTCTAAAATTAAATTGGAAGCATTACTCTCGAATGTAGAAGTGTTAAAGCAGGGGAAATACAATGCGCTACTCGAAATAAAAGACCCCAACAAAAAAATAGTGCTGAGCAAAACAGTTTCTTTTGAAATTTCAACAACAGGAACTTCGTTTGTTACCCCAGTTGTAAATGAAGATATCATAATTGGTGGAATTTCAGGCGAATACAGTTTTACGATGACTTTGGAAAACCAGACCAAGGTGGCGGCAAACGAAATTAAATTTTACGTTTCCGACCGAACAAAAATGCCAGCGTTTACCCATCCCGTTTTATTGATGGGAGTTGACAAAGAATTAGAGAGTTGGCTTTCAGGTAATGGAATAAGAACTTCGTCCTATTCGCAGGGAGATTTCTCAAAACGAAATGTAATTCTCGTTTCTCGCCCATCCGAAAATCTTACTTCAGAAGAACTGGCAAAACTGACAGAACAGATTGCACAAGGCTCAAGTGTTATTTATCTTACTTCGGACGTGCTTGCAAAAAATTATCTTCCACTCGAAAAAATTGGAGGTATTGGTGTTTCAAATCCATTGTTTGGATTTTACCGAAAAGACGATTGGAGTAAAAAGCATCCTATTTTTGACGGTTTGCCTACAGGTGGTGTGATGGATTATCACTTTTACCGGAATATCATTCCTCCCAGAACTGTTATGATGAGTATGCCGGAGCCCGATGAAGCAGTTGCCGGAGCAATTAATGCATGCTTTCATTATTCATCGGGGCTAAATGTGGCAGTTTACAAACTTGGCGATGGGCAATTTATTGTGAATCATTTGCTGATTACAGAAAATTTAGGAACAGACCCAGTGGCTGAAAAACTGTTGCGCAATATGCTGAATTTTATATCAAAGGATATTCAATTGCCGTTGGCACAACTGCCTGCTGATTGGGCTAACCAACTCAACAAGATTGTAAAGAAGTAAAATATTTCAATTAATTGCATTCAATACTTCTTAAAATGTGTTGTATAACATTAAATTTGAATAGTACTAAAATCCAAACCAGACGTGTAACAATTATAAACCAATAAAAATAATCGAATGAAACACAAAAAACTCAAGATTTATGCCGTACTGTTGCTTGGCTTAGGGCTACAGGCAACACAGGCAGAAACCGCACTTTTTGTTAAGCAAAAAGTGGGTAGTAATACGCCCTTTAATATGAGTACGCTTAAATCGCTCACTTTTGCTGCTGGAAATGTATTGGTCAATAAAAAAGATGCTACCACCAGCTCATTTGTGCGTACTAATGTGCAATACATGAACTTTGCTGCTAATATTGGGACTGACGTTGCCAATAATGCGCAGGAAAACAGCAATTTGGCAGTTTACTTTAATCAGAGCCAAAATGTATTAAACATTGCATATAGTGGCGAAATTGTACCAAACTTTCAACTCGAAGTTTATGGCATGGATGGTAAAATGGCACTCCAAACAAAGCTTAACAATGCCTTAAGTAGCGTTTCTGTTCAGAATTTAGCGCACGGTTTGTATCTGTGCCGCGTAATAAATGGTACTAAAATTCAAACTCAAAAATTTTTAAAATAAAAATCAAACTTGGTCTTAACGCTCCACTTGGGGCTTGATGGCTATTAAAAACAAATTAGTATGAAAACAATTAAAATCCTTTTTCTTGCTCTTATTCTTTCGGCTTCTTCTGCCATGGCTCAGGACACTTTGTATGTATATAAAGCAGGTGCAGTAGCCTATAAAAGTGTAATATCTACTGTGGATAGTATAACATTTCAAAAGATTTATCCGCCAGCTACAGTTACCGACATTGATGGTAATGTGTACCAAACCGTAACCATTGGAACTCAAACATGGATGGTGGAAAATTTAAAAACTACCCGTTACCGCAATGGTGATCCAATTACAAATATAACAGTTGATGCAAATTGGGTAACTACATATACTGGATTTACTGGTGCTTGGTGCGATTATGAAAACAATGCTGCAAACGGAACCAAATACGGTCACCTTTACAACTGGTATGCAGTAAACGATGCAAGAAATATCGCTCCAGTAGGCTGGCACATTCCCAGCCCTGCCGAATGGACAACACTTTCCAATTATCTGGGTGGCACGTATGCAGCTGGTGCTGAACTAAAAGAGGCAGGAACGGTTAATTGGACAGCTCCTAATACCGATGCAACTAATTCATCTGGCTTTACGGCTTTACCAGGAGGATACCGTGGTGCTGCAGACGGTGTTTTCGCCGGTATAGGCACCTCAGCCCAATTTTGGACTACTACAGGTACTCCAGCTGGTACTTATTATGGTACTTACTTTTATTTAGTCAATACTAATGGCTATTTTGCACCAACAGATAACTACGTAACGTACGGATTTTCAGTGCGTTGTATAAAAGATTAAGTTTATTTTTTTGGATTCTGTCTTACCCATTGGGTTTGGCAGAATCCTGATTTTATCCTACGACTTGGTTTGAAGTCCTTTTTTGGGTTTCTTAGTCATATTAATACTTAAATATTTTTAAACTATTGTCTTGGTCTATATTCTACGGCATTTTAAAAAGGTATCCATAAAAATCACATGAAAAACTATATTATCAACATTTTTGTCGCACTCTTGCTGGGGGCAGGGTTACAGACAACACAGGCACAAACCGCACTTTTTGTTAAAGAAAAAACAGGTACCACCACACCCTATAATCTGAGTACGCTCAAGATGGTTACTTTTAATGCCGGTAATGTAGTTGTCAATAAAAAAGATGCCAGTACCAGTTCCTATGTACGAAACAATTTACAATACCTAAACTTTGGCGAAAATTTAGATACATCCTTCGATAGCGATAAACCTGTAAAAACTTTTAACACGACTTATAATCAATCGTTTAACACAATATGGGATAGCACTACATTCTATAATCAATGGGATGTTGTGTCGCCGTTTAGTGAGAAAGATATTGCTGCTGGCTACCTACAATTTGAATGGATCTACAAACGGTTAATATTATCAAAGGTGCCTTTCTATCCACCTTACACCATTCAAACCGAAATTGAATATCCTGCTTCCGCAAATCAAGGGGGTGTAGTTTTAAGAGCAAATCCTGTTGATCCCGATCAGGTACAGGTAGCCCAGGGCGGTCCCGGTTTCAATAGTGAAGGTATTGCTTTTTATCCTACAGTGGATGGTTCCAGAATGATTGTACAATTTAGTGCTGAATTCAAAGGTGATTTAACTCAAGTAACTAAAATACTTGTACCTAAACCGGCAGGTGTTGCAAATTTATTGAATAAGGGTATTTTGAAAATCGATGATTATGGTACATCCATTTATGTGTATTATAATGGCATTCAGTTAACCCGAATCAACCTCGGTGGTAAAGTTGGAAATATGTACACTTCGGGCACAGTGTATAATTATAGAATGGAAGTGGCGGGCACTTTTACGGGCATGGAAGTTGAAGCTCTCGGAAAGGTGGCAGTAGCCCAAAGAGGCAGCAATATAAAACTATACAGTGCAAAAATTGATTACGATGCTCACATAAGGCAAACCATCAGTTTTACGCCTATCGATAAAAAAATTAAAACGGAGGCCCCATTTACCATTTCGGCCACCGCCACTTCGGGTTTACCGATTATTTATAGTATTGTATCGGGTCCGGCAACGTTGGTGGGCGATAAGCTTACTTTAACGGGCGAAATGGGCGTTGTTACCATCAAGGCAAGTCAATATGGTAACGAACTTTATTATCCTGCCAACGATGTAATTACCGGGTTTTATGTTGCCGACCCTGCTGTAAATGCTGTATCGCCTGTAAGTCAGGATTATGTTGATAATTGGGTAGTTACCGATGCCTTGGGGCGGCAATTGCCTTCGTACGATGAAGTAGGAGCTAAACGGGCGAATAAACAAGTTGGGATGTTTTATTATCTTTGGCTTGGAACTCACTCCGATAAAGTTTACGACACCTCAAAAGTTATTGACTGCTATCCTTCCGACCCTATGAGCCCCAATAATCCGTGTTGGTCGCCCACGCCTGTAACTTATTTTTGGGGTGAGCCCGAAGTGGGTTACAATCGGTCCGAAGATCCTTGGGTAATTCGTCGCGATTTGCAAATGTTAAGCAATGCACACGTTGATTTTCTATTTTTCGACACCTCTAATGGTTATTTATATTTAGATGTAGTTAAAACGCTCTGTGAAGTATCCCTGCAGATGCGAAAAGAAGGAATACATACCCCACAAATTGCATTTTTGACCAATGCAGGCGCGCAAACAGTGAACTATTTATACGATCATTTTTATGCCTATTCTGCTTACGACGAATTATGGTTTAAATGGGAAGGAAAGCCCTTGTTATTAGGTAATATGAATGAACCTGCATTGCGTCCTGAAGTGAAGAATTTTTTCACTATCCGTTACAGTTGGGCATGGACAGACCAAACCATACCACAACAATGGCAATGGTTAGATAAGTATCCTCAGGATTATGGTTGGAACACCGACCCTGCAGTGCCTGAACAAATCCCTGTTGGAGTTGGATCGCACTCAGGAATCAATCACGGTACCAGTTTTAATAATAATACTCAGCCTCCTGTAAACGAGAAATATTTAACTGAATTTACTGGACAGGGATTAAACTTTGCAGAACAATGGAAAAGAGTCTTCGAAGTTGATCCACCTATTGTTATGGTAAGTCAATGGAACGAGTGGATAGCCGGAAGAAGTATTTGGGATCAGGGGGATGGTGTTTGCGCTGGAAGACCTATAAAAAATGGTGATTCGTGGTTTATTGACGCTTTTAATCAGGAATTTAACCGCGATATGGTTCCCATGAAAGGTGGTCATACCGATAATTATTATTATCAACTAATTGCCAATGTACGCAAGTACAAAGGCATGTCAGAACCACAAGTGTTTTCAACGCCTACTACCATAAATCTTGCCAGCGACTTTTCGCAATGGCAAAGTATCACTCCTGTTTTCAAAGATCCTATTGGTGATGTTATGCATCGTAATTTCAGAGGGTATGATGCAGCTGTTCAGTATGTAAACAATACGGGTAGAAACGATATCTTGGAATCACGCGTAACTTATGACGCAAATAATATTTACTTTTATGTGAAAACTGCTGATGCCATCACAACTTATACCGATCCTAATTGGATGTTGTTATTTATCGATGCAGATAGAAACAAAGGCACAGGCTGGGAAGGATATGATTATGTGCTGAATCTGGGTGTAAAATCGGCTACCGAAACCACCTTGAAACAATGGGATGGAAAAGCGTGGGGAAATGAAACCACCGTCAACTACAAATTAGTGGGTAAAGAAATGGTAGTGAGCATACCAAGAACTGCTGTAGCAATGGATAAAACTACCCCCGAATTTTACTTTAAATGGGTTGATAATCCACAGAATTTGACTGATGTAACTGCATTTTTTACCGATGGGGATGCAGCGCCTGATCGTCGATTTAACTTCAATTTTAGTAGTTCAAAAATCATTACTGTTCCTCAAACACCTTTCAAAGCAATGAATATTCCAGGTTCGATAGAATTTGAGGATTTTGACAATGGTGGTGCTGGTGTAGCGTATGCGGATGGTACTTTTGGTAATTTAGGCGGAGCTTATAGATCTTCTGAATCGGTTGATATAGAGCAAATTGCAGGTGGTGGCTATGATATAGCTTGGATAAATGCCAACGAGTGGCTATCTTACACGGTAGATGTAAAAGGTGTTGGTGTATTTACTGCCAATATTAAATATGCTGCAAATATTGTCGGAAATGAAGCTATCATCTATGTGGATGGAGTCGATAAATCGGGCGTTATCACATTCCCAAGTTCAAGTGGTGCATGGACAAGCAAAAATGTTGATATTCAACTCACTCAGGGCAAACATATCATTAAATTTTTTGTAAAAAATGCTTCAGGTGATTTTAAATTGGATAAGATGGATTTTACAGAGAAAAATGTAGTTTATCCAAGCAACGGAACAGGTTTAAATGCAAGTATTTGGGCTGCAACATTAGGCGGAAGAACATGGTTTAAAGATTCAATATGTTCACAAATTACACCTGCTGTTACCCAAAGCTGGGGCGATGTTAGTCCTGGTTGCGGCGTAAATAAAGATTTTTGGAACATACGCTGGCAGGGTGAAATTCAAGCACTTTACTCCGAAATACATACTTTCTACCTCACGGTAAACGATATGGGACGAGTTTGGATTAATAATGAATTAATTATCGATGGCTGGAACTCAGCAAGCACGGGCATCACACTTACCGGCACTATTGCTTTAACAGCAGGACAAAAAGTGCCCATAAAAGTCGATTTTGCTGAAAAAACCGGTGATGCTTCGATAAATTTTGAATGGAGTAGTCCATCTATGTTTAGGTGGTCGGTACCGCAAAGCCAACTTTTTCCGCTTGTAAATCCCAATGGTTTGAATGAAGTAAGGGCAGCTAATTTCTCCGTTTTTCCAAATCCGGCAACCAACAAATTGAATCTAAATTCAGGTTTAAACAATGTTGAAAGTATTCAAATAGTTGACTTACAGGGCAGAGTTGTTTATACAAACACTGAGCAATTTAGTGGACAAAAATCCATTGGCATAAAATTAGAAAAAGGAATTTACTTTATAAAATTAACAGGTAAGATTCCATATTCTAATCAAAAATTAATTATCAAATAGTATTAATAATAAAAGTAATAATCTTATGAAACTCAAAAATCCCAAAATCACGTTAGTGATTCTATTTTGCTTTTCACTGTTGGGTTTAACGGCACAAACCAAGATGCTTGTAAAACCAAAGCAAGGTGCAAACAGCTTTTTCAATACCTCTACGGTAAAAAAAATAACTTTTAGTTCGGGTAATTTTTTAGTGAATAAAACAGATGCATCTACCAGTACGTTTACTATAACAGGGACTCAGGCTTTAAATTTTGGAACAATTCTTAGTGTCTCTGGAATTACCAATGTTTCGGCTCTCACATTAACGCCAGCCAGCGATTTGGTCGTTTCGTCGAACAAACTAACCATTAATCAGCCAACCACTGTTAGCAGCATTACCGTTGCGCCCGGAGCCGAGCTTGAATTAACATCGGGTCAAACGCTTACCGTCGGTAAAGTTACTTTGCAAAGCGATGCCTCGGGCACAGCAACCTTGGTAGATAATAACACCAGCTCACCAC
>CAZEEN010000039.1:0-19994 GCA_964511115.1 uncultured Paludibacter sp. | reverse complement strand
GACAATTGTACAAAGCCGGTTTTAGGTGCAACAAGCGCAGTATACGTAATTGGATTAACCTGAATTTTTTCACGTAAAAATTCCTTTTCAATAGGTTTATTTGCTCCTAATCGTTTAATTTTAAGTTTAATGGTTGTATTTGGAATGCCTTTGAGTTTGGCACTAACATCACTTACCGAAAGTCCGGTTACACTTTTTCCATCTACTTCCAAAATAATATCACCTGCCCGAACATCGTTTCGTTGCGCTGGCATGCCTTCGTAAGGCTCCGACACATAAATATCTTTGCCGCTTTTGGTAATTAATGCCCCAATTCCGGCATATTCGCCCGTTGTCATAAACTTCAGATTATCAGTCTCTTTCTCCGGAATATAAACCGTATAGGGGTCGAGTCGCGAAAGCATTTCGTTAATAGCGTTCGCATTCATTTTGTCGTAGTTCAAGGTATCGACATAAAATGCATCGAGTTCTCTGAAAACCGAATTGAAAATGGATAAATTCTTACTTATTCTGAAAGTACGTGTATCAGTGGCTTTCTTAATTTCGGCAGCAGATACGAGTAAACTGACACAAATAAAACTTATTAGAAACGAAAATTTTCTCATATTTAAAACTTTATCTTTTAGTACGTTTATAGGTTTTTGCCCACTCCATAACATTAGCAGGTGGACGCTCGTTGAGCAATTCTTTTTTCATAAAATCCATATAAGGTGCAACATGCCCGTAAAACATTTTCCAACCGGCACACAGGTAATTCAGTCCATATTCACCATCTTTGGTACGTGCAAAACGGTTTTTTGGACATTCGCCATTGCAAGCAAATAAAAATTCGCATTCGCGGCATTGACGAGGCAATGTATCGTGTTTATCCATTCCAAATTTTAACTGTTTTTCCGAATACATCATCGAAGCCAACGAATCGGTGTTAATATTTCCGAGTTTGTATTCCGGAAAAACATAGTGGTCGCACGAATACACATCGCCGTTGAACTCCATAACGCCGGCATGACCGCAATGACGCGCCAAGGTACATACACCCGGCTGCTCTCCTACCCAATTGGCAAGCGTAGAATCGAACATTTGAATGTAAATATTACCAACATCCTCTTTAATCCACTCATCGAATAAGCCAACAAGAAATTTTCCCCACTGCACGGGCGAAACCGAAAATTCGGCCAACTCAGCTTCCTCTTCGGGCGTTGTAAGTTTCAATCCGTTTTCCTGACGGTTAATTCGCTCCACAATAGGCGCAAACTGAATGTATTTGACACCCAACTCCTTGAAAAACTGAAAGAATTCAACCGGATAATCAGCATTATATTCATTTACAACCGCCATGGCATTAAATTCAACCCCATGTTTTTTTAAGAGGTTAATGCCTTTCATTACCTTTACAAACGTAGGTAAACCGCCTTTATTTCGTCGGTATTCGTCGTGAAAATCTTGCGGTCCATCTATTGAAATACCAATCAGGAAATTGTTTTCTTTGAAAAACTCACACCAAGCATCAGTAAGCATAGTGCCGTTTGTTTGGAGCACATTATCAATTTTTCGACCACGTCCGTAGGTTTTCTGAAATTCGAGCGCTTTTTTATAAAAACTAATCGGGCGTAAAAGTGCTTCGCCACCATGCCAAGTAAATAGAATTTCGTTCTGTGTTTGGGAGTTTATATATTCTTCGGTAAATTTTTCGAGCAGTATTTCGCTCATCATCTGGCTTTTAGCAGATGGATATAAGTGTTCCTTTTCGAGATAATAACAGTAAGTGCAATTCAGATTACATGCCGAACCAACCGGTTTCAGCATTACGTACATGGGTTTTGCAAAAGGTGCAAAAGTTGTATTCATTATGTTGATTTGTTCTTTTTTAGATTATTAAAAGCTACAAATATAGCCAAAAATAAAACAGTCAATAATTCATTTAACTTTAAAAACTATTATTTTGAATCTGTTCAGTTATTTCGTTATAAAAAGTGTATTGAAATTTTCAATTAAATATTTTTTCACCTCCTCCATATCCACTTTTTTTCCCAATTCCTTTTCAAGCGAAGTTACTCCTTTATCAATAAAACCACAGGGATTGATATGGCCAAAATAAGTTAGATTCGTATTTACATTCAGTGCGAAACCGTGCATAGTTACAAAACGAGAACTACGAACTCCAATGGCTGAAATTTTCCGACAAGTAGGTTTTCCGGTATCGAGCCACACACCAGTTGCGCCTTCGAGTCGTTCGGATTTTATGCCATACTCCAAAAGCGTTTTGATAATGGCTTCTTCAATTAAAAAAATATATTGTTTTAGCCCAATATTGAAATTTGCTAAATCGAAAATGGGATAGCCCACAATTTGACCCGGACCGTGGTAGGTAATGTCGCCACCCCGATTGGTTTTTACAAACTGCGCATCGGCAGCCTGAAGTTGAATATAATTAAGCAGTAAATTCTGTTCGTCGCCACTTTTGCCAAGCGTATATACATGCGGATGTTCACAAAAAACGAGTGTGCTTTCCGTTTGTTTATCCTCCGTTTTGAGTTGAATAGTCGCTCTGAAAATATCTTCCTGTTTATTCCAGGCGTCGTTGTATTCAATTAGGCCCCAGTCTGTTGTGTGTATCATATTAATGTGCCAATGTGTTAATGTGCCAATGTGTTAATGTGCCAATTTGCCAATATGCCAATTTGAAAATTTAAAGAATTAAAAGAATTAAAAGAATTAAAAGACGTTTTTAAGGGAATTTTACTTGATGAATTTTGCCCATTAAACTTTTAATTTTTGCTTGTCGGCGAAGCATATAACCCGAAGGATTACCGATGTTGAATTTTCGTGGGTTTGGTAAACTTGCTGCTATAAGTGCGGCTTGCGATTTAGTCAGTTTGGCAGCACTTTTGTTGAAAAATCGTTGTGAGGCTGCTTCCACGCCATAAATGCCATCGCCTGTTTCAATTACATTTAGGTAAACCTCCATAATGCGTTCTTTCGACCAAATAAGTTCTATCAGCACCGTAAAATACGCTTCCAGACCCTTTCGAATGTATGAACGTTGTGGCCACAGAAACACATTTTTAGCCGTTTGCTGCGAAATGGTACTTCCTCCACGAATGCGTCTTCCTTTTTTATTGTGTTTAATGGCTTTTCCAATATCATCGAACGAAAAACCATAATGCGTTTTAAATAAATTATCTTCCGAAGCCACGACGGCTTGTACCATATTGGGCGAAATTTCGTCGATACTCACCCAGTCCTTTTCGTTACGGGGCATTTCTCCAACAATAACGGCTTCGACGCTGCGGATAAACATTAAAGGTGTGAGATAAACGGGTACAAATCGAGCTAAAATAACCCAACTGATACTGCCTACAAAAAACACAATAACCAATGTGCGAATAAATCGCCAAAAACGGGACATAAAACCGGATTTTGATTTGCGTTGCTTCATTGAGAAGTTAGAAATTAGAAGTTAGAAATTAGAAAATATGAAATTGAGAAATTATGTTGATAAAACTAAATAGTAAAACCTAATTAACTAATTCGTTTATAGCACTTTCGCAAGTTGGATAATTAAATTTAAAGCCACTACTGAGCAATAATTCGGGACAAAAACGAACAGAGTCGAGCAATAAGCTGGCTTCCGTATTAATAAAACGTGCCCCAATTCGAATAGCAAATTCGGGAGCTGGTAAGCCAATTGTGCATCCCATACTTTGCCGCAAAGCTTTCATAAACTCGGCATTGATTACAGGCTCAGGAGATGTTGCATTAACAGCTCCAATTACTGATTTATTGTCGGTTACAAACTCAATTATTCTAAAATAATCTTCGATATGTATCCAACTAAAATATTGTTTGCCACTTCCTGCTTTGCCTCCCAGACCAAACTTTGTAAGCATTTTAAGCGGTTCGAAAGCGCCACCGCCTTTGCCCAACACCACCGATGTGCGCAATGCAACTTGACGAATAGATGGTATATTATAGTCAAAAAAGGCTTTTTCCCAATCTTGAACCGTTTTAGCTAAAAAGTCATCGCCTTGCTCATAATTACTTTCTGTTTGACAATGCGCATTATCTGATTTGTAAAAAGCAGAAGCACTGGCATTTATCCACAATTCGGGCTTGTGTTTACATTTCAACAAAGCATCACCGAGCATTCGTGTAGTTTCGATGCGCGAATCGTAAATTAACTTTTTATTTTCGGCTGTATGTCGGCAATTAATAGTTTTTCCGGCTAAATTTATCAAAACATCTGTATGCTCAAGGGCCGTGATCAATTCACTTTCATTCCACTGTATATGACCTTTGCTGCGCGATACAAAGCTTAGTTCTACACCATTTTGGGCAAAACGCTTTGATATGTACGAGCCGATAAAACCAGTTCCACCTGCGATTAAAATTTTCATTTTTTATAAGAATAAAGAGCAAAGATGAAAGAACAAAGATGAAAGAGTAAAGATGAAAGAACAAAGATAAAAAAAACTCTGCTAATAAGTATCAGCAGAGCTTTATTTTGAATAAAAACGAGCATTACTTATTCGTAAGCACCCATTTTAAGCATATTTACTTCGCGTTCGTTCAGGAAGCGATATTTACCACGAGGCAAACTCTTTTTGGTTAAACCTGCAAAATATACACGATCCAAACGAATTACTTTATAACCCAATTTTTCGAAAATTCGACGTACAACACGGTTTTGACCAGAGTGAATTTCGATGCCTACCTGTTTCATATCGCCATCTTTAACGAATTCGAGCGAATCGACTGAAATTTTTTCTTCTTCGAGTACTATACCACCCAAAATTGTTTCATAATCAGGAGCTTCGAGTGCTTTGTCAAGAGCTACATGGTAAATTTTCTTCTTTTCGTATTTTGGATGTGTAAGCTTCGAAGCCAAATCGCCATCGTTTGTAAGCAAAATTACACCAGTTGTATTACGGTCGAGACGACCAACCGGATAAATACGTTCGCTGCAAGCGTTTTTCACTAAATCGAGCACGGTCATTCTATCATGCGTATCCTCCGAAGTAGTAACACAATCTTTAGGTTTGTTTAGCAACAAATACACTTTACGTTCCGAGCGAACTGGTTGGTTGTGGAACATAATTTTATCGCTGTGCATTACTTTAGTACCCAATTCGGTAACAATTACCTCGTTCACCGAAATCACACCAGCTTGTATATATTCATCCGCTTCGCGACGAGAACAAATACCAGCATTCGCTAAAAATTTATTTAGTCGAACAGGTTTTGTTAAATCAACATAGCTTTTTTGAAATTCAGTACGCTTTTTAGCGCTGTATTTTGCATTTGGATCGTAATTACCATCACGTTTGCGCAATGGTTTACGGAAGTTTTTGGCTTCGTTTTGATTGTCGAAACGGTATTCAACAAACTCAGTCAACTGACTTTCGCCCGAATTTTTTATAGTGAATTTACGTTCGCTGTTTGGATTATCGGCAGTATTGCCAGTATTGGTACGTGGGCGCATACGTGGTCTTGCACTGTCATCGCCACGATTTTCATACGGTTTACGTTCGCCAAATTGTGGACGGTCGCCTCTGTTCTCGTAAGGTTTACGTTCGCCAAACTGTGGACGTTCGCCTCTGTTCTCGTAAGGTTTGCGTTCGCCAAATTGTGGGCGTTCACCTCTGTTCTCGTAAGGTTTGCGTTCGCCAAATTGTGGACGGTCGCCTCTGTTCTCGTACGGTTTGCGTTCACCAAATTGTGGGCGGTCACCTCTGTTTTCATACGGTTTGCGTTCACCAAAGCTATTTCCTCCACGATTTTCGTAAGGTTTGCGTTCGCCATACGAATTTCCACTCCTATTTTCGTAAGGTTTACGTTCGCCAAAGCTATTACCATCTCTTTTTGGAAGCTCAAATTTGCGTTTTTCACCACCGGTTTCATTTCTTGAATCACGGTTTTCGTAAGGTTTTCTGGTTTCTGAAGTGTTACCCGAATCACTGCGGTTATAATTGCGATTATCGCTTTCGCCTGAAAATTTTGCTGCTCCTCTTGAGCCTTTTAAAATCGATTTCACATCGCGCTTTTCAAATGGTTTACCATCACGGCTGGCAGGTTTTCCTTGCCATTTTTCATTACTGTTCATTCTTGATATTTATGTTTAAATAAATTAAGGTGCAAATTTCGGAAAAAAAGCCGAATTATCAATACTTTTTCCGTGCATTTCATACTAAATAACATTAATTGAACGAATAATGTTGAAATTAGCATAAAATACATTATTCCAGAGAATTCATAATCAGCAAATTAAAAACAATAAATCTGCTCAAAAAAGCAATTTCAACATTTTTGTACATTAATAACTTTGTCATATTATCTAAAATAACTATCTTTGCACCGCTTTTGGAGAAAAATGGCGGGATAGCTCAGTTGGTTAGAGCGTCGGATTCATAACCCGGAGGTCACGAGTTCAACTCTCGTTCCCGCTACAAAATGAGACAAATTGGAATTTAGTTCTAATTTGTCTTTTTTTTATTTTATAACTAATTGACAATTTAAATACTTTTCAGCAAGTTCAAACTTTAAAATCAAGTTACTGGACTTTTTCAATCATTCAAATCTAAATTATGTATTCGAAATGATTGTTACAGATAAAACGTTTACATTTACACTCCATTTTACTTCAAATTACCTTAATTAAAAATATTCGCGGATATGGCAGCATTGAATTGTATGCTTTCGACAATCATTTTGGTGCCTTTGCCATCTTTGAGCATATCTTTGTAAATCAGGGTTTTAGGAAACCAACGGCCTTGTGTTTTTTGCACATCGCTTAGGGTTGTTCGCTTTAAGAGTTTAGCATTCTTGGCAAACAAATCCATTTTAAGCGGTACGAAACGTTCGATATCGACCCACATTTTTTGTGTGTAATAATTGACATCCGGCTTATTACAAATCAATATTCAAATTTGGATTCATTTCATCCTTTTGTTGCGCTTGTTCATAAAAATTACGGGTAAAAGCAAGCGATTTTTGTGTTAGTTCGTTGAAAAACTCCAAAATTTCGGTTGAATCTGGGTAAAAAATCATCAGTTGTAAACTCAATTTGTCACCTTAAAAATTTCACATTTAAGTTTATTTATACATTGCTTTTTACTGCAAACCTTACCCATAAAATCCTATCATTCTAAAATACAGCACATTATATACATTTTTAGCATTTTGTAATTATTACAACAATACATTGATTTAACCGTTAATATATAAACCAATAAATATAACATCCTATGCAAATAAAAAAAATGGATTGTTTGTTGTTATTTTGACAACATTAATAAGTATGAGTGCATGTAGTACTGCCGATGACCCTATTGACAATGCTATAAAAACCGATGGTTCGTTGACTTTTAAAGCGACAACAAATACATATCAAGGTCAGTACGCGCCTTCAAATGTAGTTGCCATTTGGGTAGAAAGCAGTTCGGGCAAATTCGTGAAAACACTGTTGATTAAAGCATCATAACGAAAAATGTACCTTACAAATTGGACAAAATCGTCGGGTGGAAACTCTACCGATGCAGTAACCGGAGCAACTGCAAACAGTCATACAGCATACAATGTTACTTGGAATGGTAAAAACGCTTCGGGAACAACTGTTGGCGATGGCACTTACAATGTGTGTGTTGAATTTTCCGAAAGTAATAACACTGGAAAATACGCAACATACTCATTTACAAAAGGAATTGCAGCCGACAGTCAAACTCCTGCTATCAAACCCTTTGTCTCTAATGTAACTTTAACATGGACACCAAGTGCAAAATAACAATTTAGATGTATTTTGTCATTAAAAAAATCATTAAAACCACCTTTTGAAAACCACTTTTTTCAAAAGGTGGTTTTTCTATTATGTTAATTGAGATTATTGTTTAATTTTGCAGCTATTAAAACTCAAAAAATGAAAAAAACATTTGATATTTTATTTTCAATGACCACGAGTGTTATTTTGCTGGTAATCTTCGCCATAGCTATTGGCTATGCCACTTTTATCGAAAGCCGCCAAAGTACCGAGGTAGCACGAAACTTAGTATATAATGCCGTTTGGTTCGAAATCCTGTTGAGCATTCTTATTGTAAATCTTATAGGAAGTGTATTCAAATACGAGATTTTCAACAAACGCAAGTTAAGCATTTTACTTTTTCATTTGGCATTTATTGTAATATTAATTGGTGCTGCCATTACACGTTACATGGGTTCGGAAGGCATTATGCATATTCGCGAAGGAGAAACTTCCTACGTAATTAGCTCCGATAAAAACTCGGTACGTTTAACCGCCACTGCCAATGGCGAAACCGTGACAAAAACAACCGAAACTATTCTGAATGAATCGACTACCGAGTTTGAAGAAAAACTGAAAATTGGCGAAAAAGAAATTAGCTGCGAACTCGTTTCGTACATTCCCAACTCTATCGAAACTATTGCTCCCGACCCCACCGGCGAAGCTGCTATCTCGCTTTTTACCATGAACAGTCAAAACGGTGGAATGGATTTTATACTTCAAAAAGGCGAAACTAAAGAGTTTGAAGGCATTCTATTTGCGTTTGAAGACTCCACAAGCGCCGCCAATATTATTTTCTACCGAAAAAATAACGAACTGTTTTACAGTACTAATATTCCACTCAGCAAAACAAGCATGATGGAACAAAAGCAGGAAATGATACTCCCTGGCAAAGATATGGTAGCACATCAAAAAACCATTTTCAGAACCGAGAATCTACTTTTTGTGCTAAAAACCTTTTTGCCAAACGCCCGCAAAAACATTACTCAGGTTTCGCCCGAAATGAACAAAGCAGGAATTATGCTCGAAGGCAAAAATGCACTGGTGTTTAATGTAACCGATGGCAATGCCACACAGCGTGTTAATCTGTTGGCAGGCAATGACCAACAAACAACAAAAGCAAATTGTATGCTCAATGGAACAAGTGTTGAAATTGAATACGGCGCTTTATCACATCGCTTACCTTTCGGAATAAAATTGCGCGATTTTGTGCTCGAACGTTATCCAGGCTCCAACAGTCCATCGTCGTACGCCAGCGAAATTACCGTTATCGACACCCTATCGAAAACCGAAATGCCTTACCGCATTTTTATGAATAACATATTGAAATACGAGGGCTACCGCTTCTTCCAATCGTCCTACGACCAAGACGAATTGGGAACAGTACTGTCGGTTAGCAACGATTATTGGGGCACAACCATTACTTATATTGGTTATTTTATGTTGATGTTGGGAATGTTGCTTACTATGTTTAATAAGAATAGTCGCTTCCGCAGTTTACTCAAACTAAGTGGCGAATTACAGAAAAAACGACTGAAAGGAAAAACTGCCCTTTTATTAGGCGCATTGGTTTTAAGTTCAACAGCTTATGCCGCTACAGTTACCAAAAAATCGCATATCGAATCACTGAACCATTTACTAATTCAGGATGCCGCTCAGGGACGAATTGAACCTTTCAACACCTACACATCGGATGTATTTCGCAAAATAAACAAATCCACTTCGTATCACCACATGTCGTCAACCGAAGTAGTTTTGGGCATGATAGCCAACCCCGAAAGCTGGCAAAACGAACCCATTATTAAAGTGGGTAACGATGAATTAACCAAAGAACTCGGAGCTGTTGATAATTACGTTTCGTTCAATCAGTTGTTCGATTTCGACAATGGTGGCACTTACCGCCTGAGCGAAAAAGTGGATGCTGTGTATAAAAAAGAACAAACTGCCCGCAATAAATACGACAAAGAGCTAATCAACATCGACGAACGTGTCAATATTTGCTATCAGATTTTTACGGGCGAAATGCTGCATCTTTTCCCAAACCCCAAAGATGCCAATGCCAAATGGTTGACAGCTGTAGTAAAAAAAGAAAATCCACATGCCGACGGCGCATGTCCACGCGATAAAATGAATGATGAAGTTCATGCAGGAATGGGTGGAATGCCGGGAATGGAAGGTATGTCAGCAAATGCAACACCATCTCCGGGAATGGGTGGCATGAGCGAAGAGCAAATAAACGCGATGATGGGAATTAGCAAAGCTGAGACTACAGACTTACCGACTACCTTGTTCGATAACTACTTGCAAGCAGTAAATGCTGCTTTTTCGTCGGGCGACTGGCTCACGGCCGAAAATCAATTGGCTGCTATCAAAAGCTATCAGAAAGCAAATGGCGGAACCACTATTCCATCCGAATCGCGCATTGAGATGGAGATTACTTACAATAATTTGAACCTGTTCGGCAAACTTGGTATTTTGTATATTATTATCGGATTGCTCCTGTTGAGCCTTTATATGTACGGTATTTTCAATCCAAAATCGAAAATTCAATCGTACCTGAAATGGTCGGTTTATGTATTTATAGTTGCATTTTTGCTTTACACCTTAGGTATGGCAGCCCGTTGGTACATTTCGGATCATGCACCTTGGAGTAATGGTTACGAAACCATGTTGTTTGTAGGTTGGGCAGCCGCACTTTCTGGATTGGTATTCTCACGTCGTTCGCCCATTGCAATGGCTGTAACAGGTGTTTTGGCGGCTATCGCTTTGTTTGTGGCCGGCATGAGTTGGATGAATCCCGAAATTACAAATCTCGTACCCGTTCTCAAATCGTATTGGCTTATCATTCACGTTGCCATTATCACGTCGAGTTACGGATTTTTGGCTATGGGTGCGCTACTCGGCTTACTCAACCTGATATTAATGATTGCCCGCAACAAAAAGAACGACAAACAATTGCGCGACACCATTCAGGAAATAAGCTACATTATCGAACTCGCTTTGTATATAGGTTTGGTACTTATCACTTCCGGCTGTTTTATTGGAGGTGTTTGGGCCAACGAATCGTGGGGACGTTACTGGGGTTGGGACCCCAAAGAAACATGGGCATTGGTAAGCATTTTGGTTTATTCGGCCATTTTGCATCTCCGCAACGTTCCAAAGCTTAACAACCGTTTTACACTCAGCGCATTGGCACTACTCGGTTTCAGTAGTATTATTATGACGTTCTTTGGTGTAAACTATTATCTTTCGGGTATGCACTCCTACGGGCAAGGCACACCACCACCCATTCCCACAGCCGTTTATTTTGTGTTGTTAGCTTTGGCTGTTGTTATTGGTTGGGCATATAGGGCAGAAAAGAAAAATAAAAAATAATAAATATGGGCGTGTCCCTACGGGTCGGGCTGGAGTTTATCCCGATAACTATCGGGGCTCTTGTACCGCCGAAATACGGCGGCACGCCGCTCCAATCCCTCACGCACCCTGCAACGTAGCATCAGCATCTCGCAAAATCAATTGGTAAGAGTGCGACTCAAAGTCAAGCCTTCACTGAGCTGAAGTTTATAACTTCAATAGAAGTATTCGAAGTCACCCTTGGTAAATTTGTAAAATAATTTTACACAACGATTGATATTTAGTACTTTTGCAAATTACAAACACAAACTTAAAAACAGTGTCAATAAGTATATCCAATCTTTCGAAAAACTACAGCGAGCAAACAGTTTTGAACAATATTGGCTTCGAAATTGGGGAAGGTGAAGTGGTGGGATTTCTTGGTCCAAATGGTGCCGGTAAAACTACTACTATGAAAATTATTGCCGGAGCATTGGCGTATAACACTGGTTCTGTGAAGGTTTGTGGCATGGAAGTAAAAAATAACACCTTGCAAACAAATGCATTGATAGGTTATTTGCCGGAGCAAAATCCGCTTTACCCTGAAATGTATGTGAAAGAATACCTGCTTTTTGTAGCTGAAACGCATGGAATTGAAAAAGGAAAAGATAAATTGGTTGATGAACTGATTGACAAAGTTGGTTTGCGACCTGAGTTTCAGAAGAAAATTGGGCAACTCTCGAAAGGATATCGTCAGCGGGTTGGATTGGCTCAGGCACTTATTCCTAATCCTAAAGTATTGATATTGGATGAACCCACCACCGGACTTGACCCGAATCAGTTGGAAGAAATCCGCAACTTGATTCGCGAATTGGGTAAAGACCGAACAGTGATTTTCAGCACGCATATTATGCAGGAAATCAAAGCAATATGCAATCGAGTACTGATTATCAACAAGGGTGAAATTGTGGCAGATTATACGGACATTTCAAAAATAAATCTATTTGACGAGAATAATTTACAGTTTGAGGTGGAGTTTTTGAATGAAGCAGAAATCTCAGGAATAGAAAATATTTCGTCAGTATCGGCAATAGGGAATAACACTTACACTATACTTGCGAATAAGGATATTCGTGGGGAGATTTTTGACTTTGCAGTAAAAACTAAGAATAAGATTTTGATGATTAAGCCAGTAGAACGAAGTATGGAGGAAGTATTTAGGAGTTTGACAAAATAAGATTATGGAAGAAAATTTCGATATACGAAACAATCAAAAAGGCGAAAAAGAGTTCGAGAATGCTTTGCGACCGTTGTCATTTTCCGATTTTCAGGGACAGAATAAAATTGTCGAAAATCTGAAAATCTTTGTCATGGCAGCGCGTATGCGTACCGAATCGCTCGACCACGTGCTGTTGCACGGACCTCCGGGACTGGGTAAAACTACGCTTTCGAATATTATTGCCAACGAACTTAATGTAGGTTTTAAAATTACATCGGGTCCTGTATTGGATAAACCTGGCGACTTGGCTGGCTTACTTACTAGCTTAGAACCAAACGATGTGCTTTTTATCGACGAAATTCATCGATTGAGTCCCATAGTGGAAGAATATTTATATTCGGCCATGGAAGATTATCGCATTGATATAATGATAGATAAAGGACCAAGTGCCCGTTCTATTCAGCTCGATTTGAATCCTTTTACGCTCATAGGAGCTACAACTCGTAGCGGTTTGCTTACAGCTCCGCTTCGTGCACGTTTTGGCATTAACTGTCACTTCGAATATTATGATATAGAGGTGATTACAGGAATTATTAAACGTTCGGCACAATTACTCAACGTTAAAATTGAGCATCAAGCTGCCGTCGAAATTGGTGGTCGCAGCCGAGGAACGCCGCGTGTTGCGAATGCATTATTAAGGCGCGTAAGAGATTTTGCACAAGTAAAAGGCAATGGTAGCATAGATATGGAGATTGCCATCTATGCGCTGGAAGCCTTAAATATTGACAAATATGGCTTGGACGAAATTGATAATAAAATTTTGAATACCATCATTGATAAATTTCGAGGTGGTCCGGTAGGTTTATCGACCATTGCAACAGCGTTGGGCGAAGATGCTGGAACTATCGAAGAAGTTTATGAGCCATTTTTGATTAAAGAAGGCTTTATGAAGCGCACACCACGCGGTCGTGAAGTAACAGAATTGGCCTATAAACATCTTGGAAAAGTAAAATTAGGAGAAACAGGAACATTATTTTAAATTTATGGAACACAACTTATACATTTACAACACATTAAGTCGCAAGAAAGAAAAATTCGTACCAATCCACGAAAACAAAGTGGGCATGTATGTTTGCGGACCAACCGTTTACGGCGATGGTCATTTAGGGCATGCACGACCCGCTATTACGTTCGATATTTTGTTTCGCTACCTTACGCAATTGGGCTACAAAGTCCGCTATGTGCGTAACATTACTGATGTGGGTCATCTCGAAAATGATGCTGACAGTGGTGAAGATAAAATTGCAAAAAAAGCACGTATCGACCAGTTGGAACCAATGGAAGTGGTTCAATATTACGTAAATCGCTACCATAAAGCGATGGAGGCGTTGAATGTTTTGCCACCAAGTATTGAGCCACATGCTTCGGGGCATATTATGGAACAAATAGAGTTTACGCAAAAGATTCTGGATGCTGGTTTTGCATACGAAAGCGAGGGTTCAGTGTATTTTGATGTAGAAAAATACAATAAATCGAATAATTACGGCATACTTTCAGGCAGAAATATTGACGACATGCTTGAAACTACCCGCGAACTCGACGGACAAAGCGAAAAACGCCGCAGTGTAGACTTCGCCTTATGGAAAAAAGCTGCACCTGAGCATATCATGCGTTGGAAAGCACCCTGGAGCGAAGGTTTCCCCGGTTGGCACATGGAATGTTCGGCAATGGGAACAAAGTATTTGGGTGAAGAATTTGACATTCACGGTGGTGGAATGGACTTGATGTTTCCACACCACGAATGCGAAATCGCGCAAAACAAAGCCGGACTAGGAAAAGACAGTGTAAAGTACTGGATGCACAACAATATGATTACCATTAACGGACAGAAAATGGGAAAATCGTTGGGTAATTTTATAACATTGGAAGAGTTTTTCACCGGAAACCATGCATTATTAACACAAGCATTCAGTCCAATGACCGTGCGATTCTTTATACTTCAGGCACATTATCGCAGTACGGTGGATTTCAGTAGCGCAGCACTCGAAGCCTCGGAAAAAGGATTGAGTAGATTGGTGGAAGGTTATGCCCGTTTGCAAAAATTGACAGCTTCGGCTTCTTCCTCGGTAGAGATTGCTGGCTTAAGAGCCAAATGTGAGGACGCAATGAACGATGATTTGAATACGCCTATCGTTATTTCGCATTTGTTTGATTCATTAAAAGCAATCAATCTCGTTCACGACGGAAAAGAAACAATCAATACCACTGATTTAG
Source organism: uncultured Paludibacter sp. (assembly GCA_964511115.1). GTDB lineage: Bacteria > Bacteroidota > Bacteroidia > Bacteroidales > Paludibacteraceae > Paludibacter. The sequence continues at coordinate 5,376 of CAZEEN010000039.1, read as the reverse complement.
ATGAATTAAAATCTGTATTTGCTCTCTATATCGAAGGAATACTTGGTTTAAAATCTGAGGCCGAAGCGTCATCAGGAAACGAAGCTTATAAAAAAGCCATTGATTTATTACTCAATATGCGTTTGGAAGCTAAACAGAATAAAGACTGGGCAACCAGTGATAAAATACGCAATGAACTGACTGCACTTGGTTTTGAGATAAAAGACACCAAGGACGGGTTTGAGTGGAAAATATAGAGCTGTCTAAATCCTACATAGAAAAACTTAGCACCTATTGTTATGAAAAACGAAGGAGAAATAATACTGTATCAATTTGAAAATTCAACTCAACTCGAAGTGAGAATTGAAGATGAAACAGTTTGGTTGACTCAAGCACAAATGGTTGAGTTATTTCAACGGGATGTGTCTGTTATATCTCGACACATAAGTAATATCTTTAAAGAAGGTGAATTAGAGAAAAAAAGCAATTTGCATTTTTTGCAAATTGCTTTTTCGGACAAACCAACAATTCTTTACAGTCTCGATGTAATCATATCAGTGGGTTATCGTGTTAAATCAAAGCGGGGTACTCAATTTCGAATTTGGGCAAACCGAATTCTAAAAGAGTTTTTATTAAATGGACATGTTGTTAATCAACGATTTGACAGAATTGAAAAGAAGATATTAGAACATGACCAGAAATTTGATTTATTGATAAAAACATCACTACCACCAAACGAAGGTATATTTTATGATGGGCAGATATTTGATGCTTGGAAATTTGCTTCCGATTTGGTGAAGTCTGCCAAAGAGTCAATAGTATTGATTGATAATTATATCGACGAAAGTGTTCTGCATTTACTTTCGAAACGAAATATTGGCGTAAAAACAACTATCTTTACATCAAAAATATCAAAGCAGCTACAACTTGACATTGAAAAATTTAATGCCCAGTATGAGCCAATTTACGTTAAAGTGTTCACAAAATCGCACGATAGGTTTTTGATTATCGACAACAAAACGGTATATCATATCGGAGCTTCGCTTAAAGATTTGGCTAAAAAATGGTTTGCATTCTCGAAGATTAATTTGGATGCAAAAGAACTAATTAAAAAACTAGAAAACTAAAGAAAAAATAAAACATGGAAACAACAAGACAACAAAAAATATCGAGGATGTTGCAAAAAGAGTTAGGAGAAATCTTTTTGTTGTACGCCCGCAAATTGCAAGGAACATTAATTACGGTAACTACCGTTCGTATAAGTCCCGATTTGGGTATTGCCCACACGCATTTAAGTATTTTTCCGAGTGAAAAATCGGCAGCTGTGATTGCTCAGGTGAACGCTGATACCAAGGCAATTCGTTTTGATTTGGGAAAACGTGTTCGTAATCAGTTACGTATTGTTCCAGGACTTTTTTTCCACGTTGATGATTCGTTGGATTATCTTGAAAATATAGATAATTTATTGAAACAAGACCCTCCATCGCCACTGAAAGAAGGTGAAGTAATCGAACTTGATTAATTGCTCTCATGCTCGCTGACGAATCAACATTCAACTATAAATTACGCGGACTATCTTTTTCGTTAAGGATAGCCCGCCGTTATTTATTTTCAAAAAAGTCGCATAATGCCATAAATATTATTTCGGGAATTTCGGCTCTCGGAGTAGCCATTGGCACCATGGCGTTGGTTGTTGTTTTGTCGGTTTTTAATGGATTTGAGGGATTGATAACCGACATGTTTTCGTCGTTCGACCCAGAACTGCGCATTACACTTGCCGAAGGTAAAAGTTTTGACACAGCTCAGCCTGAAATTAAACAATTACGTCAGCAAAAATCGATTGCTGTATTTACAGAGGTTATTGAAGAAAATGCTTTGCTTCGGTTTAAGGACAAACAGATGCCTGCAACCGTAAAAGGAGTGAGCGATAATTTTGGCCAACTAACTAATATTGATAAACTTATTTACGATGGAAAGTTCCAATTATACGATGGAGCTTTCGAACGAGCTGTGCCAGGAATTGGTGTGGCTGGTACTTTGGGACTAAGTGCTCATTTCGTTGACCCACTTTATATTTATGCTCCAAAACGAAATTCCAAAATCAATTTACTTCGCCCCGAAAGCAGTTTCAATCAATCGGCCAGTTTTGTATCGGGGATTTTTACGGTTCAGCAGGTTCAGTACGACGATAAATATGTGCTTATTTCGCTCAATCATGCCCGCGAATTGTTTGAATATGATTCGACAATGGTAACCGCCATTGAGCTGAAAATACAACCAACTGTTGATTTATCGAAAGCGCAAACAGAAATTAGCTCATTATTAGGTAAAAAATACAAGATAAAAAACCGATTTGAACAACAGGAAAGCTTTTTCAACATAATGAAAATTGAAAAGTGGATTACTTTTCTGATTCTCAGTTTTATTTTGTTAATTGCTAGTTTTAACATAATCGGTTCATTGTCAATGCTTATTATTGATAAAAAAGCAGATATTTCAACACTTGAAAGTCTGGGGGCTGATAAAAATATGATTAAACTTATTTTTCTTTTAGAGGGTTGGATGATTTCTGCAACCGGAGCTATTGTAGGTGTTATATTTGGTACAGCATTGAGTCTTGTGCAGGAATTTTTTGGAATAATCAGACTCGGTACAGGCTATGTAGTTGATGCCTATCCTATTGCTACAAATACTACTGATATTTTTTTAATTTTTATTACGGTGCTAGCCATGGGATTTTTAGCTGCATTGTATCCGGTAAAATATTTGAAATAACAAATTCAATTTTCCCAATCAAATAAAATTCAGTACCTTTGCGGCCGAATTATTTGCACCCACACGTAGGATTTGTGAAAATCTGAGTGACTGATTAGAATGGAATGTAAATATCTGAATTATTTAGATATACAAAAAAACAAATGGGAAATATTGTAGCAATTGTAGGGCGTCCGAACGTAGGAAAATCGACCCTTTTTAACAGACTTACCAAAAGCCGTAGGGCTATTGTAAACGAAGAAGCGGGAACAACACGTGACCGCCAGTATGGAAAATCGGAATGGGACGGACGCGAGTTCTCCATTATCGACACCGGAGGTTGGGTAGTAAACTCAACAGACATTTTTGAAGACGAAATTAAACGTCATGTAGTGTTGGCCATCGAAGAAGCCGATGTTATTTTGTTTATGGTCGACATACAAAATGGAATTACCGATTACGACCTCGAAGTTGCACAAATTCTCCGCCGCAGCACAAAACCCATAATTCTTGTTTCGAACAAAGCTGATACTTTTGAATGGCAATTTAGCATTGCTGAGTTTTACAAACTTGGCTTGGGAGAACCGCTGATGGTTTCGGCTGTAAATGGCTTAGGAACAGGTGATTTACTTGATAAGTTACTTACTCATTTCAACCCCGATATTGTTGAAGATATTAACGAAGAACTGCCACGTTTTGCGGTAGTAGGTCGTCCGAATGCCGGAAAATCGTCGATGGTAAACGCCTTTATGGGCGAAGAACGTACCATTGTAACCGAAGTTGCCGGAACAACTCGCGATGCCATTTATACACGTTTCAATAAATTTGGTCACGATTTTTATTTGGTTGATACTGCAGGAATTCGCAAAAAAGCCAAAGTTAACGAAGACCTCGAATACTATTCGGTAGTTCGTGCCATACGTGCCATCGAAAATGCTGATGTATGTATTTTGATGATTGATGCCACACGTGGTATCGAAAGTCAGGATTTAAATATCTTTTCGTTGATTCAAAAAAACAAAAAAGGACTTGTTGTCGTAGTAAACAAGTGGGATTTAATTGAAAATAAAGAAACAAACGATATTAAGGAAATTGAGAAATCGATTCGTGAACGCCTTGCTCCTTTTGTTGATTTCCCTATTATTTTCACTTCGGCAACTACAAAACAACGTATTTTAAAGGTAGTTGAAACAGCTGTACAGGTTTACGAAAACAAATTCCGTAAAATAGCAACAGCCAAACTCAACGAGTATTTATTGCCCTTAATAGAGAATTATCCACCACCGGCATTAAAAGGTAAATACATTAAAATTAAGTACATAACACAATTGCCAAACACCTACATTCCAACGTTTGTGTTTTTTGCAAATTTACCACAATACGTAAAAGACCCGTACAAACGCTTTTTGGAAAATAAAATTCGTGCAAAATACGACTTTACGGGTACACCGATACAAATTTTTATTCGTCAAAAATAATCTACTAAAAGCTATCGCAAATCTAAATGCGGTGGCTTTTTTTTAATATTTTATTGTCGGTTTGGAACAGCATTTTTCATCAAAAATTATTATCTTTGTGCCATGATGAGTAAAAATACCGGATTGAAACCATTATGTTAAGACAGCAATTACAGCAAAAACTTCAACAAAAACTCTCACCTGCTCAAATTCAGGTTATAAAAATGCTCGAAGTACCCACTTTGGAGCTGGAGGAGCGTATCCGTCAGGAGTTGGAAGAAAATCCGGCGCTGGAAGAAGGTGCTGAGGCTGATAATACGGATGATTACGATGATGAGTTTAGCGACGATGGAGGCAATAACGATGATTTCGACCCCGATGAATACATGATGGACGATGACATTCCCGATTATAAACTAAAAGCCAATAATACTTCGAAAGACGACAAGCGCGAAGATATTCCGTTTTCGGCAGGAATGACTTTTCACGAAAATCTTATTGACCAACTCGGATTGCTCGACCTTACGGAACACCAACACGCACTGGCAGAATATGTTATAGGCAATATCGACGACGAAGGTTATTTACGCCGCACAGCCGAATCGATGGTGGATGATATAGTTTTTCAGGCTGGAATACAGACTACCGACGATGAAATGTTGCAGGTAATTGAAATCGTTCGTCAGTTCGATCCAGCGGGTGTGGGTGCTACAACGCTTCAGGAATGCCTTATTTTGCAATTAGAACGCAAAAATCAAACTTTAGAAATACAGCTTGCAACCAAAATTATCAAGCATTATTTCGAAGAATTTACCAAAAAACATTACGACAAAATAACAAAGGGATTAAGCATTGATGATGAGCAACTTAAAAAGATAATTGTTGAAATAACCCGCTTAAATCCAAAACCCGGAAATGCTTGGGGTGGCAATATTTTGGAAAAATCGATGACCACCATTGTGCCCGATTTTATTCTCGAAACGGAAGGACGACAACTTATTGTGCAACTGAACAATAGCAATGTTCCTGACCTACGCGTAAATTCGACTTACAACGACATGTTTCAGGATTACGCCGGGAATAAGAAAAACCAATCGCGCGAAATGAAAGATGCCGTAATGTTTGTGAAACAAAAAATTGATGCTGCCCGTTGGTTTATCGATGCCATAAAGCAACGTCAGCAAAC
>CAZEEN010000038.1:247-20478 GCA_964511115.1 uncultured Paludibacter sp. | reverse complement strand
AGTTTGTCCAAATTTCGATCTGTCCATTTTATGCAAATTGATAAAGATTTTTATTCTCGTTTGGTGACAGAAAGCCAACGAACAACCATAACTGAGCTTTGAAACATACATTATATCTGCATAAATGAACATTAAAATGTACAAATTATTAATTTTATTGTACAATATATTGAACATTTTTATTCATTTCTATTCATTCCGGGCGATTCTGAGCCAATTAATAGCAAACTGAAAGGTTTCGGTTTACTAAAACTCCCTTATATTTCCAGCAAAATCGGCTCGTTTTTAAGTTCATAATTTTCGCTCAAAATAGCAGCATTGACAAAAGTGGTATGTTCTGATTTCTCAATTCCGTAAGATCCGTGAATATGTCCAAAAAGGTGATACTTAGGCTTAGTTTTCAATACAATTTCTAACAAGTTGAGGTCTCCATAGTTGATATTTGCCGAAAAATCTAAAATACTATTAGGTGGTTGGTGAGTTATAAGAACATTTGTGTCACTTGGGATTTTATGTATATTCCTATCATAATCGCCTGACATCGCATCTTCCATAAACATGGGTAAGCCATAAAATTTTACACCTTCAATGATAACACTCGAATTGCACAAATAATAGCAGTTTTGTGGTAGACCATCTATGTTTGCTCCAAACAAACAATCATCGTGATTGCCTGCAATAAATATTTTGTATTTGTATGGTAATGCACCAAACCACTCGATAAAATCCATAACTTCGTTTTCCGAACCTGCAAAAGAGATGTCACCAGAATGAATGATGATATCAGCAAGTGGCATACTACTTAATTCGTGGTGCTTGCCATGCGTATCGGAAAGATGGAGTATGAGCATATATTATATTGATTTACAACAGCTAACAGGTTTTGAAAACCTGTTAGCTGTAATTTGAACTGCACTTAGGATGCTTTTTCTATTTCTTCGATGATTTGTAGAATTTGTTTTTCAATTTCCGCTACGATTAACTCATCGCTGTCAGTTGCACTGAAGGTTGGAGTAAAATCCACTTTACCTTCTAAAGCAGAAATTTTACTTTTTTCAGTTGGATAAAATGAAGTATAGAAATTTACAGCGTTAATTTTCACTTCTGTTTGCCAACAAAATGAGGAATCTTTTACTTTTAAAAATAAATATGAATTATAATGACCATACCAAATAATGCATTTACTTGGCTTATAAATTTCTTTTTCAAATTTACTTAGGAGCATATTGTGAATTGTTTGCAATTTTTGGAATACAATTTCATTCATAGGATTTTTCTTGACCCAATTTTCTATTAAAATATTTTTAAACATTTGATCGTTTTTCCACCCTGGTATAGAGGGGTGTGAGGTACATTCTATTTTAATATTTTCAAAGGATTTGTTTTTTTTCAGAAATGTTTTGAATGATAATTTGCTTAAAAAAACAACAATATTTGGGTTCAAAGTTTCGACTACACCACAGAAAGTTTCATAAGCAACTTCTCTGTCATCATCGGTACAATAGTTGTTATCCCCAAACCCTTTAGTGCCATTATTATTAAAAGCTGGACGCAAAAAATAGTTATAAATGGCGATTGAACGCCATTGAGATTCATAGTTACCACCTCTCACTTCTTTTAAAGAACTACAGATATTCAGAAATGTACCTTTAGGTGGATTACACATCCAATCCTCGTGCATATTGACATGCTGTTCAGAGATTTTGGGGATAAGAATTGCTCCTTCTGTTTTGTACCAATCATCTGCATTTGTAAACACGCTTTTTCCATCATCAATGTCTTTCTTGTCAAAATAGTAACTTTCAAGCACTAATAATATCTTCGCAGGTTGCTTTTCATAGTCAGCTCCAACCATTGGCATCATTCTCGGAAAACGTTTGAATACATTTTTACCAAATACTTTTTCACTTTTTATTTCGCAAAAATCATTGTCAAATTTTTCTGTAAAGAACTGTTCTTTCGTTTGATTTTCCATCTATTCGTTTTTTTTAATTTATAATAATTAGTTGTTTATTTCACTATTCCATTCACTTTGAGTTGCTCTAAAATTCTGCCTGCACGAATATGAGCCACAGCAAACTTTCTCCGAATCTGATCAAGTGCAAAATTATTTGGAAAGTATGCCAAAGTACAGTACATGTGCTAAAAAGTTACATATCTAAATCAAAATAATTTTTATCTATTCCAATTTTGACTCAACCTTTCAAACTTCAAATACCTATCTTGGAACCATTACAGCCAATCCATATATTCAACTAGACAATTTTCTTTAAGCCTTTCAATAAAAGATTCAATAGTGACTTATTTAACGTCTATTCCTTTGCCAAGTTGTGTTAAATTATTTATGTCATAAGAATTTATCAATCCTTTATCAATTAACTCATTAACTAATTCTTTGTTTTTTAAATCTTCAAAAGTAATGTCACTATAATATGTATTGATTTTAAAACCATCCAATAATTCAATTGCTTTTGGCCATCTTATTTTTGAAATAGTTTCTTTTGCTAAATTTTTGGCTTCATGTAATACATAGTCATTTTCCAAATTAAGAAATGGTTTGTTTTTGAATAATACTTCCTTGTTTTGAAAAAAGAAATCAGAAAGGTCAAATTCTAATTTGGTTTTAGTGCTTTCAATATAATTTGCCAATTCCATTAATTTATTCGAAGTAACTTTTTTAAGTTCTTCTTTCAAGTTGTTTACTGAATTATCAAAATTAACTTTATCTAATTTATTTAAAACATTTTCTTTCCTACATTTCAATGGTGTTAGATAACTAGTTCGGATATATGCTACATAATCATTAAAACTTTCAAGTTCTTCGAAAAATGCTGCTTCCGTATTTTTGTCAAATAAATTCAATTTTGCCTCTAATTGCTTTTTTAAATCGGCATCTTTAATTGGTAAAGCCTTTGTTGGTAAATCAATTTTTTTTGATCTAAGATTAGCACCTACAATTTCCAAACGTGCATATTGAAATTTATTGGAATAATAATCAACAATCCTTTTATAATCAGGCCTTAATGGTGGATTTTTCTCTAAGTCAATCTCTATTGAGTTACACAATTCAGCACTTATTTCTTTTGGTTTTATAATCGGTGGATTATTAAACTCAACAGCTATATTTTTTAAACGTTCTGATTCTTCAATAAATGAATTTGCTATTTCATTAGCATAATCGGATTTGCTATTGTAGCTCTGAAAGAAATGTTGTTTTAACCGGATTATTGAGATCGGGTCAATACTTACTGCATTATAGGTTGGTTTATCTGCCGGAATAAAATAGCGTGATTCAAAGAAAAGAAAATAGCCCTTATCATCTGAAATTACAAACGATATTCGGTTATCTTTTAAATGACGGATGTCAATATTTTTACTGTCAACATTTTTATATGATTCTATTTCGCCATATCCTTGACGAAAGGATTCAGGCGAGAAATCAATACCAATATGGATAAACACCTTACCTGCATGTTTGGATTGTATTGCATTGATTGTTTTAAAAACTTCCGGTTGAAGTAAGGGCAAACAGATGTAAAGTGATTCCTTGGTTTCCAGAATTAACTTGCATAAGTCATGTTCTGTAAATGATTTGATATAGTCCATATTATGATTTTTAGTTCCAAAATTATTTTTTTCATTAACAGCAATCACATAAAAAACATTGATTAGCAGTATTTTAAATCCATCCACTTTTTTCGCCTACACCAGTAATATAAACTGATTGTATTGCTCTGGAGAACACAACATAGTATAATGACCTTTCTTGCTGGTTGTAAGTGAGACGTTCCTTGTCGGTTAGATTTGAATAGTTGCTATGTGGATATGGAACTGTGTTTTCAGACATGCCTTTGACAAAGACAATTTTGAATTCGTGGCCCTTCATATTGTGAAAGGTTGAGACGTTTACAGCATTGATATTTTGTTTTGAGCTACTTAAATCTAAGTACTTTACATTGGCATTATTAAGCAAGTGTTTTATTTCATCTACTTTGTCGTTTGTTCTTGCACTGATACAAATTTCATTTGGCAGAATGGATTCATTACCAATAAACAATTTCAATTTTTCGAGTATGAATTTATCTTCATCTTCCGGCTTTACAAAGGTTTCGTAACTTGGTTGATTGCCGTGTAATAATGACAGATAACCTTTCAAATTTTCTTCGTTCCCATCAAAATCATCTACTTGCATATTGGACACAATTCTCATGGCCAAGTGCTTGATTTCCTCTGTAGTTCTGTAATTTATTTTTAGTTTCCTACTGCGTCTTCCTTTAACTACAATTCCTGATTTTGCAAAATTAAGTGACCTTTTATAAATGTTTTGGTATGGATCACCTACCAAAAACATATCATTTTCTTTTTCGTCAACCAGTGAGCGCAACAAACTTAATTCAGGGTTACTAAAGTCCTGAACTTCATCGCAAACAACATAAGAAAATGGTTTTATTTTTTGTTTATTGAAAAAGGTTGTGAGCAGATTACACAATTCTAACTTGGAGTAATTTCCAGCTTTTTGCTTTTGAAACTCTTCAACAACCAACCATATTTCTTCTTTATCCTTACGACCAATTCGGGAATTACGACCAATACGAGAAGCAGTTTGGTATGTTTCTAACGAAGTGATGTTTTGAGGCAATATAACTTCGTTGTATTCTGAAAAGTAAAAATCATCATTGAATTGCGATGGTATTTTTTCTATTGCCTGACTCCAAACTTTTTTCTCTTGCTCGGTGGTTAGATATCCTACTTTTGAATTGAAAATCTTGTATTGTGGGTTGTTTGCTAAGTCGAAGATAAGTTTATCAATATTGTTTATTTCAACCAAATCATCTGCAATACCTAATCCTTTAATGGTCTCATGTAAGTATTGTGTAAGGCTTTTGGTATAGGTTGTAAACAGGATTGGTGGATTGAACACTCCAACTTTATCAACCAGATACTTTGCTCTATGAAGTGCACAAACTGTTTTTCCTGTACCAGCTCCACCTGTTACTTTTACGGGTCCATTGTAATCACGATAAGCTAAGTTGCGTTGGCTTGGGTGAAGAAAAATTTTCCATTTTTCGAAACTGCCATTCAGAATTTCTTCCAATTGAGTATCGTCAGTTAATATAAATGCATGTTTAAGCGCATTATTGCTTAACATAGGGTTTTTATCTGCTTTGCCGGCATTTATATCTTCTAAAATTTCTTCGAGCGAAATGCCTTCAGCCAAATAGAATAAATACTCATAAACATCTGTTGGCAGGTTGTTTTTGCTGTTATTTAAGTCATCGATGGTGTTGAACGACCGTACTAAATTAATCATAAGTTCAGGCGTTCCGATAGCTATCAAATCTGTATCTGAAAGGAAATCAAATAGAAGTTTAGATTCTGTCACAAAAACGGTAGATGCTATCTCCTGACTTTCAGGCTGTTCGAATAATTGGAAACCTTGTGTAACCTTGTTCCATTCGAATATTTTATTTTTTGCCCAATCCATTGCTTCATCATGGTTGTCAACCCACAATAAGTGAAAACTTTCTCCTTTATCGGGTGCTTGTACAATGGCTCTGTATTTACCATCTATTCGTACAGTTCTCAAGCTCTGGTCGACAAAGCTGATAATCTTTTCATAATTAATGGCTGAAGATGTTGGGTTTTCTTTGAATTTCTTTAAAAATTCACGTGTTCTTTTCTGTATTTGCTTTGGCAAGGCAGAAAATGAATCAAAGAATGAGTCGTGTATAAATAGTTGAATATTGTGGTTCATGATAAAAAATTTACGATTTAATTATTTACGATTTACAATTTGAAGTTATTGATTGTGAATTCAGTGTAGCCGTTTTGAATGAATTTCTTTCTTGATTCTTCGTCAAAGGGATAAAGAAAGAATTTGTTTGATTCTGAACCCAATTCTGCTTGTGCAACAATAATGTCATCTTCTAATAAATCAAAATCATATTCCTGATTTATTTCTATTTTTTTATCAACCAATTGCCGGACAATTTCATGTAATTCAGGTCTGAAATTTTCAAGAATCAATGCAATTGATTGCGATTGTGTTTCGTTTTGAACGTTTATTGTATGAAACTGAACTAAATTGTAGGTCTGCCAAAAAAGCTCCCAATTATCTTTTTCGTAATCAGTTGTTGGTAAGTTATGGATAATCCCATACCTTATTTCGAAGTTTTTTAATTGTGCAAGGCAAACGATTTTCAACTCATCCGAAAATGAGAGCTTATCACAATAAGCAAATAAGGCCGGTGTACCAGACACAAATTCATAAGCTGATTCATCGCCTGATTCCAAAAATGAAACTAGCTTTTCGTCTTCTATGCATTTACTCAATATCTTTGACTGACAAGTAAATAATTGGACAGCAGACCAAAGTTTCAAATCAAGATCGGATAGCGGCTGTTTTAGAAAAACACAGAATCTTGAAAAACTAGTATTCTTTTTTACTGTACTAAAGTCAAACTTGCTTATTAATGGAATTTTTGAAGCAACCTTTATCAGGGTATCAATATCCATTTTTTGTTGAAGTAAATCTTCACTTTTACTTGTGGTACAGTTTATTATGTCCTCCCAAGAGAAAATCCATTGATTATATCTGCCCGATTCAATAATGGCATTCCTAATCTTCAAATCACCAAGTACACGTTTGTTTTCGTTGGTAGCATGAAATTGATAACCATCCAAATAAACAACAATATCTTTTATCTCTTCAAGCTTCTCAAAAGATTGAGATTCGCCATTTATTATCAAAGAAACACATTTGAAAACAAAATCGGGTCGTGTAGTGAATTTCACTCCTTTCAATGAATTACCAGCATTTTGTGGTATTATTTCATACGTTACAGCCTTTTCAATGTCTTTCAACGTAAGTAAGTATTTCCTCAGACCAAATTCAGTAATTTCTTTAAAATCAGCATTTGCCTTTGATTTAAACTCGTTGACCAACAACTGTACAAAACGTTCTTCCAGTTCAGATTCCTCTTCGTTGGCAATGTATGTTAAATTCGTCAGGCTATTTACTTCATTCCATTCATTCGATTTTTCAATAATATCTTTGAACAGTATTTCGGCTTCGTTTCGGCTTAATACTTCTCTGTCGTATTGGTTGGCATAGGTATAGATACATTTATAACATCCATCCTTACCCTCATCTTTACAAGTACAATGAACAATCTGGTCGTAAGCTGTAACTAATAATCTTGTAAATTCTTCGGTATTGAACAATCTCGAAAGGTATCCTGTTCCACCCGGAATACTTTCGTACATAACCAGGAAACGCTCTTTTCGTCCCGATTCTGAATTAAACTCTTCGTATTCACGAATATGTACATGGTCGGGGTGCCCCTTATAGTAGTTTTTTAACCCTAAGAGCAAACCTGCTTTGAAAATAGATACTTTCTCGGAAGTTCTGAAATCCTGCACAGGCAACAAAATTTTTAATGCTTCAGTTTGGAATTTTCGGTAAATATATAATTCCTCAAAAATATCATCTTTCTCTCCTTTATATGCTTCGCTTTTATGCAGGCAATATCCAAAGTGATACGATTTTATATGCTTGTCAAGATCATATTGCGAAATTTGCTTTTCAGTAGCCTTTCCGCAAGTTTTACAAACCACAAAACCAATTTCAGGATTTTCTTTATCGTTGATTAATAAATTGCGGTTTCCCCAGAATCCTTCTTCTCGGATGCCTGTATTTACCTCAAAGTAATCGGCAGAAGTATAAAACTCAATACCAAAAGGAACACGTTTCAATACTCTTGCACCTCTCGACGATTTTGGGTCGGTAATAAGATGGACGGATTTATGATAGAATTTACGTTCTCTATCGTCCGAACTATCACTAATTTTGGATGCTTCTCTGTCATTAACCGATACTACACCTTCTAATTTCACCAATGTTTTCTTATTGGCCAAACTGCCCCAGGAATTATGTTGACATTTGGGGCATAAGGTTTGATTTTTAGGCACATCAACTTCTTTTACCAGCGCATCACAATTGCTACAAAACCGCCACGTTTCGTAACTGTCGGCAGAAAAAATTTCCAACCCCTGCGATTCCAATTTTTGCCCCTGACTATAAAATATATTTCCGGGTGCCAGTTCGGTTATAGCACTGGAAGCAGGCCGAACAATCTCCCCAAAATCTTCCGTACTATATCGGGTTCCGTTTTGGTCATCAACCTTCGAAATTATTTGCGCATTAATATGTACACCAGTTTCGGGAAAAGCATAATTGGGCAAAATTCCTAAATTGGTAATGTATTCAATGGTATTTCTTTTCGAAATAGTATTTAACGCACCATTCAACGCTTTAATTTCTTTTTTCAACGCTTCAGTTTCGGGGCCGGTTGCCGGTAAATTTTTCAGCTGTGCATAAATTCCTTTCCGTTTGATTTTATAATAATCGATCTCCGTTTTCAGTTGTTTGTGAATATCCTCAAGCTGTTCAATTGCGTGATTAGCTCCTAAATCCATTTCTATTTGTTGTAGAGCCAGCAATGCATCTTCCCCAGTATATTTAACTTTAAAAGCGTTGAACAGTTTTGTCTTATACTTTGAAATAAATGCTGCAATTTGATTAAAAACAAATCGGTTGTCGTTCAACGGAAGACTCTCCACTTTCAGCACCCGAACAATTGGTGGAATGGTATTCGATGTGGGTGATGCTGATGCCCACATATCGAAACAGTAAGCCATAAAATGGCGGCGTAAAATATCTTTAGCACCCAAATAACACGAAGGTGTACGAATATCACCTTGCATCATTTCCATGGTATCTTCAAAATAGTATTGGTCGTGAGCGTCGCGCCCTGCCAGATTGACAATAAGTGAAGTGCCCGAAGAACGCCCTGCACGTCCTACACGTTGCAGGTAATTTGACGTTTCGGGCGGAATAGAAGCATTGAAAGCGATATTCAAATCGCCAATATCGATACCCATTTCGAGCGTGGAAGTAGCTACCAGCACATTGGTGCTTTGGTAGGTAGGTCGTTGTTTGAAATCTCTTTCTAATTTTTCGCGTTTGTCTCTGTCAATTAGTCCAGTGTGGTCTTTGGCGAAAATCCGTAATGCACGACCTCGGTTATAAACCATGCGGTAATAATCATACACATTCTCTTTTGCTGCGTATATGCCCTTGCAACGGTGTTGCAAACATTGCATACCTTCGGTCATTAAAGCATTGTTAATGCCCACATTCAGACTATTACCACATACAGTACATTCGAAAGACTTTACATGAGTGGTTAGGTTTATATGGTCAGGATTGAGCCCTACGTTATTGATTCCTGCTGCTACTTTTTTGTCCAATAATTTATTCGCTTCGAGGTATTCGAGCAATTGCTGATAAAAATCGTTGATAAGTGCAGTTTCCTGAACCTGAACCAATGGAAAACACTTTAGAAACCAAGTGCTGTACCAGTTTTGCTTGTTATTCTGCGTTTGAATAATCTCAAAAGCAGCCGTATTAGGGCCGGGACTAAGCGTAGCGAACTTAGGCAAACGTGTATTCTTACCAAAGTTTTTGATTAAGAAATGTTTCTTATTCGTGTTTTGGGTAATCAGCCAGTAATTGGTTCGTTCTGTTCGGTATTTTTTCAGATATACATGGTCAACGCCTCCTTTAAAACGAAGGCGGTGAAGGAAACCAAGCAAAAACTTCGAGAAACTTTCTTTATCAATCCGATCGCCCAAGGTTTCTTTTTGTAACCAATATTGAATTTGATTATACACATCATTGAACTGTTCGGTATCAAATTCGACAGCCGAAGCACCCGATTTTTCGAGTGTACGTCCAACACCGGCATTGTACGAGAACTCCGACCATATTTCCCAACTAATACGATTACTGAATTCTTTTCGGAAGTCTTTATTAAATGTTTTGTCCTTTTCGCGGTAATCGTCAATTTTTAATCGACTCTCACAATCGGGAGGGAGATATTTGTAAACAAAAGCATCTTCCGGAGCAGCCTCGTTTTGGAGTTTTAGCCGCCACAGTTTTTCGAACTCAATATATAATTCGGGCAAGGTTATGTTTTCATGTTGCTCCTTTAGCACACTTTGAATGGCGTGACGCATTCCGAAACGGAAATTTCTGTTTTCGATAAACCCTGCCTGATGTGCAGCATCTTGTACTCCATTGGTAAATGCCAACAGTTTTCGGTCGTGATCGGCGGCTGGGTCGGTGGCCGTTGCCATCAATTGTGCTGCTACAATCGATTCCAAGGTTGGTAAGCCTGTACCAATGAGCGCCAAGGTATTACGGGAATTGCAATGTGGACAGATTTTATCTATCTTATCATTATTCTGATTACGCACTCCGAAAATACGAAACGAATTATCCGTTTGTTTTTTGTCGGTTATCTCTAATGTTTCAGGGTCTAAATAACCATCAATTGGTTCGCCTGTATAGGAATAATCATCGGCAAAAACATCCCTGAATTCCTTATCCTCCATACATGATATGAAGTACAGGTTTTTGTTTTGACTATCGGCAATAAACAGTTGGCGGGTGCGCGCCATATCATTTTCCAAATGTTCGTTTTTTTCCTTTTTAATGCCCAGCCAACCTGTACCGCCACAATCGCGACAATAATAAGGTGGTAATGATTTTAGTTTGTCGTTTGGATTCAAATCGGTTTCCCAAACAAATAAAGGTGAGGGTTGCATTTTTTTAAGAATGCGGTGTAAGCTCCTTAACCAATAGCTTGTTTGGAAATATACGAATGGGAAATAGCGTGTTCCTGAAAGTTCTTTGCAATAGGATAAAATGCCGGTAAGCGACTGCACCAACTTAAAGCCCATGCTATAGTCCACCGAACCATCGGGAAAACATTTGTTGATCCAAAATTTTATGGTTTCTTCCAACTCCACCACGCCTTTGCTCGAGAGCATTACCAGCTCAAAAAGCCACCTGTTACTTTTTAGTTGCTCAATTAGTACGCTTTGGTCGTTGGAAAAGCCCCACAAAAGTAATTGCCGTTCGATATACGATTCGTATTCATCGGTCTCCTTAAAGTTGCATTGGTTTATTTGAGCCAAATCAAAGACAGGAATTTGCAACAATTCGGCAAAAAATAATTCCGGATGCTTTCTGCTCTCTTCAATCACGGCATTTTTATCCACATCGATACCAAAAATTAAGGAGAAAAACTTGACCAGTTCTTTTTTTCCTTCATCACCACCAGCCATAGTTGCCGAAGTACCCACCGGAACCAATTGGTCGTTATCAAGCGATAGTTTTAGTTTCAATCGACGTATCAGGTTGGCAACATCCGAGCCTTTTGCACCATCGTAGGTATGAAGTTCGTCGAGTACAATGAATTTCAATAAGCTGGTATCTACATAATTGTATTTCCACAAGTTATTGAAACGTGCCTGCATCAACGAAAAATCCAACATTTTGAAATTGGTAAGCAAAATATCCGGTGGCGATTGAATCAAGGTATCACGGTCTTCAATAATCCGTTCTTCCTCCATTCGGGTAGGGCGATTTTTTCCTTTTGCTTTTCCCTCACCAATAAATAATCCTGCACGTATTTTATCCCGCAACACAAACTCACCGTTTTTGTCTTTGAAATTATAAATTTCCTTCGCCAATCGTCGTGCCTGGTCGGTGGCAAGTGCATTCATTGGATAAAGGATAATGGCTTTTATGCCGGGTTTTCCCATGTTTTGATAGCAATAATCGAGCAGTGGGAACAAGAAACTTTCCGTTTTACCGGAACCCGTTCCTGTGGTCAGAATAACCGGTTTTGGATCATTGTTTTGGGTAGATAATCGTTTGAATGCTTCGTGTTGATGCAAGTAGGGTGCAAAACTTGGCTGAATAGTCAACACATCGTCCATATTTACCTCTTTATCAACCTGTTCAAAAGGCAATCGGATTTGGATATAAGGCCCTTTGAACATGCCAGTACGCTTGTTGTACAGAAAATCCTCGAAAGCTTGCTCCAACTTTTTATCGTCGAAGTTGTAAGTGGCTTTGAGGTATTCTACTACCGCACTTTTAATTTCCTCTGCTTGTATTAATGATAGCATTATTATTTATTGTTGATTTAAGTTTGCTTTGTATTTTTGGTTTGGGTGAGTTCTATTTTCAGGATATAATCTCACCAATTGACCTTTTAATACCATTTTTGGTATTATCTTATTTTTTAGATAATCCATTTTCCTATTTACTACAATTGAAATTTCTTCTGGTGAAAGGAATTCTTCTTGACAAGATTTCAGAATTAATCCGTACATTTTATCAATGGATAACCTCTTCGAAACAGAGCTACCAACCTTTGGCTCGGAGCTACCAACCTTTTGCTTGGAGCTACCAACCTTTGGACTGGAACTACCAACCTTTTGTTTGGAGGTGTCAACCTTTTGCATTGAGGTGTCAAGGTTAGGTGTCAAGGTTTCAGAACTACCAATCTTTTGTTTCGAGGTGTCAACCTTTTGATTGGAGCTACCAACCTTTGTATCCAATTTCACATCATTTCCATATTCCATATTCAAATGATAAGTTGTCCATCTACTTTTATTTTCGGAAAGCATGAAACCTTCTTTGCAAAGCTCCTGAAGAATCTTGGTAATATCTGTTCTATGCTTATTAATTGAGTCTTGCAGACGGTTGTTATTTACTTCACCTTCAATATGGCAAATAGCTAAAATATTCAATTCATCTTTACCTAAAGCATCCACTTTTTCTCCAAAAAGTTCACGAAGCGAATGTAATGTTTCCTCGGGGAGAATGTTAAACTTTGGAAGATCAAGTATTAACCTGTCTGGTTGCGATTCGATAATTAAATACGGGCGACGCCATTGTGCATACTCCCAACCATAAATAATTTTATTCACACCACTTCCGGCTTTTTCAGCACTACCAATCATTAAAAACATTTTCTGTAAGGTCGTATTTCTACACTCACTTGTACCGCCGTGGTAGTATTGCTTAACAGAAACTAATAAAGTACCGGGGTTCGAAAATCTATAGTTATCAATTCGTTGCTCAATAACAATATTGTTTGGGGCTGAATAATCGGTATGAATAAGTGCATTAACAAATGCTTCACGCAAAGCTATGTGAGCGGGCGTTTCGTCCTGCCTCACACCATCCTTAAGCTGAAAAGGTTTAGGCAAGCTCGAAGCCAATTTAGGCCAAACTATACGATAAAACTGAAATAAGTTTGCTTCCCAATTGCCATCAGGATATATTCTATCTGTCCAACGGATTTCAGGATTAAGGCTTAACATTTCACGATAATCAGGAAAAAAATTGGGGCAACATTCAGGGTCAATTATACTGTTCGTTTTACCAAACATAAGCATTCCAGCCAAAGTAACTCCCTCATTCTTAGATTTACGATCGACACGAAAAGCACCTAACTGAGTAAGAAATTCTTTGTCGTCGAACGATAGCCAAATATGTCCTGGACGATTAGAGGCAAAGAGTTGACGGTATTGACGAATACTATTGGAGTCAAAATCATCAAAGGTATAGCCTTCCAAAATCCGACTATCAGCTTGAACATTTAAGTCAGCATCGGCAATCATTCTACTAACTTCTTCCTTTGTACATTTATAATCACCTTCGTGATTGCGTTTGTAGGTGTTTCCGAATGGATTGGTAGTAATAAAAACTGGGCGTTGTACACGAATAGCCGATGGTATTCTGAATACAAGAAAATGATTACCTTCATATATAATTTCAATCAAATCCTTATCCGACAATAAGTTTATGGATACTTTTTGTGGATTATTGGCATTATCCCAAAATGCTTTTTTATAAGTGCCAATTTTGTTGGGAGCTAAACCTTCAAAAATAAATTCATTCCTACGTTCTTTCACTCCTAAAACAATAATTCCGCCTTTTGAATTTGCAAAAGCAGAATAGGTTTTCCAGAATTCATCCGGAAAACCACCTTCGGCCGATTTATATTCTATCTCATCCGATTCGCTCTCAGGCAATGAATTGAAAATAGTTGAAATAAAGGGGTGCTCGTATAAATCGAAGAGGGATAATTGTTTGTTTTCCATAACTTTATTTCGTTGATAGATTATTTTAAAATTTTAGCAAACATCATACGCAGGCGAAAGTTTCCATTCGCCAGTTTTATTCATTTTCAAACTCAAATGAGCCTAGGTCCTGCGTTTCGTCCCAAGCAACTGCTCCAGCCACTTGATTCCATATTTTTACTATTGCTGTAGTTGCCATTACCAGTCAGTTGTTGGTTTGGTGGGAGTTGTTTTGTTGCTGCTGCTTGCTCTTTGACGCTCATTTTTAGCCAGTTTAGCCAATTGCAGTGGGCTCGCTTGTTGCTTGTATTCAAATATCTGTAAAAGTTGCAGTTGTCCCAAAACCCGTAACAGTTGTATTATCGTTGCTAAATTGCTGCTTTCGCCATTTTCTACTAAACTCAATGTAGCACGGTTGATACCAGCATCGGTAGCTAATTTTTGCTGCGACTTATTTTGCTGCAAACGCTGATATCGGATATATAAACCGATACTTTTCATTATTGCCTGATCGCTCATGGCATTCCAATTAATGTTAGTATTATCCATCATTATTTATATTTTTTGCCTTTAATGTTAGATTTATCTAACAAAAATAGTGTATTTTGATTTTTCATACAAGCAAATCGTAAAAAAGTTGATAGTTGACTGTTGACTATTTTAATATTCCCCCAATACCCCCTCGCGACTTATAATTTTACAATAAACAGATAATCAAAATGTTATATTCATTATCTAGTTGGTTTTTGTCCCAAATATATACTATTTTTGCGACAAAAACATTTCAATTTTTAATGCGAATTCTTTTTTTGTTCCTGGGTAATTTATCTCAACGTATCTATGCTCATTAGCTGTAAGGTGTTATCTTTGGTCCATATAAAAAGAAGTCCATAACTCTGATAGTTTTTCTTATGTTTGTGTGATACATTGAATAATCATTTCTATTCATTATTTCATTTAATGTAGTCAAGTCTTCTTTTTCGGGCATTACTTGAGTTAGTTGTGCAACCCAATATCTTCTTTGTTCAAGAGACAAATTTACATCATCAATAATCAAGGCGAGTATTTCACCGACATGTATTTTCTCTTCAAACATGTCTTGTATTAAATCATTATACTCTGCAGGCAACTCATTATATTTTTTTGCTTTATAAGTTTTCTCAAACTTCTCAAGATATAATATGAATTTATTTCTATCATCGATTATTTGTGCATAATAGGTGTCATTAATGTTTATTGCTTCGTTTTTCTCAATCTTCTCAATTCCATTAATTGCAATATCAATGTTTGACTTTAGTGATGTATTTCCAATTTTTATAGCCAATCTCAGTAATGCTTTCAATTGACCTTTATCTTCTGTATATCTAATCATAAACCAAAAGGGAGCATTAATGTTATTTTTAGGAACACTCAATGCCCTTACAATAAATGGCCAAGAGTCATGAGCTGTAAATAATGTTCCATCATTCAGAATGCCTAGTTCATAGAAGTCAATTGAAAAGGCATTGTAAACTGATAATTGTGGGGGTAAATCAAGTTGATTTGATTTTAATCGCCCATTTGCTGTCGAAATGTCTGCATAAAATTGATCCTTAAATTGGATGAATTCCTTTTTTAAAAATTGAGGTGATATTGGTATTGCATTCGGATTATTTATATCAATCCTAACGTCAATTGTCTGAGAACCGGACTTAACTTTCTTCAAACAAACAGGATTTGCCTGCTCTAAGGCGTTAACTAAATATACGATGTCATTTCGTTTTGGAGCAATATTAAAACTATTAAAATGCTTCAACCATTCAGGCAAATTTTTTGGTACTTCGGGTAAAATAAGAAATAAAGATGAAATTATAGTCTTCTGCTCTTCAAGGTCTTTTGAATTATTGACTTTATTGTACAAATCATCAATTAAAATATCTCTATCAATACTTATTCCTATAAGTTCTGGTATTTTGGGAAGATAAGGTTTGTAATTGTTTGATAGAGCGATTAAATTTAAGAATCTGGAAACTTCTTGGAAAAAAGATGCAGTTATTTCATACGATAATCCTAAACCATTATGCAAACCATGAGCACGACTAGTTATTATAAATTGAAATCTGTTAGTTAATTCAATTAGTTTATTAATATGTTTTTCGTATTCAACAATTCCATTTGTGAGAAAAAGCGTTATTCCAGACGATTGATTAAGAAGTCCTCTAAAATCATGCAATATTTCGGATGCTGTTTTATATCTTTCTTCTCTAAAAATGGACTTTGTTCCATAAGCTTGTATTAAAACTGAATTCATTGCCAATTCTATTGAAGCACCTATCAAACCAATTTCAGCTGCATATCTAACACGCTCGATTTTTAATTCATCTCTCCGAAAACTACAAATACCTATTTGAGCAAGTCCGAGTGCTTCGATACTTGCTTCAATCAATCTAATACTATCATTTTTTAGTAATCTTGGCATAATATTTTTTTTTACTTTCACCTGACGGCAATTACTTATGCATCTTTTATTTTGTGAATGATAAACTGCCGAAATGCACGTCAGCCAGCCAATGGCATAGACGTTTTTTTAGTTGTCATTAATTCTTTAAATTAGTATTCAGCTGATATTATCAATGCAACATTTCTTTAATTTATTACCACTTCCACAAAAGCAATAGTCATTTCTACCAATACTAGAAATAAATGAAGGAAACTCTTTTTCATAGCTTTTCATCAACGGTAAATAATAATCTGAATCGTAATTCTGTGCAAAATCATTGTCTAAATAAATTAAGTCAGAATCATCCATTCTTTTCAAATCACTCTTCATATATTTTGCAAAGAATGATAATTCAGTTTCTGCAATATAATATTTTGAAAACTGCGCTCTTTTTTTTATATAATCAAAGAGCATATCAAAACCTGTTACATAATCTAAAATAACCTCTAGGTCAAAAATGTTAATTGCAACTGGCATTTCCTCTAACCCATCGTAAAAAAACATTCTGGTATGAGTCGTAATTGCGGGATAACTGTCTAAAACAATACATGCACTATAGATTTCTGTTATTTTAGAACAATCAATTTCGACTCCACTTATTTTTGATTTTAATTTACAAGAATTGGAAATGATTAATGGAATTGGAGTGGTAGCTTGTTTATTCGCGTCAATGACAGCTAACTTAAAATCATTATGGAAACTTTCAATATCACCGTTTTTTGAAAGTTGTGTTAGCCTTTTCGATTTAACTTGAAATATAAGCATCTTATTTTCACAAACAATACAAACATCTAAATCTGTAACTGTTTCCGTTTTAACCACATTTACATTGACTTCAAGAAAAATATTTTCTTTTTTTATCTTTCTTTCTAAAATTGATTTGACAATTTTTTCCGCACAATCACCTCGGTTTTTTAAAGCTGTACTTTTATATTTCTTGTCATCAAGCATCCAATAAAATGGTCCATCGTAAATTGATTCTGATAACAAGTATGGAAATGGGATTATATATTTTGAACCCGATCTTATAACAGGTCGAAATCTAAAATGATTTAAATCTCCAATGTCATTAAAATTT
This sequence comes from uncultured Paludibacter sp., assembly GCA_964511115.1. GTDB lineage: Bacteria > Bacteroidota > Bacteroidia > Bacteroidales > Paludibacteraceae > Paludibacter. The sequence goes on along the minus strand of CAZEEN010000038.1, from coordinate 2,914 downwards.
TCATTTAACATCTCCTCTATTTCAAATGACAAAGTGTCTAAAATAGTAATGAATACTGGATTCTTTTTGAATACATAATTGTCTCTGCTTAGGCTATACAGCTCAATCGTATTGAGTTTATCTCTTTTGAAGTTTATTTTATAATTCAGCACAGATTTAATGTAAGTGTATAGTCTTTGAAGGTCTTTTGTAGAGAACTTCATATTTTTCAATATCCAATCGTTATCTAATTCGTATTTAGGTACAACGAAGTTAATTAGTTGATAATCATAAGCACCTGAGCCTGAATAAAAAATAGTTTCTTTAATTGCTGCTGGATTTTTCCGTATTTGTTGATGATATGTTGAAAGCGAGTTAATTGATAGTAAGTCAATTGATTTGAAATCACTTAGAAAAGTCAAATGCAGGTCATCCATTAGCTTGTGAATAATCTCGGATAATTCCAATTTATCTGTATATATTCCATTTCTTTTATTCTTATTTTTTGCCCATAAGCCAAATAGAAAAATTATTTCATTTTCATTAAGTCTGCTTTTAAGGTCTCTAGTCGCTAATTCATTTTCATAGCAATTCAAATTTTTATCACATAAAATTAATAGCACCTCAATAAAGTCATTATATGACGTTAGTTCGTTTAATTTTTGATATATTTCTGTGCGATTTTTCATTTGTAGATTTTGTACAATGTTCTGTTTTTTTATTCTTGCCTCTAACAATTTATACCGTCGCTATGTGCCCTTATTTGAACTTCAGTTCTTCCCCCCAAACACCCTCTCAAACCATCTCCACGCCACTTTATAATCTTCCACTCTATCGCATTTATCGAGATGGTCGATGTATTGATTCAACAGATTCTTTTTTCACTCTTGGTTTTTTGATTTTAATTGTGTTAGTTCGTTATTTAATTCTTCCAAGGCTTTTAAATCATCAGCCATTATACGCGCTGCACTGTATTTTTCATATTCCATTTCGGCTAATTGCAAGGCTATTTCGTGCGATATTTTGCCTGCATGTTCTAAAATCTCATTGTCGTTGATAGTCAGGATGTCATTGAGCTTCTTTATCCAATCGCTCATGTACATTACTTTCTTCTGACGGGCTTGGTTCTCGGCAAAAGCCAAAAATTGCTCTACCAATAAATTTAATTGACTTAGTTCATCTTGCTTCAAATAGTTTTTAGCAATTCCCACATCCGTTTTCCTGATTTTTTCGCCTGCCCATGCAGTTAATCCCATATTCTTATCGGTGGCAATGGCTCTTTCTGCTATTAACTCGGCAGCAGTATGTTGATGAATAGCCCAATGTAATTTATTTTGAATGGTTGCAAAAAACGTTTTAGCTTGATTTGCCTTCGCATCATAATCGATACTCAGACAGAAAATGTCTTTTACTTTTTGATAAAAAATTCGTTCAGAGCTACGAATATCACGAATCCGTTCCGAAAGTTCATCAAAATAAAGAATCTGTCCTGCTGCTTTTATGCGCTCATCGTCCAAGGCAAAACCTTTTACTATATATTCACGAAGTCGTTGTGTAGCCCATATTCGAAAATGTGTAGCCACATGACTTTGCACACGGTAACCGACAGAAATAATCAGGTCGAGATTATAATAACTAATGTTACGAGTAACCTTCCTGTTTCCTTCTTGCTGAACTTGTGCAATTTTTGCACAAGTTGCCTCTTCGGATAGTTCACCTGATTCGTATATATTTTTAATATGCTTTACTATTGACGTTCGGTCGGTCTGAAACAAAGTTTCTAACTGATTTTGATTCAACCATACAGTTTCATCTTCCAACCGTACATCAATTTTGGTTTCACCATCAGTTGTTTGATACAGTATTATTTCGCTTTTATTTTCCATAACTACTATTCTATATTATTTCATCGTTTTGCTACAAATGTTACGGGGCTCTGCCCCTTTGGTTCGCGGGCGGGCACTATTTCTACAAATATCATCGGTGCTCTGCACCTCAAAACATCGTGTGATTCATCGTTTGCTACAAATATCATCGAGGCTCTGCCCCTCAAAACCGTATATTTCCAAAGGTGCAGCGCACCGAAATATTTGTAGAAAACCGTTACCACACCAATTCCAAAGGTGCAGAGCACCGAAATATATCATTCTCAATCATTCAAAAAACTCAAAAACATATTCTTCCTTATATTCTATGCCATTGTCTTTCAGCATCTTCAAATATTCTTCTTTGAATGTTTTTTTCTTATGATGTTCTTCCTGATTCATAATATAATTGCAAACAACTTCAACCTGAGAATGTGAATGCGAAAAGCCACCGTACCCTTCTTGCCACTGAAATTTGAACTTCGAAAGTTTATTGTCTTTTATCCATTGGTTGCTAGATGTCTTAATTTCTTCGACTAACTTTGGAATAAGATAATTGACATTATAACCAATAAAAATATGGATATGATCGGAAACTGACTTTATAGCCAGCATTTTATGTTTGTTGTTTTGAACAATACCGGTAATGTATTTTTCTAAATCATTTTTCCACTCTTTTTTTATCATTGCATCTCTTTTTTTCGTGGCAAAAACTAAATGAACGTGCATTTGCAAATATGTATCTCCCATGTAATTGTTTTTTTAATTATAAATTTGTTTTTTAGGTGCGGAGCAACGTTTTGTAGCTACAGAGTAGCGATAT
>CAZEEN010000038.1:0-237 GCA_964511115.1 uncultured Paludibacter sp. | reverse complement strand
GGGCTCTGCCCCTCAAAACCGTATATTCCCAAAGGTGCAGAGCACCGAAATATTTGTAGAAAACCATAATCACAAAGTCACAAAGGTGCAGATGGTACATTCCGACTTGACGGAAGCACCGTAATATCGTTTTTTTCTTCACCAACATTTCAAACAAATATATTGATGTCTATTTCTCCCCAAATACCCCCTCAAACCACCTCCACGCCACTTTATAATCTTCCACTCTATCGCATT
>CAZEEN010000037.1:0-20483 GCA_964511115.1 uncultured Paludibacter sp. | reverse complement strand
AGGGTTTATCTGTTGCAATAAGTACTTTCATAAATTAATGTTGTTTTTCAAATTCATTCATGCAATCAACCAAGGCCTGTACACTTTCGATAGGCATAGCATTGTAGATAGACGCGCGGTAACCACCTACTGAGCGGTGACCTTTAATTCCGTCCATTCCGGCAGCAGTTGCGAATTTCAAGAATTCACCTTCCAACTCTTTGTATTCGGGTTTCATCACAAAACAAACGTTCATCAACGAGCGGTCTTCTTTGGCAGCTGTACCAACAAATATTTTGCTGTTATCGATAGCATTGTAAAGAAGCTCAGCTTTTGCTATGTTACGCTTTTGCATTTCCACCAAGCCACCATTCGCTTTTACCCAACGCAATGTTTCCAACGCGCTGTAAATAGGCAATACAGGAGGTGTGTTAAACATAGAACCTTCGGCAATGTGTGTTTGGTAGTTCAACATGGTAGGAATATAACGCGACACCTTACCTAAAATATCATTTTTAACAATCACAAAAGCCAAACCAGCAGGAGCCAGATTTTTTTGAGCACCACCGTAGATAATGCCATATTTCGAAACATCCATTGGACGAGAGAAAATATCAGACGACATATCGGCAACCAAAGTCACAGGCGAATCAATATCGGTGTGTAATTCGGTACCGTAAATAGTATTATTAGTAGTAATGTGGAAATAATCGGCATCAGATGGAATTACATAATCCTTTGGAATAAAAGTATAATTAGCCGCTTTCGACGAAGCTACTTCTACAACTTCACCAAAACCTTTGGCTTCTTTTTGCGCTTTGCTAGCCCAAACTCCCGTATTGAGATAAGCTGCTTTTTTTTCCATTAAATTAAATGGAATCATACAGAATTGCATACTTGCACCACTACCCAAGAACAGCACCGAATAACCTTCGGGTATATTTAATAGTTCAATGAACAATTGACGGGCTTCCTCAATAACAGCTTCAAAATCTTTCGAACGGTGGCTTATTTCGAGTATCGAAAGTCCAGAACCGTTGAAATCTAACACCGCCTGAGCTGTTTTCTCAATTACTTCGCGAGGAAGAATTGATGGACCTGCGCTAAAATTATGCTTCTTCATGCTTTAAAAAATATTAGTTGAATTAAAATTGTATGTCACTTAATATGCAAAAGCAAGATTCGTTTCATACAATAAAATTAAGTTGATTTTTGTCGTTTTATTGTTTCAAAAATTAAAGTGCAAAAGTACGGAAAATTTTAGGGATAACCTTAAGAAAATGAGTATTTATAATTAAAAAACAGTATTTTTTTATACTTATAAATTTTCGATTCTACCGGCTGTATATTTATACATATTTAATTGCACACTACTTGTATTATTGTTACTAAAATTAAAATGGCACAGAAAAAATTCCGTGCCATTTTAAAATATATTTATCGTTGTTGTTCTTTTGCCCAGCTATCTTTTAACGAAACTGTTCGGTTGAAAACAAGCTTATCGAGCGTAGTTTCCGGGTCAACATTAAAATAACCCAAGCGCTGAAATTGGAACTGGTCGAGTGCTTTTGCATCCTTCAACGAAGGCTCTACATAGCAATTTGCAAGCACTTTCAACGAATCTGCATTCAATAATTCACGGAAATCGCGCGGGTCAGCCGATGGATTTTCGATACTGAAAAGTCGGTCGTACAAACGAACTTCGGCCTGCAAAGCATGTTGAGCCGATACCCAATGAAGTGTACCCTTTACTTTACGTCCCGATTCGGGCATTCCGCTTTTAGTAAGTTCATCGTATTCGCAGTAAATCTCTTCAATATTATCTTCGGCATCTTTTTTGCAACCAGTACATTTTACAATATATGCACTTTTCAATCGCACTTCCTGTCCTGGAGTCATACGGAAGAATTTTTTCGGAGCATCTTCCATAAAGTCCTCTCGCTCAATATATAATTCGCGCGAAAATGGAATGGTACGCACACCAGCTGATTCATCTTCTGGATTGTTGATGGTTTCCATCATTTCCACCTTGTCGGTAGGATAGTTGGTGACAATAAGCTTTACAGGGTTTAAAACAGCATTTACACGTTTGGCCGATTTATTCAGACTTTCACGCACAGCATGTTCAAGCAATCCGATATCGTTTTGAGCTTCGAATTTTGTATATCCAATTTTATCTATAAAATTATGAATGGCCTCGGGCGAATAACCACGGCGACGAAGTCCGCAAATTGTAGGCATACGCGGGTCGTCCCAACCGCTCACTAAACCTTCCTGTACTAACTGAAGCATTTTACGCTTACTCATTACGGTATAAGTCAGATTCAAACGGTTAAATTCAATCTGTCGTGGACGATAATTGCTGTTTTGAAATTGGTCGATAAACCAATCGTAAAGCGGACGATGTACTTCGAACTCAAGCGTACATAATGAGTGAGTTACACCTTCGAAATAATCGGATTGTCCGTGTGCATAATCGTACATCGGATAAGCCTTCCAAGTATATCCGGTGCGGTGATGGGGATGTGAAGTAATAACGCGATACATCAACGGATCGCGGAAATGCATATTGGGCGAAGCCATATCAATTTTGGCACGAAGCACCATAGCACCTTCGGCAACTTCGCCTGTGTTCATTTTAAGGAATAACTCTAAATTTTCCGAAATCGGGCGGTTGCGATACGGACTTTCAGTTCCTGGTACAGTTGGCGAGCCTTTTTGTTTGGCAATATCCTCGGCACTTTGCTCATCAATATAGGCTTTTCCTTGTTTTATAAGGTCAACAGCCAAATCCCATAGTTGTTGGAAATAATCGGAAGCGTAATACACATTTTCCCATTTATATCCTAACCATTGAATATCTTCCTGAATGGAATCAACATATTCCACATCTTCTTTTACAGGATTGGTATCGTCGAAACGAAGGTTGCATGTGCCGTTGTAATTACGTGCAACACCAAAATCGAGACAAATAGCTTTGGCATGACCAATGTGTAAATAGCCATTGGGCTCTGGTGGAAAACGCGTTTGAATTCGTCCATCGTTTTTACCATCTTTTAAATCCTGTTCAACAAAAGCCTCTATAAAATTCAGGCTCTTTTTTGGTAAATCATCCGTGTTAGCTTCCATTGTATTTATTGTTTCGTGTTTCGTGTTTCGAGTTTCGCGTTTCGGTTTTAGATTCTATAATTATCATTCACCATTAATCATTCACCACAAATCATTGATTATTAATCATTAATCAAAATAACCTTTTACAATACCACGAGGAGAATTTTTTATAAATAAGAGTATTTCGTCACGTTCATTTGTAGCTGGCAATTCGGCCATAATACGTTCGATAGCGTGCGAAGTATTCATTCCTTTGAGATAAACATAGCGATAAACATCCTGTATGTCACGTATTTGCTCGTTGGTATAACCTCTGCGACGCAAGCCTATTGAGTTGATTCCTGCATACGAAAGCGGTTCGCGGCCAGCTGTAATAAATGGTGGAACGTCTTTGTTTATTCTTGAGCCGCCCTGAACCATTACATGCGAGCCAATATGTGTAAACTGATGTACTAAAATACCGCCGCTGAGGATGGCAAAATCGTCAATAACTACTTCGCCAGCCAATTGTGTAGCGTTCGAAATAATAATATTGTTACCCAAAATACAATCGTGTGCCACATGCACATACGCCATTATCAAGCAATTGTTTCCAATTACCGTTTTGCCTTTGGCCGCCGTTCCGCGATTTACGGTTACATACTCGCGCAAGGTAGTGTTATCACCAATAATAGCAAGCGTGTCTTCGCCTTTATATTTTAAATCCTGTGGAATTGCACCTACAACAGAGCCCGGAAAAATTCGACAATTTTTGCCAATACGCACACCTTCCATAATGGTAACGTTTGAGCCAATCCAAGTTCCATCACCAATTTCAACATTTTTGTCGATGGTTACAAATGGATCGATAACAACAGTTGCTGCAATTTTGGCATCGGGATGTATGTAAGCTAAGGGTTGCTTCATTTCGTTCGTGTTTTAAATTAAAATATTTTTTCGAGTTTTATTTATTCTTTACTATTTGAGCCATAAATTCGGCTTCGGCTACAATTTTACCGCCTACAAAAGCAAAGCCTTTCATTATGGCACAGCCGCGACGCATGGGTTCGGGCATTTCGAGACGGAAAATTATTGTATCACCCGGAACTACTTTTTGGCGAAACTTCACATTATCAATTTTCAAAAAATAAGTTGAATAACGCTCCGCATCTTCCAATCCATGTAAAACCAAAATTCCACCGGTTTGTGCCATTGCTTCTACAAGTAAAACACCTGGCATTACAGGCTCATCTGGGAAATGACCCATAAAAAATGTTTCGTTTCCGGTTACGTTTTTTACACCAACTACAATATTTTTTTTAATATCAATCACTTTGTCCACCAACAAAAAAGGCCAACGGTGAGGCAATAGTTTTTTTACGGCATTAATATCAAGAATTGGAGCAACTGTATCGTCGTAAACCGGACACTGAACTTCTTGTTTCTTAATTTCTTTTCGAATAAGCTTAGCTACATCGGTATTAATTTTATGACCCGGATAACGTGCTATCACTTTACCCTTGAGCGGTTTACCTATAAGAGACAAATCCCCAATTACATCGAGCAATTTATGACGTGCTGGTTCGTTAGCATAATTTAAATCGCCACTCAAATAAGCTGGTTTCGAAGCATCAATCGTTTCCTGATGCAATTTTACGCAAAGTTCATCCATTTTTTCCTGCGAAATAACTTCGTCGTAAATCACAATTGCATTTTTCAAATCGCCACCTTTAATGAGATTCATACTCAAAAGTGGTTCAATTTCGCGCACAAAAACAAAGGTTCGCGCATTCGAAATCTCAGCTTTGAAATCGCTCAACTGGTCGAGTGAAGCGAACTGATTACCAAGTACTTGCGATTTAAAACCAATATGTACATCTACACTAAAATCGTTATCGGGCAAAATTGTGATTCTTGCTCCCGATTCGGGTAAAGTGTATTCTATTTTTTTTGTTACAATATAATAATCTTTTTCAGCATCTTGTTCTACAACTCCAACCTCCTCAATTTTAGCCACATAATATTTCGCACTGCCATCGAGTATGGGGAATTCGGGTGCATTTACCTCCAACAAACAATTGTCAACACCATAAGCATACAAAGTAGCCAATGCATGTTCAACTGTACTAACCTGAACTTCCCCTTTTTGCAAAACTGTTCCACGAACGGTGTGTGTTACATTTTCGGCCAAGGCATCCATTGCTGGTTGTTCCTCTAAATCGACACGTTTAATTTTAATACCGTGATTTTCGGGTGCAGGATTAAACGTAAGTACGATATCCAAACCCGTGTGCAAACCCTTTCCGCTCAGGGTAAATGCTTGATTTATTGTTTTTTGATTTGACATGCAAAAATTCAGTCTGTTATTTTGTGTTTCGTGTTTCGCGTTTCGTTTTAGTAATCAACCAATTAACGATTCTTTTGCAATTCCTCTACTTTACGTTGCAAATCGTATACAATACGTTGCAATTCAGGTAAATTTTTATGAACTATTGCAGCGCGTTGGAATGTTTTCATTTGTATAGCCGGATAGCCCATAATCATTTGTCCTGGCTCTTTTATAGAGTTGGAAATACCCGATTGAGCACCAAGTATGGTGTTGTCGGCAATATGTAAATGTCCTGCAATGCCAACTTGACCAGCAACAATACAGTTTTTACCAATCTTTGTTGAGCCGGAAATACCTGTTTGCGAAGCAATTACCGTATTCTCGCCTACTTCTACATTGTGTGCAATCTGTATTAAATTATCGAGTTTTGCTCCTTTCCGAATTATTGTGCTGCCTAATGTAGCTCTATCGATTGTTGTATTCGCACCAATTTCCACATCATCCTCAATAACCACATTACCCATTTGAGGAATTTTTTTATAAACTCCATCAACTGCTGGCGCAAAACCAAAACCGTCGGCACCAATACTCACACCCGAATGTATAATACAATTATTACCTAAAATACTATATTTATATAAATTCACATTGGAATAAAGAGTAACATTATCGCCAATTTGTGTACCTTCTTCGATGGAACAATGCGCATAAATGCGTACATTATCGCCAATTTTTACATCATCGGCAATATAAACAAAGGGTGCAATATAGGCGTTTTCGCCAATTACAGCCGTTGCGGAAATTTCGGCTTTTGCTGAGATTCCTGTTCTTTTAGGCTTCGATTGCTCCACAACCGACATTAGAAAAGCCAACGATTCGTAGGCATTTTCGACCCGTATAAGCGTAGCTTTTACTTCGCGTTCGGCTTTAAAGTCGTTATTAACAAGTATTACACTTGCATTACTGTCATAAATATACTGACTGTATTTCGGATTTGCCAAAAAACTCAAGGTTCCGGGCACTCCTTCTTCAATTTTCGAAAAATTTCCTACCTTAACTGTTCCGTCACCTTCGACAGTACCTTTCAGGAAATCAGCAATTTGATGAGCAGTAAACTCCATAAAAAAAATTTTGGGTGCAAAGGTACAAAACAAAATCCAATTTTCAGCTTAAATTGCTTTAAATGGAAAGGATTATAAAGCCAAATATGCGAATATCTTTCGAAAAAGTCACATTTCTATATTTTATAATAACAATAAAAATGCTTTTCTACTTTTTTAGTAAGCACTTGTATATTAAGCATATCCGACACATCAGCAATATCTTTCACCGTTCCGTTTTTTAATAAAATCTGAATACTGTCATCTTCGGGCGAATAGGTATCTGTTGTAACTATTTCGTCACCTAAAAAGTAACTGGCTTCAGCTAAGTTTATTCCAAAATGAGCAGCATATTGCTTTAAATCCTCAGCATAAACAGCTTTATCGACCGATGTTGGATTAATCTCAACTTTAAACAGCCGGCGATTGGTAAAATCTCTACAAAGCGTGGAAAGCACTGTATCAGAATGACTTCCCCACACTTTTATGGCACAAACCAAATCCGAATCGTCGAGCATTACAAAATTTTGCAACGCATCATCGGAATTTAAAAACGAATTTTTATCAATAGTATTGTATAAAAAATAATGCAAAGCCGGCGATGCAAATAAATCGTCCCCATTTTGTGCTAATTCTTTGGCTCGTTTGAGTATATTGACCAACATGCGTTCGGCAGCAACCGAAGTTTTGTGCAAATACACCTGCCAGTACATCAAACGACGTGCAACCAAAAACTTTTCAATGGAATAAATGCCTTTAATATCCACCACCAATTCGTCGTTGTGTAAATTGAGCATCTTAATAATACGAGCTGCACCAATTATTCCTTCGCTAACACCCGAAAAAAAGCTATCGCGACTCAGATAATCCAACCTATCCATATCTAATTGCCCAGAAACAAGCTGATGTAAATATTTTTTCGGATACCGACGGGTAAAAATATCAATTGCTAAATCCAGTTTGCCTTCAAAAACTTCGTTTAGCTTTTGCATTAATATTAGCGAAATTTCTTCGTGACTTATATCGTGCACCAAACTATGTTCCAAGGCATGTGAAAAAGGACCGTGACCAATATCATGCAAAAGAATGCAAGCCCGCACAGCTTCGGCTTCGGCCGACGAAATAGAGTGGCCTTGCTGCTGAAGTTGTGTAATGGCTTCGCCCATAAGATGCATGGCGCCTAAGGAATGTTGCATGCGGGTATGCTGCGCACCAGGATACACAAACGACGAAAGCCCTAACTGCTTGATTCTGTGAAGTCGTTGAAAAAAGGGATGCTGTATTAAATCGTATAAAAATTCGCTAGGGATATTTATAAATCCAAAAACAGGATCGTTGATAATTTTTCGTTTATTTGGTTTTTTCATTTATAGAAAATATTATTTGCTCTCTTGCCCCAATATGAGGTATAAGAATATCTATAATTAAATGCAAAATAACAATTTTTTTAGGAAAAAACTGACATCTTAAGCGATATTTTATTGTATGTTAGGCAAAAAAAGAATTTAATCTATTTATTCATTGATTTTTACAAGTAAATAGGCTATAAGTAGGAATTTGTAAGAACTACCGTTAAATGTTTTTTTTTGGATTTTTTCGAACAAAATACTCCTTCAAAGGGTTATTGAGAGGCATAAAGACAACAAAATAGAATTAATGGAAATAAATAAAGAAAGTGCATCGAGATGGTTGATGAGGTCGATTACAGAAGCAAAAAGTCATTATTTTTTTGCTTCCGCAATGACAGTATTAAGTGCCTTGTGTTTTGTGGCCTTTAGTTGGTATTTATCCGATTTTGCTGCACTGTGGCTTACTCAAGACACAATTCTCACAACAAAACTATTTTTTGCATTAGCGTTTCTTGCCGGAAGGTATGTTTTTGCCTACTTTGTATCGTTATTAAATTACAATGCGGGGAAAATAATAGTTTCGAACATGAAAAAGAAACTTTATCCCCGTTTGCTCCATTATAATCAGTCCAATTCTGTCGAAAGCACATTATTAGTTACCCGTTCGTGCGATGATTTAAAACCATTTTTCTCGTTTTTCGTTCCCTATGCTGTGGCCTCCGTCATAGTAGGCATATTGTTATTGATAGTAATTTTCTGGTTCGAGAAATGGGTGGGTATCACACTTTTGGTCATTTTTTTGGTTATTCCTATGCAAATGATTGTGATAGGAATTGGAGCCGAAGCCATTCATAATAAACATATTAAGCTCTTTATGAATTATTCAGCCGTTTTTTATAACCGACTACATACCATAGCCGAAATTGTAAATTTAGATAATTTTAAACCGCAATACCGTTTTTTGTCCGAAAAAAGCACAGCACTGAATACCGCAACTACCAATGTAATGCGTATAGCTATTCTGTCATCGGCAGTGTTGGAGTTATTTATTACAATTGCCATAGCTGCGGTTTCAATCTATTTGGGCATGAGCCTACTTGGTATTATGCCTGGACCTTTTTACGGTAAAGGTTATGACTTTCAGATAGCACTTTTCTTGTTAATGCTAACGCCTTATTTTTTCTTTTACTTACGAAAGTTTGTAAGCGCTTACCACGATAGAAACAAGGCTGTGGCTGCAGCCAATTTATTAATGCCCATATTGAAAGAATCAATTGATACTGTTTCTGTTGACAAAGATGAACAAATTAACTCGTTTGAGATAAAGCAATTGAGTTTTAGCTATCCGGGTTCAATGGTCAAAGTGTTGAATAACATTGAATTAAGTTTGCCTGTCAAGGGGATAGTTTTAATTAAAGGTATTTCGGGTTCAGGTAAATCAACCTTATCAAAAATCTGTTCCGGCAATTTGACCGCTGAAGCCGAAATGATTTCGATTAATGGAAAAGAGAAGGACTGGACACAGGAGTGGCTCCGACTTAATTCGTCGTACATGAATCAGTTTCCGTTTATTTTTGATGAAACTTTGCATTACAATGTTTTTTTAGGGAAAGAACAAGATAATGATTATCCGGATTTTTTAAAAAAGATTTTGTCGAAAAAACCTGATGGTTGGCAAACGCTCTTGAGCCACAACGGGAAACAACTTTCGGGTGGCGAAAAGCAATTGGTTACATTAGCTCGCATGTTGCTTTATCCTAAACCAATTGCAATTTTGGATGAACCTACAGCAAATTTAGATGCCGAAATTGTTGAAATAATACTAGCAGAAGTAAAGAAACTTGCAGCAAATAAGCTTGTAATTGTGGCTACACACGAAGATAAATTTGATGCAATTGCTTCTATTATTGTGCAACTAAACTGGGGCGAACAAATGCATTATCAAACTAGCACCACGAAAGCATGAACAACTTTTTAAAAAAACATATTTTTTATCCGCTGTCGGGCAAATGGTTGCTTGGAGGTTCGTTATTGCTATTCTGGACTGTAGCATTTGTGAGCCTACCTGCAATTTCAGGTTGGTTTTTGGCGGCTTCGAGTGTAGCATTTGCCACTGCCAATACACTCTTTGCTTACCTTATTCCATCGTCTATAATTCGATTTATGACTTTGCTACGTACCGCAACACGCTATTCGGAACGCTTAGAGAACCACAAAACAACACTCGAGGCACAACGGCGCTTGCAACTTGCCATTTTCCGATCGGTGGCCAAACTGCCGTATTTCAGAAAGCAAGCCAACAACAATTCAACCATACTCGAAAACAGCACGCATGGCATCGATCTTATTCTGAATCACATTCTTCTGTGGCTGCTGCCATTTACAGCTTTACTCATTTCGCTGCTAATTTACGCCATTTTTCTTGCGTTTTTTTCGCAACCAATAGCCATCGAATTTTTAGTGTCGTCGGCCGTTTTATTATTCATAATTCCTCAATATTTTTTGAGAAGAAACCGCATCTTGTATCAAACTATTAAAGTGAAGCGCGAAGCAAATAATCAGTCAACAATGCAAAGTTTCAGAGGACGCATCGAAATTTCGAAATATAATTTGGAAGAAAAAGCTATTTGCGAACATGAACTTCGAATGCTCGAACTCGAAGGGCTCGAAAAAAAGCTACAAACAAATTCTTTTGCATTACAATTGATTGTGGGATTGGGCTTTAGCTTTGTTGCTGTGTTTTTACTTTGGAGTTCTAGCAATAACAACATTAGCGCTTCACTTGCAATAGGTGTGTTTTTTGGAATTATGGCTCAAGCCGAATTAGCCGAGATGCTTTTTTCAGGAAAATCCGAAAAGAGTTCAGTCGAAGAGCAGATAAATGACATTGCTTCAATTATTAATGAAGGCCAGCAAGCTGAAATAATTCCGGAAATACATGCCACATTCGAAGGACTCAAACTCACAAAATTCAGTGCCAAAATACCTGAAACAAAGGTACAAACCGAAGAGCTAAGTTTGGAGATTTTAAAAGGCGATTGGGTGGCTTTATATGGCGAAACCGGCAAGGGAAAATCAACCTTACTCAATAGTTTGTTTTACCCGGAATATCGCCGAAGTGGCATTTTATATTGGAACAACGAAACTGAAATTACGCATTTACCCATTCCCGAATGCATTTACGTTACGCAAAAGGCTTATTTGCTTACTGGAACTCTGCGTGAAAACTTTGAAGGTGTGACCGACAAAGAGATTGTGCATGCACTCGAAATAGTTGATTTAAAAAGTTGGTATTTGTTACTTCCAAAAGGTTTGGATTCTTGGTTGGGTGAAAATGGCGAAACGCTGAGTGGTGGACAACGCAAAAAACTATTGTTGGCGCAGGCCTTACTTAAAAAACCGCAGCTATTGGTGGTCGACGAACCAACAGCTGGTATTAGCTCCGAAAATGCAATTGCCACTTTTAAAAATATCAAACTTCATTTTCCTGAAATCACGATACTAATGGCCACACACTTAAAAGATTTTGAGCCAGTTGTGGATAAAGTTGTGAGGATTTAAAATAGATTAAATATCCACCTCCTTTGTGCGGAGTTGTTTTAAATAGTCGTTAATTGACCTTTCAACCCTGTTTAAAACATGTTTGTTTCAGAATTTCTTGAAATACGGGGCAATCTTCGTCGTGCGCACCGGGCAAGTAACCAATACTCATCAGAAATTCGTTCACAATTTCGCCACCCGTAAATCGGAAGTTTTTTTTGAAAAGTTTCACCCATTCGGTTTTAGTGAGCGGATGATGGTGCTCAAGCCATTTCTCGAACGAACCATATTCCTGTTGTATTCGAAGCAGTACCTTGGCATTTTCGATAGCCGCGTCCACTTTTAGTCGGTTACGGATAATACCCGCATCAGCGAGCAAGCGTTGGCGGTCAAATTCAGTATAAGAAGCTACAGTGGCAATATCAAAACTGTTGTAAGCACTTCGAAAAGATGCTTCCTTTTTCAGTATAGTTTCCCAACTCAAACCCGCCTGATTAATTTCGAGAATCAAACGCCCGAACAATTCATTATCGTTATGAATTGGAAAACCATAGTGATTATCATGGTAGTTTTTGTGCAAATTGCGCCGCTCACTTTCTGGAGCATCTTTTATAAATGTACAGTATGACATATTGCAGAGTTTCCAACCCTAAAGTGTGCTTATTAAAAAATTGTTTATTGAAGGAAAATTTTTGCAGTTTCGGTAATGTTGCCAACAACAATTTTTACAATATAAGTGTTGTTTTTTGGAGCCGCAATTTGAATATTCTGATAGCCCGATATGGACTTAATACCCACAGTTCGTCCCGAAATATCATATACATACACGTTTCCGTCAAACTCACTGAAGTTTTGCACATACAGCTGATTGTCATAATGATACACTTTTGTGTTCGAAACTTTACCAATTTCGTCGTTGACACTTTGTGATAATATCTTGAAACGGATAACTGGATTTGTAGTTGATACGGCGTTAAAATTATAGATTGTTCCACTCATCGAAATATCAATAATTTTATTCTCAACCAAATCGTGTAAATACATTTTTTTATACTTTAGTTGCGCATTTTCATCGTGGGTAAAAGTCATATTGTATTCGGTGTCTTGTCCCGCTTGAAATGCCAAAGTTGTATTGTTAATGTCGTCAACCGAATTTAATTGATATTTACCATCGTTTTCAACAGCATACAGTTGCGGATTCAGGGCGTTTCCAATTAGTTTTTTACCATCAAAGCCGTTGTCGAAACCACGAGTATAACTTTCATGACTCATGAGCCACATTCTGTCGGCAGAATTTTCACCTTCAATATCTATTGTAGTTGTTGTCTGATTATCAGTTGCCGATGCTGCTTTAGCACGTTGTCGTTCAGAATTACCCATTGCCACATTGTTGTAATTAAAGTTGACATAAGACAATTCGGTTGATTGTGCTATAGGAGGTACACGTACCATTAATGTACCCATTGATGGCACTTGACGAGGAATTCCTTCTACTGATCCTGCTTGATTCTTCGGCACCGCAAAATACTGTCCGGGTATAGAACCCTTTATGCTCTTTTTTAAGCTTCTCCATTGAACAAATGTACCTGTTGAATATAAATAGGCTGTTGCTTCAACTCCGGCACCAAATTCAATTTGTCTGATATCCATTGCAGCTGCATAGGGGTTTGCAAATAAATGTTGACCCGGATACAATGCACCGGTTGTTTTGATAAACTGACCAGAACTAAAATTCGAATTTACCAATTGCCCTTTGAATGTATAAAATTTTGGATTTTGCTGACACAATTCATAGCCAATAAATGGCTGAAGTACTGACTCGTTTTTAAGTGAACGCCAATGTGTTGCTGTATCTTTATCATTTTCGAAGAGTTCGCGTACGTGAGCACCGTAGAAAGTTGGTAAAGCAGGTACTGCTGTAACTGGAATACCAAAGAATTGCCAATTGAACTTTTCGTTTATTGGGCGTGACAAATCCCAACTGGCGGGCGAATACATTTCTATTGTTCCAAATGCTGGATTGTTTGTCGGATTATTATATTTTATCGAACCATTGGGCAAGGTAGTGCTAGCATAAATATATATTAAATCTTGTTTATTTGTTATAGGATTTGTAATAGGAGGTGTAACAGTAATCGTATTATTACAAATTAATGTTAGGTTAGCCGGAATAACAAGGCGGCGAATTGTAGCATTTATCAAACTTCCAATTGTTCTGTTTTTATCCAAATGTAAATCTTTTATGGCAGCAACACCAAAATTAGCAACAGTTGCATAAATTACATTATCTCCAGTTGCCGGAATAATATTTGCAGTCCAATTACCCTCTTTGCCCCAATCAGTGTCTATATAACCCATCCAATAATTTGCAGGTTGAGCCACAACAACTATCGGGTCAGATCCAATTGCCGGTTTTGGTGCGGCACACTTTATTGAACTAGTCATCTCGCAAGTTATAGTAACACCTCCCAACGTAGTTGGCGTATAGCTAAAAGTTTGAGCTGTTTCACCAGCTTGAACTACACCTCCAACATACCATTTATAGCTAGGTGTTGTGCCTCCATTTACTGGATTGGCTGTAAATACAACTGGTGAGTTTTGATAGATATTTGTTGGTGAATGTGTTACGGTTACCGATGCAACCACCGATGCACTTACATTAACATTCTGAGTAGAAGTGGCAGATAATATTTGTTTAAATGAAATACTATCTAGTGCAAAGTCATTACCGCTGGCAGCTGTTGTTTGATTTATTAATTCTAAATTCAATATAGTATTCGACGCAGAAGCGGTATTGTAGATATACTGAGTCCAAATTCCCGAAGTAGGATTGGCAGTATAAACAGGCCCTGCAATTTCACCATTTACATAAAGTTGAAGTTTTGATGGTGCTACATCGGTGCCATTCACCACAGTTTGTAACCAATATGTGAATTCATATTGAGAGTTGGGTACTACGGGTACGCTTTGAGTCCAAACAACTGCTCCTGCTGTAACATTGCCGTTAATAATCATTTGTTTAGTACCAATGACATTTTTATCGGGCGTACTATTAAAATTTCCATGCACATTACTTGCTAGATTTGTTACCGTATATAATCCTTCAGGATACAAGGCATTTGCAGTAGGTGCAACATATCCGTAACTGCTACTAAAGCCAGCGTTATCCATTTCAAAATCACCATTCACAATTAAATCTCCACCAACAATAACATTACCAGTTACGGTATAATTTCCGGACATCTGAGTTGTAGCGTTGGTAAGTGTAGGATTTGGCAAAGGAGAATAGTAAGTGTTTGGCCCTGTCCAAAATTGACTTTGAACATCTTGACCTGAGCTGGTAAGATTTATAGTTTCTCCTATACAATACTCTCCACCACCAGTTGAACTAATTAATGGCGATGCAAATACTTTCCCAAATAACGATAACGTTCGGGTAGTTGCACCTGTTGCTGTAATATTTGCTGTTGTATTGAAAGTTCCAGCAGAACGTCCCAATCTTAATTTGTAAAAAATTTGTTGAGGTGCTACTGTTCCACTCGAAGGTGAAAGATTGATTGCGATTGAATCAAAACTGACATTATTTGTCGAAATTTCATAATTTGCAGGACAGTTAACAGTAATGTTCCCCGTAAGCGATGCTCCACTCACGGTAATCGACTGCGAAGTAGTTAACGTACTTCCAAATAAATAACCAAATCCGGTTAACGAATTTTTTGATATGATAATGGTTGGCGAATTTACAACCTGACCGCTTAGCGCCACTGTTTTAACAACAGCGCCAGTCGAAGATATTGTAACATTAGTCGGTCCATAGTTCCCAACTAATAGCCCTGGATTTAAACGGGCATAAACCAATGCATTCGAAATTGTTCCTGCTGTTTGTGGTACACTTACCGTGCTTGCCCATGTACTACCATTTGTTGATAATTGAAATTGCTGTTGAGGTGTGGTTGGTACTGAAAGTGATGCATTTGCAGTTAGATTTGTACCGTTCAGATAAAACGTTTGGTAGGCAGGGTTTGTATTGCCAAGTGTATAAATAAAACTTGCTAACCACGATGTGCTTGTAGTTAAAGTGGCAACAGGATTTACAACCCCAGTCAATGCAACTGTTTTATTATCAGCCGTGGACGAACTTACTACAATATTTCCGTTGTATGTACCAACACCTAATCCCGATTTTAATCGAACATTAATTGTAGTATTTACCAATGTTGGTGGAGTAACGGGAACTGTTAATGATGATACGTAAGTCGATTGTGTTGAAATTTTCATTTCGTACCCTGATGGTGCTTCCAAGGTAATATTACCCCGTAAATTCGTTCCGCTTACCGTAAAATTTCTTGCAGCGGAAGCAGTTCCTTTAAAAGTTGCTGTGTAATCCAAAATAGAAACTGGAGACACTGTA
Organism: uncultured Paludibacter sp.; assembly: GCA_964511115.1. Classification (GTDB taxonomy): domain Bacteria; phylum Bacteroidota; class Bacteroidia; order Bacteroidales; family Paludibacteraceae; genus Paludibacter. Next base: position 4,685 of record CAZEEN010000037.1, on the reverse strand, counting down.
ATAGTTGCTTGTGGAGTTACATTACCACTACAAGCCACATTTAATGTTGCAATTGCACCATTAGTTGATACTTCAACATTTTCGGATGGAACAGCGCCTTCGTTTAAGCCAGCTTTCATTCGAACGTATACAAGTTGGTTAACATTACCACTTGTTGGGAATAAAGTTACAAAACTACGCGCAATAAAGTTTGTTCCACTTAGTTCCGAAACTTCAAATGAGGCCGGAGGTGTAATAATAACATTATCTGTCAGTTTTGTACCCGTAACTGTGAAACTTTGAATACTAGTTGAAGGACCGGCATTTTTTTGATAAGTAAATCCCGATAATGAATTTGTACTTATGCTAATTTCAGGTATATTACTTATCCCTGTAAAGTCTCCAAAGCTTGTTAACCCGTTAGCTTTTAGCAGATTATTGGTCAGTAAGCTGAAATTTGTCCAAACGCCTGAAGCATAACGTGCAGTAATTTGATTGGAAGCTAAACCTACTGTGTCGGTATTTAAAAATTGTGCTTCGAGATTCGCTGTAAAAGCTGTGATACCGCTCGAAGCCACAGTAAAATAGCGATTTAAATAATATTTAGTGTAATTATTATTTGGGTGTTTTGCATTTGTAACATTAGCAGCAACGAATGCACCACCAGCGTAAGTTCCACTTGTTAAATTAATAGTTATTGGCGAATAATCAGCCGTTCCAACAATTTCGCCTATTGGGAGTGTATAAGCACCATTTGCACTCACTAATTTTCGAACCTGTCCGGTGCTGCCAGCATCAATCATATTCGAAGCATTTAAAGTGCCTGCAACTGGAAGTGCAGTAGTCCCGAAAATTAAATTATTGGCACCTAAAGTTAATCGCCCGCTGGTAAGTGACAATAAATTATTTATGGTAGTTGAAGTCGATAATGTTGCTCCTAAGGTATTGTTAATAGTAATGTTGTTCGCAGTAACTACACCAGTGCCAATTACTTGTGCTAATGTGCCATTAAACTCATAATTCGCTGCAGCAGAATAAACTCTAGTGCCGGTTACTTGTACAGTTCCAGTTGCACCTGTAAGTGCAAAACCACCCGTGTTTTTGGTCAAAACAGTTCCGCTTCCCAGTAAATTAAATGTTCCAGAAGAACCATCAATAATCGATGTTCCAAAATCAACAGTCGAATTTGTGTCTATACCAAAATTTATAGTATTTGTAAACGCCCCGCCGGTTTTGGAATATAGTTGTGTTGTTGTTCCGTTAAAGTTAAAGTTTGCAGTTCCTGACCCCGATTTGGTTATGGTGCCATTTGAAAAACTGAAATTTTTAGCAACATTTAAAACACCAGTTGCACTTGAACCTGTTAGATTAAATGTACCATTTGAAAGTGAAAAATCACCTAGGATATTTAATAACGATTGATTTCCAGGGCTATCCACATCACCAAATACAAAAAAAGTTCCACCTGACTGAATGAAATTCCCATCAACAATCAATGACCTATTTGCACCAGCATTTATTAAACGAAGTGACCCAGAGTTTGTGTTTGAAATTGAAAAATTCCCATTTATATCAGTTAAATTACCTGCTAAACTTACATTTCCAGTTTGAGCAGGACAATTCCATGTAAAATTACCAAATGCTTGACTAAAAGTAGCGACAGTAGGAGCTGTAGCTATAATACCACTTACCAAACAGGTTGAATTTACATCCCAAGTCGCTATTGGTATTGCACCACCATCGCGGTTATGATTGTATGTACTACCCGAATTATATGTAATTACTCCACTACCTTTAACCAATGAGCCAGTTCCTGTTACAGTAACTGTTCCATTTATAGTTGCTGAAACAGGAGTAATTGTGCTGGCACCACTTACAATAAGATTAGCGCCATTATTTACTGTTAATAAACCACTTGTAGTAACTGTAGCGTTTAAAGTTGTATTTCCAGTAACAAGTATAAGATTGTTGAATGCAGTTGCCGTTGAACCACCTATTGCAAATCCACTACCATTCATCGAAACAGTACCTGTTCCAGCAGTAAATGTTGCACCATTGTTTGTGAAATCTCCACTTAAATTTAAGTTACTTGGAGCAGTAAATGTACCAGCAGTTAGAGTTGTATTTCCACTTACCGACATGGTTGCAGGAGCTGTAAAATTTCCTAATGTTTGCGTAAATGCACCATTAACAACTAAAGTTGTAGTACCGCCACTAACACTTAATGTTTGACCTGCCGTTTTGTTAACCGTTAAATTGTTAAATGTTTGTGTTGTAGCTGTTCCATTTATTGCTGAAGCATTTCCTGTAAATATAACTGTTCCAGTTCCAGGGGTAAATGTGCCACCATTATTTGAGAAATTACCTGCAAGCGATAAAGTTGTATTTGCCGTAAATGTACCAGCAGTTAGAGTTGTATTTCCACCTACCGACATGGTTGCAGGAGCTGTAAAATTTCCTAATGTTTGCGTAAATGCACCATTAACAACTAAAGTTGTAGTACCGCCACTAACACTTAATGTTTGACCTGCCGTTTTGTTAACCGTTAAATTGTTAAATGTTTGTGTTGTAGCTGTTCCATTTATACTGGAACTATTATCTGTAAAAGTAACAGTTCCATTACCGGGAGTGAATATTCCGCCATTATTTGTCCAATTGCCTCCTATGTTCATGTTATAGTTATTGCCCGAGGTACTCAACGTACCTTGAGAAATAAGTAAGTTTCCACTAATTGTTGTAGCGCCCGAAAGTGTAACAGTAGTAGGATTGTTGATTGTTAGATTTGCTGGAGTGTTTTGGGTTAAACCAGCTCCGGTTACTTGTACACCTGATCCGTTATAAATATAGTTAGCACCAGAATTATAAGTTCTTGCACCTCCTACTCTGATATTGCCTGTTGCTCCCGTTGTAGTAATACCATCTGCCGAAGTTACACCCAGTGTTGCTCCAGAGGATAAGGTGAAAGTTCCTGAACTTCCATTACCAACCACAGTTGCATTGTCCGCCATTTGAAGCGTTGTTCCATTATTTACGGTAAAGTTTATTGCGTTTGAAACTGTACCACCCGAAGTGTAACTTTGTGTAGTATTGCCATTAAAAACAATGGAACCTTGACCTGTATTAGACTCTGTAATAGTACCTGCAGTATGTGTAAAATTTCCTGCTACATTCATAGCAGAGATATTTGCTCCGGAATTAAAGTTTAGTGTTCCGTTTGTCATCGAAAAGTTACCTAAAACAGTAAGTGTTGTAGCTGTTCCTGCCGATAAAATTAATTGGCTTGCGTTGGTCGATGATACTGTAAAGTTGCCGTTTATAGTTTTTAAATTAGCTACTAATGAGATGTTACCACTCTGTCCAGTACAATTCCATGTGAAATTACCAAACGCTTGATTAAATCCTGCAACTGTTGGAACAGTGTTAGTAATACCAGTTACATTACAAGTTGAAGCAGCATCCCATGTCGCAGTTGGAATAGTACCGCCATTAAGAGCGTGTTGGTAGGTAGAGCTGCTATTGAATAGTAATTTAGTCGCAGTAGCACAAGTCACTGTTCCAGAATTAATTAAAGTTCCAGTTACTGTTGTTACTACGGTTGTTCCATTGGTATTAAATGTACGATTAGCAGCAACTGAAAGTGTTCCTGAGATAGTTGCTGTGGCATTGGTGGCTAAGGTTATGTTTATTCTACTACCACCAAATGAAGCGCCGTTTGCTACTGTAAAGTCTACACCTGCATTATCTCCTAAAGTAAATGTTCTCGTATTTCCACCTGCTAAAGTGATTGTTCCTTGGTTAATTGTTAAAGAATTATAAGATACATTGGCTGGCAATGTTGTAAATGTAAGATTACCAGGAGTATTGAAAATAATATCATCTCCTGCAACAGGAGCAGTTCCACCCCAGTTTGCGCCTGTTGTCCAGTTTAAATTCGTACCGGTACCACCTATCCATGTTTTAGTTGCTCCACTCGAATTTTCAATTGTCAAAATTAATAACACAAAAAGGGCAGCAAAGAATTGCAATAAATATTTTTGATTCTGTAGTATTTTTGTAAATCGAACGTGTTTCATGTTCTGTATATTAGTAAAGTTGGTCATTAGTTGAAAAGAATATGTAATAATTTTTCTATTTCAATAATTTCAGTTACAAATAATTGCTCTATTTTATTTATCTTATTTCAATAATCAAACCATTGATTCTAACTTTCTGTATAGCAATACTATAGGCCAATTTCAAGTGAGATTTTATTCTTTGATTTCAGATTTTACTATTCGATATCAAAGAATAAAAAAATATTGATTCTGAATTAGACTTGAAGAAACTGTTATTAATCTTATTATCAGGCTATTTTTATAGCAATTTATGCTACAAAAGTAATATAAATTACAATTGTAACAAAATTATATACTACATAAATTTGAATAGTAAGTTGAAAATTGAAAGTTTTAACATAGTGTTCATTTTTTGATAGCCGTGGCACGAACTAATTTTTATAGACAAATTTAAGTTTTTCACTTAAAAAATGTTCTAAATTTGAGTCGCGAACTCTTGCATCGGTTAGTTTTTTACTTATCTTTGCACCCTCAATAATGACTTAGTAGCTCAGTTGGTAGAGCAACAGACTCTTAATCTGTGGGTCGAGGGTTCGAACCCCTCCTGGGTCACAAATTGAAAATTGAAAATACAAAAAAAACCATTCTAAA
>CAZEEN010000036.1:0-21056 GCA_964511115.1 uncultured Paludibacter sp. | reverse complement strand
CGTTTTTTTAAATCCCCGATTACAATTCGTAATCGGGGATTTTTTTGTGTAATAAACACTTTTTTTGTTCGAATTTATTGTGGCAATATGTTGTTAATCTGCTAATTTTTAACTACTTTTGTGCTCAAATTCAAAAAACAAATTAACAGTTAAAAAATGAAACAAGGAAATCCCGCAGTTGTCGGTCTTGCAGGTTTTGGTATGACCACTTTCTTACTTCAGTTACACAATCTTGGTCTTATTGGTTGGGGACCAGTGCTCGGTATGGGCATTATTTTTGGTGGTTTGGCACAATTAATTGCCGGCTTTCAGGAACAAAAAATGGGTAATAATTTTGGCTACAGTGCTTTTGTATCGTATGGCTCGTTCTGGATTGGTTTGGCCATTATTAAGTTATGCAATCATTATGAAGTCTATCCTTCATCGGGAACTGATGTTGGTTATTATTTAATTGGTTGGACACTTTATACTGCTATTATGTTTATAGCTTCGTTTAGAATACATACTGCTATGGTATTTACTTTTGGTACATTATTAATTGGATTTATTTTGTTGGATTTGGAACATTTTGGTTTTGAATTTTTGAAACCGATAGCTGCCGTTGAATTGATTATTTGTGCTTTTGCAGCGTGGTATATGATGGCTGGCATTATTATTAATGATTTGGCTGGAAGAACAATTTTACCTATGGGTAAGAAGCTTGTTAATTAATTAGTACTGCAATTCGATTTGTAAAATAGAATTATTATTATTAGTCTTATTAATATTAAAACGCTTCGGAAAAATCCGAGGCGTTTTTTGTTCGTTTTTGTTTTTATAACGTAATGTGTTGATTTACAAACCGACGATTTTTGTATCTTTGTAGGCTTAAAATATTTTAATATTTATTTGAACAAACTCATTTTAATGCGTAATCTAACTTTCATTTTGGTATTATTGTTGGTTTCTAATTTATTAGATGCTCAGGATACCATTGTGAATCAATTTCTGAAAAACTGGAAAATTGTAGATATGTTTGGAACGGTTGATACGGTTTCAAATGATACTGCTCATCTTAACTTTCAGCATAAGAATTATATCGATAATTTTAGTATTGCTAATTCGTTTAATGGAAATTTAGGATCACCCATTCAATCCAAAGTATTTTCTGATAGACCAATTAGTTCAGGATTTCTTTTTGCAGAACCTTATTATCCCTATTTACAAACAATTAGTTCTAATAGATTTTATAATACTAAAACTCCTTTTAGTACTTTAAAATATACCACAGGAGGAACCAATTACAGAGAGTCTGATGATGTTGGATTTTTGTTTACTGCAAATGCAACAAAAAATTTGAACTTTGGAGCGTTGATTGATTATATTTATGCGCGTGGCGAATATAATAATCAAAGTGTAAAACGATTTGCAGGTTCGTTGTTTGGGTCATACAATGGTAAAAGGTATGCTGCAAGTGGTGTAATTAGTTCTAATAGCTTAAGTAATTTAGAAAATGGTGGAATAACAGATGTATCCTATATTTTGAATCCACCTTACGGATACGAAACACCCGAAAATATTCCGATACGTATTGGTGCAGCAGCACAATCGTCGTTTAAGCAGTTTCAACTCCATTTCAATCAGCAGTATAGTTTAGGGTTCGAACGTGAAGTAAAAAAGGTGAAGGATAGTGTTGTTACTGAATTTGTTCCGGTGACCCGATTTATACATACTTTGCAAATAGATAATTTTCAGAAACGTTATTTTGAAAACTCGCCCGAAACGTCATTTTACAAAAACACATATTATACGCAAACGAATGATACTGCGGCATTGCAGCGAGTTAGCAATAGATTAGCTGTTAATTTGGCCGAAGAGTTTAATAAATGGATGCGTTTTGGTTTAACAGCCTTTATTCATAATGATATAGAACGATATGTATATGAGAAAGATAGTTTGTTGAATGATAGCCTTTTTACAAATATTAAAATTGGTGGAGTACTTTCTAAAGAATTAGGACAAAAATTGACTTATCGTATTTCGGGCGAAGTTGGATTAATTGGTTACAGAGCAGGCGATGTTTTGTTGTCGGGGGTAGTTGGAACAAAATTCAGACTTTGGAAAGATACTATCTCGCTTAAAGCCACTGCTTTTTCATCAACAGAGGAGCCTGATTTTTATTTACAACAATATGAATCCAATCACTTTAAATGGAAAAATTCGTTTTCGAAACTTTTTAAAACGCATATTGGTGGTACATTTGCAATTCCAACGAAGCAACTTTCGTTAGAAGCTTCTATTGAAAATATCTCGAAACATATTTATTTTGATACGCTCGCAATGCCTGTTCAGTACGATGGAAGTGTTCAATTATTATCACTTAAATTTAAAAAAGATTTTAAACTAGGTCGTTTTGGCTTGGATAATACTGTGGTTTATCAGGAAAGTTTAAATGACGTAGTGTTACCATTACCTCAGTTGTCTTTGTATCATAATATCTATTATTTCGATAAATGGTTCAAAGTGCTAAGTATTCAGGCAGGTGCGTATGTTCGATACCATACGAGTTATTATGCACCTTCGTATATGCCGGCTACGGGGCAGTTTTACAATCAGCGGGATATGAAAATCGGAAATTATCCGGTTATGAGTGTTTATGTAAATGCTCATTTGCGACGGACCCGTTTTTTTGCAGAATATTATCATGTTAATCAATTGTTTATGAAGGGTATCTATTATTCAATGCCCAATTATCCAATTAATCCGGCTTCGTTTAAAATGGGTTTAACCTGGAATTTTTACGATTAATACAGTATGGAAAAGTATCTAAAACCCGCTTTAATTACGGTCGCAATTGTTGCTTTGTTTAGTCTTGGTTATACTATTTTTAAGGATAGGTCTACTCGTGATATAGATAAGATAATTGATTCGGGTAGGTTACGTGTAATTACCGACAATAGTACGTTGGGGTTTAAAATTGATAAAGATAGTGTATATGGTTTTCAGTATGAGCTTATTAAAGCTTTTGCTGCAAAACTTGGTGTTGAGCTTGAAATTGCTGAAAATGATGATTTACGTGAATGTGTGGATGAGTTGTTGAATGGAGAATACGATATTGTAGCTGCATTTGTTCCCGTAACTACAGAGTATCAGGATAAGGTTTTATTTACCAATCCGATTCAGGTAGATAGGCAAATGCTTGTACAGCGTAAGGGTGATAGTGCTTCCATTGTAACAAAACAATATGAATTAGCCAACGATACGATTTTTTTACCTAAAAACTCGCCTTACCGAATGATGATAAGTAATTTATCGAATCAAATTGCAGACACAATTTATGTATCAGAATTAAAGAATACAATTGCAGAAGTAGCTGTAAAGATGGTTGCTGATGGATTTATTACTTACACAATTTGTTCTGAAAGATGTGCAAAAAAAATGATAGAAATTTATCCGAATTTGGATATTTCAATACCAATTGGTTTTCAACAATCCAGTTCGTGGGTAATTCCTAAAAATGCACCACAATTGCAACAACGATTAAATGAGTTTTTGTTTGAATTTGTTGGAAGTTCCGAATACTGGAAGATTTACCGAAAATATTTCTGATAATTGTTTTTTATAGTTTTAAATAAAAATATTATGCCATTAAATATACCTGTTACATTACCTGCTGTTGATGCACTACGAAAAGAAAATATTTTCGTAATGGACTCAGAGCGAGCTTCAACGCAAGAGATACGTCCGCTTAAAATATTGCTTTTGAACTTGATGCCGATAAAAATAACAACTGAAACGGACTTAATTCGGTTATTATCAAACTCACCATTACAAATTGAACTTGATTTTCTACACATGGAAAGTCATACGTCGAAAAACACGCCCATTGAACATTTAATGTCGTTTTACAAGACTTTTGAAGAGGTAAAATCGAGCAATTATGATGGAATGATTATTACTGGAGCGCCAGTAGAGCAATTACCATTCGAAGAAGTAAACTATTGGAGTGAAATTACTCAAATTTTCGACTGGGCAAGCAGGCATGTAACCTCAACACTTTTTATCTGTTGGGCAGCTCAGGCAGGATTGTATCATTATTATGGCATACCTAAGTATCCAATGAATGAAAAGATGTTTGGTGTATTCGAACATCGGACGCACAATCCACAAAATCCAATTTTCAGAGGATTCGATGATGTTTTTTATGTGCCACATAGCCGATATACCGAAGTTAAGTCAGAAGATATTTTAAAAAATCCAGAACTTACATTGTTGTCTGAATCTCCTGAATCGGGTGTATACATGGTAATGGCACGTAATGGTCGGGAATTTTTCATTACAGGACACTCAGAGTATTCGCCAAATACACTCGATACCGAATACAAGCGCGATGTGGCTAAAGGATTGGATATTCGTTTGCCTCAAAATTATTATTTAGAGAATAATCCTGAAAATGAACCAATTGTACGTTGGCGAAGTCATGCCAATCTGTTGTTTACCAATTGGCTTAACTACTTTGTATATCAGGAAACTCCTTACGATTTGAATAATATAAAATAAGGCAGAATCGTTGATTTCTAAAGAGGTTGTCTCAAAAGAAAAATGAACGCAAATTACGCAAAAAACCGCAAATTTACACAAATCATATATTATTGTTAATCAAGATAATATAGAATATTGAAATTGTTAGATTTGTGATAATTTGCGTAATTTGTGTTCAAAAAAACACTTTTGATACAGCCTCTTTTGTTTCAGTTTTTGTAGCTTTTTTCAAACTAATTGCGACACCACCACCGGCAGCCAGTTTTAGCTTAAGCACCGTTTTATTTGTTACTAGCACACTATTTATGTTATATACCATGGGGTTTGTTTGCCAATGTGCTGTAGGTGCATCGGCATAAATTGTGGCAATGTATGTCGTTTTTTCGTCTAAATAATCCAACGGAATAGTTGCTGTACGTGCGTTCTCGTCGGTAATGGCACCAATAAACCAATTATCGCTATTCTTTTCCTTGCGTGCTACGGTCATGTATTCGCCCGGCTCAGCTTCGAGGTAACGCGTATCGTCCCAATCTACAGCCACATCTTTAATAAATTGAAATGCATCCAACCGCTTTGCGTAATTTTCGGGTAAGTCGGCAGCCATTTGTAGCGGACTGTACATAGTTACATACAATGCCAACTGTTTAGCTAATGTAGTGTGAACTTGATTGGTGTTTTTGGGGTCGTAATAACTCATTTTAATCTCGAAAATTCCAGGCGTATAATCCATTGGACCACCCATAAGTCGTGTAAATGGCAAAATAGTTTCGTGTTCGGGTGGGTTTCCTGCACTCCAAGCATTAAATTCGTTTCCGCGAGCTGCCTCACACGCCATCCAGTTGGGGTAGGTGCGATGTAATCCTGTTGGTCGAACCGATTCGTGCGAGTCAAGCATAATATTGCTGGCTGCCATTTTTTCAGCTACACGAACGTAATGATTCACCATCCATTGGCCGTCGTGTTTTTCGCCGCGTGGAATTATCCAACCAACATAACCTGTTTTTACAGCATCATAGCCATATTTTTTCATAACATCAATGGCAGCATCTATTCGGCGTTCGTAGTTAGTAACCGACGATGAAGTTTCGTGATGCATAATCAATTTAACGCCTTTGCTGTGTGCATATTCGTTGAGTGCTTTTATGTCAAAATCGGGATAAGGCGTTACAAAATCAAACACTTCTTCTTTCCAGTTTCCGGCCCAGTCCTCCCAGCCAACGTTCCAGCCTTCAACCAACACACCTTTAAAACCGTGTTCGGAGGCAAAATCAATATATCGACGTACATTCTTGTTGGATGCACCATGTTGAGGTAATGGAGTTAATGCATTCCAATCAGTATCTTTCAGTTTAATGTTTGGAGCATGCGCATAATCCCACGACATGGTGTTCGGAACATGCATTCCCCACCAAACACCTATAAATTTTTGTGGTTTAATAAAATCGGTATTCTCAATTTTACAAGGTTCATTTAAGTTCAAAATTGTTTTCGAAGCCAATATCTCAGTTGCCTTATCACTTACTATAACAGTACGCCAAGGTGTGTTGTGAGGCGTTTGCATATACGCTTTTGTACCTGTGGCATCAGGTACAAGACTCGAAGTTAGTACGAAATTTTGCTGATTGATAAGTAGTTGCATAGCAGGATAATCAATTAATGCAGCCTCGAATATATTTATATACAAACCATTATCTGCTTTCAACATAAGAGGCGATTGAACCCCATTTTTGGCAAAAAAACCATGTGTGCCAATACCCGTTCCATCCACTTTCGAAGCATCCACATCTGCCAGTCGGGTGGTGGTATACGTATATTCGTTGGTGTCGTAATCGCCCGGAATCCAAAATGCGTTGTGATTGCCGCTGAGTGCAAATTCAGTACATTCGTCCAGTACCTGAAAATATCCTAAGTTGGGTTGTTTGTCGAACTCGTAGCGAAATCCAAGTCCATCGTTGAATAAACGGAACCGAACTTTTATCGTACGTTTTGTTTCTTCTTGAAAAAGCTCCACCAATAGCTCGTTGTAGTTGTTTCGTATTTCTTTTACTTCGCCCCACACGGGTTTCCATGTTTCGTCGAAAGTGGAGGTCGTTGCAGTTTTCAGTTTAAAACCAGTTTGCAATGATGTTGTATTTTTAAGTTTTAACCCAAGTTTTGATGGTTTAATTGTTTCAATACATTTATACGAAAGCGAATAAATGGGTTCTCCCTGCTCCGAAACAGAGAAGTTCAAGGTGAAGTTTTTGTCGGGCGATTGTAAGGTTTCTGACTGTGTAACTTGCATTACGGATAACAGGATAATTAGCAAAGTAAGTTTTCTCATAACTGTATTTGAATGAAAGAATTAGAATTGTTACAAATGTAATTTTTTTTTCAATTGAAGCAAAATAATAAATTACTGCACTTTAATAAAATCATTGCAATCGATTGTTTTGCTCCTCAATATTTATCTTACTACTTACAATAAGGTATTATGTTGGGTTCGAAATCGGATTTATACACATTAATAGGTATTTCGATGGAATTATTACAGCAGTATCTTTGCCATTGTAAACTAACAACTAAAAACGACATTTAGAATGAAACGATTTTTTACTTTATTTTTGGTAGTAGCATCCATTATTGGAATTAATGCTCAGGAAAGCAACACAAGTTCGGAAAACGAGTACAAAAATGTAGCGCAGAAGCTGCTTTCATCCGATTCGAAATTGGCCATAGGCGGTTATGGTGAAGTACATTACAATCAGGTGCTGAACAAACAAACACGTGATAATGCTGTGCTCGATGCGCACCGAATGGTATTGTTTTTTGGATATAATTTTTCGAAACATACACAATTTGTAACCGAAATTGAAATGGAATATGCCAACGAAGTATGGGTAGAACAGATGTTTCTGCAACATAAATTAAACGATTATGTGAATCTGAAAGCTGGTATGTTGCTTATTCCTATGGGTATAATAAACGAATATCACGAACCAACTACTTTTAATGGCGTGGAACGACCTGTGATTGATAACAAAATTGCACCATCAACTTGGCGCGAAGTGGGAGTGGGGCTTTCGGGAAATATTTTGCCTGTGTCGTTGAAATATCAACTCTACTTGGTTAATGGTCCGTCGGGTTACGATGGTACAAAAGGGTTGTTTAAAGGCACGGATGGGCTACGTGGTGGCCGACAGAAAGCTTCAAAATCGTATATGAGTTCGCCAAATTTTACAGGTAAAATTGAATATTTTGGTATCAAAGGCCTAAACGTTGGTTTATCAGGTTATTTTGGAAATTCGCAGAGTAAATTGTACGATAAACTTGATGAAACAAATACTACCTTGACTTTGAAAGCCGACTCGTCTGTGGTGGGGATTTCGATGCTTGGCGCTGATGCTCGTTACAATAGCAAAGGCTTAGAGTTGCGCGGACAGTTTTATTACACGGCTCTTTCGAATACTGAGCAGTACAATACTTTTACTCGTACAGGAACAAAACGGAATGATTTAGGTAATAGCATGATGGGTTATTATGTAGAAGCAGGTTACAATGTGTTGCGTTTTTTCGAGCAGTCGAAAATGGAGCTAGTGCCGTTTGCGCGGTATCAGGATTACAATCTACACAATACTGTTGATGCTAATTTAGCTGTAAACAATGCATACATTGCCAATGTAATAACAACAGGATTAACATTGAAACTCACTAAAGGCGCAGTTGTAAAAGCTGATATGGATTTTGCGAAAACAAACGCAGCAACAACTCGTACCGTAACATTTAATGCCGGAATAGGCGTAACATTCTAAGAAAAAATGAAACTATTTTTGTTTGTACTATATCTATTAGCAAGTGGTGGAGTGGCAGTTAATGCTACTCCACCTATTATCATCGATAAAGCCTTAAGCGTCGAAATTAAAAAACAATTAAATAAAACCGAATATTCGATTTTACCTATTGCCGTACCCGATAAATACAAAGTAAATGGTAAGTATTTTTCCATAAATTCAGCTGCCAGTCAGCAATTGAAATATGCTTATATGGGTAGGGTTAATACCAATCGTTCAGGTAATCAAGGTGATAACGAAAGTTCCGACTTTTTGGACTATATAATTTTTTATGGCCCAACATTTGCAGTTCAGAAAGTGAAAGTTGTTCGTTTCAGTAGCGAGCATGGCGCTGAAGTTTGTTCAGCTGGATGGTTAAAGCAATTTGTAGGTCATACGCCCGGAAAGAGTTTAACCGTTGGTAAAAATGTGGACGCCGTTTCGGGAGCAACAGCCACAGTCAATACGTTTACTTTCGACATTCAAGCTAAAACTTATATCTTAAATCAACTCAAAGGCGGTAAATAAGAACTCCACTACCCGAAAACTGTAAATCTCGTACAATTGGCGAATAGACCTAGGTTTATTGTTCTTTATTTGCAATTATTAGCGTAGATGGTATATCTGCCAACCAGTTGCTTTTTTCATCAATTAAATGTTTCCAACCCTCTAAACTTATAAGCATCAGGCTCTGTGTTTTTACAAATTCAGAACTGATACTTTTGATTGTCAGTAAGTTAATGTGATTTGGAGCTATGCTCTCAATTTCTCGAATGGATTCTTTAAGTTCTGAATTCTTATTTATGATACCACCAAAATCTATAAATGTTATTTGTGAGTTAGAAAAGCTAATAAGTTTTTTTGCAAAGTCAATTAAAGACTCGTCATTATTGCTAATTATCGGGATAAAAATAGTGTCGACTTGTTTGAATCCTTTGTCTATTAAAATACCTACGTTAATTCGGGTTTTATTTATAATGATTCGAGTTCTTTCGTCAAAAGGCGAATTTTCGAAAAGACTTTCTTTACCAATTACCTGATTAATTATCCTATCAGGATTAATAATACGAGTTGTAAAACCAAGAATTTTACCTAATAAACTTCCTTCAAAAATTGACCGACCGATTCCGATAATTAACAAATCATACGCTCCTTTATTAGCCACATCGGTAATATCTGATTCAATATCTCCCGAAACTTTAAAAAGTGTTGTCACTTTGTGATTTAAATCTTTTGATTCTTCAAGAATAGGAGAGAAACTACTGTTTTCGTAATCGTCCAGATTCAACTGATGCATACTGGAGCCAGGATAAAGATGCATTGCAGTTATTGATGCATTCCCTTTTACGTTATTAATTAAACTATTTGCCAATCGAAAAAGAGACCTTCCATTTTCAGGATTACCAAACGAAACCAAAATTCTAAATTTATTGGCTTGTATAGTTTCACTTATTATTTCTTCTTTTTTTGATTTGAACAACCAGTTAATTAAATCCAAAACAGGACCGGTCATAAATGTGGTAACAAGAGCCATAATAACCATCATTGCAAATACTTGTGGAGTAAGAATACCTAAATCGTATCCAATGTTTAATACCACTAACTCCATCAGCCCACGTGTGTTCATTAGGGTGCCAATAATTAAACTGTCTTTCCAGCTTTGCTTAACATATCGGGCAGCCAATGCACTTCCAACAAGCTTACCTATTGTAGCTACAAGAATTATTAATCCTGTGATTTTCCATAAATAAGGTTCGTTAATTAGTCCAATTTCTGTTCGTAAACCAGTAAAAACGAAAAATAAAGGGAGGAATAAAACAAGAGCAATATCTTCAATTTTTTCGGTAAACAACGCTCTGAATTTTTGATTAGCCGGCATAATTGCCCCAGCCATAAAAGCTCCAAACAAAGCATGAATTCCAATAACTTCAGTCGCCCAGGATGAAATAATAAGCGTTACTATAAAAATTGCAACGTATGTTTTACTTAAGTTCGTATTTGTAGCATTTAAATCGCCAATTCGTTTTAAAAATGGTCGTACAATTTTTATCATCACGAATACATATACTATTGCTAAAGCTATGGTATATAATGCACTAACCGATGAACCTGCTTTGGCAATTGCAATTACTACAGCCAATATACTCCAGCCTGTAATATCGTCGGCTGCTGCACAGGTAATTACAATAGTTCCTAAACGTGTTTTGTGTATTCCACGTTCCTGAATAATTCGTGCCAACACAGGAAAGGCTGTAATACTAAGTGCAATTCCAAGAAACAAACCAAAGGATGTAAATGAAACTTCAACAGGCGCAAATTCTTTATAAATAAAATATGCCAATCCCATTCCCAGCGAAAAAGGAATGATAATGCTGGCATGACTGATAACAACTGCATCGTGGGCTTTATTTTTAAGTACATTTACGTCAATTTCCATTCCTACGATAAACATAAACAGGATTAACCCAATTTGACTCAGAAATTGTAGATTTCCCAACGATTGGGTAGGAAACAAAAAAGCCGTAAATTCTGGGAAAAATAACCCCACTAACGATGGGCCTAACACAATACCAGCTACTATTTCTCCTATAACTGAGGGTTGACCAATTTTTCTGAAAAACCACGAAAATAACCGCGATACAAAAATTATGGCCACTATTTGTGCTAATAAAATAGCCAATGGGTGGGTAATATTATGTAAAGTAGAATGTAAAAATTCAAGCCATGCAGACTTTTCAGAAGTAGCTAGTATTATTTTTGAAGCAATCTCTTGCTGCGAACCCATAAAGTCAATCCAATAAATTAGCGCGGAAAAACCTCCGATAATCACCACATAAAAAAACACATTTCTAAATTTGTTTAGCATATATTTCGGGTTTTAATTGTGTTTCATGAGACATGAAAAAAATAAATTATCTACATAAACTGCGTCGAAGAAATTAATATTTAAAAGTCAAAAAGCTCGCCCAGAAGTCCTTTCTTCTTTTTATAACGGTAATCATTATCTCTGTTGTGATACTCTTTACCATGATAATTATCTTGAGGGTAACTTTTTTCTTGTTGAGGAATAGACCGTTCGATAATTTTATCAAGTTCACCACGGTCAAGCCAAACACCACGACATTCAGGACAATAGTCAATTTCAATCCCATTGCGGTCCGTCATTACCAAGTTTACATCTTTACAATTAGGACATTTCATTTTCTTTTGTGGTTTTAAATTGTTACTAATTAATTATTTACTTGTTTATTTTGAAAAATATTATGGCTCCAATCAAACTCATAAACGAAGCCAGATACGATGCAATATCGTAGTTATTAAAGTAATTATAAAAAATACCGCCCGAAATAGGTCCGATAATTCCTGCAATGGCATATCCCAAAAATACGTAAGGGTAAACCAATCCCAATCTTTCAACGCTGTATGTCTGTGACGTTTTTTTAGCAAACAATACAAAATTACCACCAAAACCAAACCCAATTAGCGCCGAAAGAACTAAATAGCTCAACGAATTTAAGTCCAGAAAACCTAAATAAAAAATTGCTATTGATTGAATTAAGAGTGCAAAAAAGATGCAGATGCTTGCTCCAATATAATCGCTTAAATTACCCCAAACAAGTCGGCCAACAAAATTTGCAATAGCAAATACGGATACACCAACTACAAGTGTATGATTTAATATACCATGCTCACTACCAATAAGTTTCAGGTTGCCAATTACAATAAGTCCGGCAAAAGTTCCGAAGAAAATGCCTGCAAATAGCTTAATGAATGTTGAATCAACCTTGAAACTCTTTTTCGGCACCTCGTCAAGCTTTAACGAATCTGGGTTTTTCATGAAAAATGAGAAAAGCAGAATAATCAACCCATAAACTACTCCGACTATTAAAAAGAGTTCTAAAATATTTTTTCCGCTTAAAAGAGCTTTTTCTAATATGATTGAAAAAATAAATGCAGCAAACCCAAAACCTCCGGCAGCAATACCTGTTACCAACCCTTTTTTCTGAGGAAACCACTTAACAGGTGTGGTTAACGCTGCTAAATAGCCCAAGCCAGTTCCAATACCTGCTAAAATGCCAATTCCGAATAGGATTATATAAAAATTACCATTTGATAATCCGGAAATAATATACCCTGAACTAAAAAATAATGCCGATAAAGTTGTCAGTTTTTGTACCCCAATTTTTTTCTCATATTTACCTGCAAAAATCATAGTAACCGGAAAAACTGCAATCAGTAAACCGAAAACGAATTGAGATTGAATAGACGAAAATCCAAAATTATCCATCAATTCCGATGATACAATACTCCAAGCATACACGCTACCCAGACAAAGCATGATAAAAAACGATGAAATAACAGTTAAGTATTTTTGCATAAAATAGAAATCCGTTTTGTTATAATATATTCTTTGTCAGTGCAATTACATGGTTTTATCCATTCAATTTTGCCGATTTTTCAATTACTTCATTTCTGAGGCCTAATTTGTAATCAATAATTTTTGATTGTATTGATGTGTCGGTTGTTGAAATAATTTGAGCTGCCAAAATACCTGCATTTTTTGCTCCATCCAAGGCTACAGTTGCAACAGGCACACCTCCGGGCATTTGTAGGATAGACAAAACCGAATCCCAACCATCGATGGAATTCGAAGATTTTATGGGTACGCCAATTACAGGAAGTGGCGATATAGCTGCTACCATGCCGGGTAAATGAGCTGCTCCTCCAGCACCTGCAATTATTACTTTTATCCCCCGTTTGTGAGCATTGGCTGCAAATTCAAACAATTTTTCGGGTGTGCGGTGTGCCGAAACTATATCAATTTCGTATCCAATACCAAAATATTGAAGCATTTCAGCCGCTTTTGTCATTATGGGTAAATCCGAATCGGAACCCATTACGATGCTTACAAGTTTTTGTTCCATGACCTTACTTTAATCAAATTTTTTACTTTTTCTGCTTTTTCAATAGCGCCTTCTAAAGTTGTACAAACTACCGTTAAATGCCCCATTTTGCGATAGGGTTTTGTTTCTTTTTTACCGTATAAATGAATTTTTACACCTTCTATAGCCATGCTTTCCGAAAGTCCTTCGTACATTACAGGGCCATCATAACCATCTTCGCCAAGCAAATTAAGCATAACTGATGGCATTTTTATGTGTGTACTTCCAAGCGGCAAATTTAGTATTGCTCTTAAATGCTGTTCGTATTGCGAAGTAACAATACTTTCGATGGTATGATGTCCGCTGTTGTGCGGACGGGGTGCCACTTCGTTTACCCATATTTCGCCTTGATTATCTATAAACAATTCAACAGCCAACAGGCCTGTCATATTCAAATTTTCGATAATTTTTTCAGCTATTCGGGTAGCTTCCAATGCATGATCGGGGCTAATCAGCGATGGGCATACGAGTTTTTCAACTAAATTTGCACGATTGTCGAAAACCATTTCCACAACTGGAAAACTTTTTATTTGTCCTTTTTCGTTTCGGGCAACAATAACAGCAATTTCTTTCGAAACAGCCACTAATTCTTCAACAACCGAAGCACCCGAAAGTAGTTTATCCAAGTCCTGTATGTTTCGAATTATACTTACGCCTTTGCCATCGTAACCACCTTTACGTAGCTTCTGTACAAAAGGAAATTCGAGTTTATGCTCGGTTATATCTTTTATAATTTCATTTTCAGAGGCATAAAGGCGGTATTTTGAAGTAGGAATTTTGTTCGAAGTATAAAATTGTTTTTGAAGCCCTTTGTCCTGTATCATTAATAGTATTTCAGGGTCGGGAACAATTTTCAGGCCTTCCGATTTTAATTTTATCAATGCATCCACATTAATATTCTCCAATTCGAAGGTAAGCACATCTACTTTTTTGCCAAAATTATAAACCGATTCAAAATTGAGATGGTCGCCTTCTACAAATTCGGTAGCTATTTTACCTGCCGGACAATCACATTCTTTATCAAGTATATAAGTAGCAATATTCCATTTGCTGGCATCCTGAATTAACATTTTTCCTAATTGTCCACCCGCTATAATTCCTAATTTTAAGTTTGATGTTACAAGCTTTTCCATTTTGTTTATTCAGAATAAAACACTATTTTTGTAGAGTATATTTTTTAATCAAATAGACATAAAAAAAACCGCTGATAAAGAGATAAAGTCGGCAAACTTGGATAAATTCTTATCACTATCTCAATACCAGCAGTTTAAATTATTCATTTTTTAATTCTCTGCAAAATTAATAAATTAATGCTTAATTAGTGAAGTTGCACTTCATTAATTAAGCATTTTTAGTAAGCAGGATTAAATTTCTGCCTTTTTTTCAAAAAATGAAATGCTAACTACATTGTTTCTTTGTGTTTATTGTAAATCATTTGACAAACTTTATCCATTGCTTTAAAAATGGCAATATCAAAATTTGAAGCGCGGCTAATACTTGTTAAAGTGACAACAGAATTGTATAGAATCTCGTTGTTCTGACGTTCGATGCGTTCAACAAAGTTTATGTTATTGCTCCTGTTTGGAGAATCGGAAACGATTATTTCTTCCGTATTAAAATCTACCGCAAATAGCTTGTTATTATTCATTTTTTTCTTTGTAATTAATTATTGATGTAAATGGCAGCGTCCATTCGAATTGGTTGTCGTATTTCTACATCTCGTTCCTTTCTTTGTCTTTCCAACGCATTGCTTTGAAGTAGTTGAATTCTTTTTTGTTTTGGCAACAGTATCATCACAACAATTAGTGCCTACTTTCTTATTATGCACTTTACAATAGCAACTATTTGATTTACTTCGGTTGCATTTAAGACAAAGCAACTGAATATTAGATGCATCGTTACTTCCACCACAAGAATATGGAGTAATATGATCGTATTCCAGGTCTTGAGAACTGCCACAGCAACGGCATACACCACCATCGCGCGAAAAAACAATCTTTTTTGTTGTTTCTGAAATATACCTGCTTTGAGAAAAACTACAAATACTAAATATAAGCAGTAATACGATTAAATATAATTTTTTCATTCTAACGCCTCAGTTTGGTGATAAAATCAAATATGTTTTTCAAAATCTATCTTAGTAATTTTCTTCATTTCGCTCGAAATATAGCACAAGCGCTCTGATGATAACCGTAATGCTCTGGGTACGCCGAGCAAGGGCTTTGCTTTTAGCCGGACCTAGCGGGACGCAACGCCCAGCCCAGCACGAGTTTTTACGCTACGAGGAGCAAGGGTTGGGGGTCGTAAAGTGAAAAAACAAAAACATATCATTAATTATTTCGAATTACTTATATATGATTTATTTATCGAAAACAATTCGAAAACCAGTTAAAGAATTAAAATCAGAATATCCTACAGTACGATTTGCAGAACGACAACTGCTTGCAAATTCACCTATGCTTCCGCCTCGAATTACGTGTTCATAACCCTTTGATGAGCCATTTAATGGACCTGTAGGATTTGTTTGAGGAGAAATTGAATATTCACCGTACCAGTCGTTACACCATTCATAAACATTACCATGCATATCGTACAAGCCATATCCATTTGGAGCATAAGTGCCCACTGCTTGGGTAGTACCTAAGGAAGTAGTTACAGTATTGGTGCCACCGTTGTAAGGATACTCCCAATCGTAATTAGCTTGCAGGTTCGTAAGAAAATCACCCGTATTGAACGCCGTAGTAGTGCCTGCACGGCAAGCATACTCCCATTGTGCTTCGGTAGGCAAGGTGCCACCCACGTAGGTGGCAAACTCTTTTGCACCATACCAAGTGACAAATCTAACTGGATTATTTTCATACCCTGATACTGGTTCCCATTTATTTACATTGTAGATTAATCCAAAATTCTCAGAACTATATTTATTACTTGCATAAATTAAAACTTTTGTAGGATATGAACCATTTACATATTTACCATCACTGCCTATGCCTTTGGCATTCAGGAAGGCAGCATATTGAGAATTGGTAATTTCATACTTACTCATGCGAAATTTAGTGAGTGTTACATTATATTGAGTTTCATCATCTTCACGACCTTTTTCAGTAACAGGACTTCCCATAGTAAAGGTGCCGGCTGGAATAAGAACAGTTTTAATTGGTAATTTTTCCAGTTCTTTAGGCATGTCTGGTGTATTATCCAAACAACTTGTTCCAAATAAAAACATAAAACTAATTGCAAATAAATTGCAAATAAATTGATTGAAGATTCGCTTTTTCATATACTTTTTTTTATTGTTTTTGATATGCTATTTCAAGTTAGTGATTATGTAACCAGTTAGTGATTTATAAAAAATCTTATTATGAAATACGACGATTATGCATACTTAGTTTCTTATTGTTATAAGTTAAGTATCTCAATTTCACCAATTCTGTCAAAACGAAAAGTCCGTTGTTCATTTCTTTTGTTGCAATATGCTGTGATATAACTGCTGTTAAGTCGATATAATTCGATATGTTCTTTTGTCAGTGAGTTAATTGATAATTGAACATTATTAATTGTCCTTACACTTTCTTCTGCCTCAATCTTGTCAAGTAGTAGTTCTCCAGTTTCTGGGTCAACGAACATATTTGTCCAAGAAGCCCTGGTGTATTTCATTCTAATATGTTTTTGATAGTCAATTGCTGTGTTTACAACACTTGTAACTGAGTCTAACCCAATTACTGGACCTGCTACTCGTAACGTAAAATAATTGTCTTTTAATATTACGTTAGACATTTCATATATGTCAAAAACCATTTCACAGTTTTTTATATAACAAAAGGCAATCAGTTCTGTGTCACTTGCTTTAATTGGTTTTGTTATTGTTTGAATGTTTTGATATTTAAATGAAAGATACTTTTTAGAATTTATGGCTGAGTAAATTTGTTCAAGTTTATAGTTCGTTGAAATTGGGTTAACTGATTGGTTTAAATGAGATTCAATTTCATCTTGAACTTTTTCTTCAATTTTGTCACCTAATTCGGTTTCTTCAATAATTGTAACTTGATTTTCTTGAGTAATACCAAAACTTTCAATTCCTAAATACTTCTCTCTGTATTTCTCAATTGACCATTCTTCTGCTTCAGTCTTCGTCCATTGTTTCACAGAAGTCACTTTGTTAGTTTCTAACAAGCTGTCAGGAATTTGAAACTCTGAATTTATACTTTTAAGTACGTCTGCAATAAAACAGCAACATGAATTTGGTTCTAGATGCACTTGAATCTCGGCAAACCTTATTACAACCCAACCGCGATTCTTTAAAGCATTATTTCTATTATTGTCAGAATATTGATAATGCGTAGCTTTTCTTTTCTTAATATCATTTAATCCTTCATATGGTTCGTCTATCTCTATGTCAACAAAGATATTAATTCCGTTTTTTTCATCAATAAGCGTGAAGTCAGGTTCGAAGGGAGTTTTAGTGTTTTTTGTGAGAATAAATCTGTCGTCATAAACTTGAAAGGTATTTCTAAAATATCTTTCAATATAGGTTTTGAAGTCTTCTTCTTTGAATCCTTTTCTGCCAGCTCTACCTTTTCTCGGAAATTTTATAACACATTTTGGCTTAGGCATCAAAACATATGGATAGTTTAATGGTTCCGTTTGTGCAAAAATGTTAATCGGATTATAACCAATATATTTTTCTTTTGAGTGTTCTTCTTCCTTAATTAAGGTTATTGGCTCTGGTTTAACTACAGTTGCTTTTTCTTCGTTGGGGCTATTCTCTTTGATTTCGGGAATATTTGTGTTTGATTCTATTCTATCTTCAGATTCAAAAGTTTTAGGCGTTGAAATTTCCTGTTCTAATGATTTCTCCCTTTTAGATTCTTGTATTATATGATTCCTTTCAATTAGTTTTTGTTTCTTTTTCTTATTGTGTCTTAAGAACAGAAAAAAGATAATGAGAACAGTCAGAATGCAAATTATAGTGAGTATTAATGAACTGTTTGACTGACCATTTATCAATGATAAACAGTCTGTTTTTAAGTTATTCCATATTACTTGTAGCATCTATTCTATCTTTTTAATAAGTAAGTTCAATACCAAAATATGGGTAAATCAACGATTCTATTGCACATTTTCCCGCATTAAATTTTCAATTTTGTTCTCTTATTGGCTACATTTACCAATATATTCAGCAATCTTTTTTCGTCCCGCAAATATAAACATAATTTTTACAATTTTAATTTAATAGAAAACTATTTATTGAAAATAATTGTATGTTTTTTTTTACTATGGAGGTAAGCAGCATTCTCCTTTTTTACAGCTTCGTTGTATTCTTATTTTAAATGCTTTTATGAGGGATTTTGTATGTTATAGATTGTAGTTTTTATTTCAATAATTTCCGGTTTTCTACATCCTGCAAAATGCTAATTTGCTGAATGGCTTTTCGGTTGAGTTTTACAAGTCGCTCTTGCTGAGGCATGTTTTCGTTAATGAAAACTGCATTTAGGTTCTCCATGTTCGAGAGGCATATCAGTTCGTTAATACCTGCATAATCGCGAATATTTCCTTTCAGTTCAGGGTTTTGGTCGCGCCATTGTTTGGCTGTCATTCCAAATAGTGCCATATTCAGCACATCGGCCTCGGAGGCGTAAACAATAGAAGTTTGTTGAGCAGTGAGTTCGGCAGGAATCAGGTTTTGTTTAATGGCATCGGTATGAATATGATAATTGAGTTTGGCTAATTCGCGCTTAGCAGTCCAGCCAATTTGTTTTTGTTCTTCCTCTTTCAGGCGTTGGAATTCTTTAATTAAATACAATTCGAACTCGGCCGACACCCAACTCGCAAATTTAAATGCAATGTCTCTTTGAGCGTATGTGCCTGACCCATTTCCGTTTCTGGTTATTATCCCTATTGCATCGGTAAGCTCTACCCAACGCGAAGGACTCATGGTAAAAGCATTATTTCCTGCATCTCTTAAGAGGGGGTCGAAATCGACCCCCTTAAATAATGGGTTGTTTAAACGCTCCCAAAGACCTAAATATTCCAATGTGTTTTTGAGTCGCATCCAGTTTTTAACCACATCTTTGGGCTCAACCAGATTTCTTTGTTTAGCAATATCGGTAATGCTTATATAATCAGCACCATTAATATTTAATGTCCTAATCGGTATGTCTTTTACCAGTATATTTGTTGTTTTCGCCATGTTGTTTTTAATTTTTCTGCCCCGCAAATATAAACATTATTTTAAGATTTTATGAGAAATGTAAATGTAATTTTCATAAGTATTTACGTGCATTTAGGATATAAAAATAAGATACCGAATATTACAGCATTTACTTTTTAATTTTCGGTAGTTTAGTGGAGTCGTTTGGTTCTAACTTTTTAATACTATTGGCTACAGGTAGGTTTTCGGGCATTTCGCCACCAATTTCTTGTATGGTTTTGCGTACTTTTTTGCCAACTTCGTAGTGCGTTTTGTTTGCTTTTTCCTTCCCTCTTATCTGTTCACGTTTTAGTTTATCTTCAGTTTGGGTTGCTCGGAAAAGGTTAGCTGCAAGCTCGGTGCTTCCCATGTGGTCGAGTATCTGTTGGCTTTTTTTCAATCCTTTTTTCGCATGTATAGCTTTAGCATCTAATCCGCCATACAAACCCTTGTACCCGTGGTTTTGAAAAATAGCGTAATCAATTGGTTCAATTACTCCGGCATCTTTAGCAGCTGCTGCCAATTGAGTGTTGTGTTTTGCCAATTCAGTACGTAGAAACAAACGTTTTTCGTCCTCGCTACTTAACTGATTGTATTCGTCCATCTGTCGGATTTCCTGCAATCGGGTTTGTACAGCAAAATAGGTTTGTCCCAGCGCTACAGTTTCTTTGTTTGGGTCGGCATTTTGCACTATCAAATAACAGGCGTAACGGCTTAGTTTATAGCTTGGATAGGTACTGATTGCACCTTTGCCATGATTTATCTCCTCGTTGACCTCAACGAGGTGGTCGGCTATTTTTTGTCCACTATTTTTACAGGCTTCTTTTGCTTTTTCGATTACAGAACTGAAATTGCGAAAGTCGGTATATCCCAAAGCTTTGGACAACTGGCGAGCCATCCAAAATTCGTTACCTTTGTTGTCGGTGTGTTTTATCTGTTCAAAAACGGGTAAAACAGATGTGCTGATATTATTTTCCATATAAGTTGTGTATTTTCCGTCCCGCAAATATAAACATTATTTTCAGGATTTTAATGAACTGAAAAACTATTTATCGAAAGTAATTGTATGTTTTTTTCACTTTGGTGGTAAGCAGCATTCTCTTTTTTTACAGCTTCGTTGTATTCTTATTTTAAATGCTTTTACAAGGGATTTTGTATGTTTTAGATTGTAGTTTTTATTTCAATAATTTCCGGTTTTCTACATCCTGCAAAATGCTAATTTGCTGAATGGCTATTGGGTTAAGTTTTGGTCGCGCCATTGTTTGGCTGTCATTCCAAATAGTGTCATATTCAGCACATCGGCTTCGGAGGCGTAAACAATAGAAGTTTGTTGAGCAGTGAGTTCGGCCGGAATTAGGTTTTGTTTAATGGCATCGGTATGAATATGTTAAATGCAATGTCTCTTTGAGCTTATGTGCCTAACCCATTTCCGTTTCTGGTTATTATCCCTATTGCACCGGTAAGCTCTACCCAACGCGAAGGACTTATGGTAAAAGCATTATTTCCTGCATCTCTTAAGAGGGGGTCGAAATCGACCCCCAAACCCCCAATTGGGGGCTTTAAGACGTAGTTTTTGAAATTTTTGATAGAAGT
>CAZEEN010000035.1:0-21956 GCA_964511115.1 uncultured Paludibacter sp. | reverse complement strand
AATATCATTAATCACATTGAATAATATGACATTTTGCAGATTTTAATTCTATGGACTCTGTACAAGTATAAAAGTGAATTAAATTGTCATCAGACGCCTTTGCTTTTAATATGAGATTATTATTCTCATCAAAACATTTATCAAATTCAAATTCTCTATAATGCAAAGCCCCATGACCAAATTTGATTTCATCCTTCGTTGGAACTCTATAATATTCAAGCACTTTTGGTTGAGTATGGAATTGGTTTTTATTAATCATTTTTTTACCCTCCTTTTGCTATTAATATTACTAAATAAGTCTCCCGTATACTTCTCGTAAAGATTGAATAAATATTCCATACGGACAATTTCGTTACTAAATGCATGTGATCTATATGCCAAATCAACTGCTTTATCTAATTCATTATGTGCTTTTACTAATGCCGATGGTATCGTTGAACGCTTATATAATTGTGCTAACGAACTTTCGGGGTAATCGGCTCTAATATCCAATACTTTTTGTGCTTTCTCTTCAATATTCGCAATTTGTTTTTCGGTTGGGTTTTCAGGCCATGGAAAGTTATTATAAACAATGTCTTTTGAATATCTGTAATCTTCTTTCAATTTACCACCAACTGATTTCATCCATGTCATGTGCATTTCGGACATTAATACCCCAAAGTGAAATAATGACCCATTTGGTACTGACATACAAGTATCACTCACAATGGAGTTGCTGTCAAAAAATCCCATAGGAATATATTTTCTTTTTTCAGATGATACTCTTGGAATTATTATATAAGCATCGCCAAAATCTCTAATTTCGCCAAACAATGATGAATAGTCAGCCTTTTCAATTGTTTGTTTTCGAACACTATCCAATCTGAATTGTCGTACTTTTTCGATTCGTTTCAATACCTCCGGCATTTGACCAATTTCATTTGGCTTTGCATCCACAAGCCACAAACACCACCTCTTTATACCATTCAAAAACTCGTATGCAGAAATTAATGGTTTGATAAATTTTTCGGCTGCCGGTTCTTTTTGAATAAACTCAATCTTTTCTTCGTCCGTTAACAACAAATGTCCCCCATCTAAAGGCATATTTCCAAAACTCATCTTAGGTACGTTACAAATTGGATTTGAACGTTTACTTATCAAAATACTCTTTGCATCTACTAAATAAGGATTGATGTTTTTTACTTTCAATTCGTGGGCTTCGCCTCTTATATCTTCGTATTCAAAAATTGATTTATTGCTTGTATCGTAGTTGGCAAACCCAATTATAACACAGAAAACTGCTGCATTACCTTTTGCTTCATTGCTCCATTTAAATGTACGATGCGCAAAATGAATTTTAATGTCGTACATATTCAGCAGCACATTCCACAAAATGCCAACCTGTTCGCCTTGCGTAATGGAATTGGTTGATACAAAAGCACATTTTGTGTTGGTGTTCTGAATAAATTTAGCTGCTTTTACGTACCAGGCAGTTACATAATCGAGTACACCTGCTCCGGTTATATTCCCAAATTCTCTGATAACTTCATCTCGTTGGTTTTGGTTCATTATTTTTGAACCTACAAACGGCGGATTACCCAATATATAATCGAAAGTGTTTTTTAAATCAATACGTTCTTTCGTATCAGGTCGTTCATCAATAATGGTTAGATTATTGGTTTTAATATTTACAGTTGTGTATTCAGGAGTTGGTTCGCTGAGTTTGATAATTGTATTATTGGAAATAATATCAATCGTATCTTTTTTAATCAAACTTTTCCAGTCAATTTGCAGGGCATTACCATGTACAATTTTTGCCGATTTTTTTAATGGAATTCGGGCTGCATAATTACCAAATTCATAACCAATCAACATATTCATTTGATGGTCAATTAACCACATAGCCACTTCGGCTATACGTGCAGGAAATTCTTCGTATTCAATGCCATACATCATATCCACATCAAGCCACATAATATCTTTGATGTCAATAAACTGTTGTCCGTGTTTATGAAGTGTTCGTAGAATTTCAAGTTCCAACAGTCGTAATTCACGATAAGTGATTACCAGAAAGTTACCACAACCACATGCAGGATCAAGAAACTTAAGTTTACTCAGTTTTTTGTGGAATTCTCTTAATTTGGGTGCTGAGTTAGTCGAAGCATTAAATTCGCGCCACAGTTCATCAAGAAATAGCGGTTTGATAAGTTTCAGTATATTTGTTTCGCTGGTGTAATGCGCTCCTAAGTTCCTACGTTCGGTAGGGTTCATTACACTCTGAAACATGGAACCAAAAATAGCTGGAGATATTTTACTCCAATCAATATAACAACAGTTGAGTAAAGCCTGACGCATTTTACTGTCGAAACTTGCAGTTGGAAGATTTTCTTCAAAGAGCTTTCCGTTAATATATGGGAATGCAGCCAGTTGTTCATCCAGATTTTTAAAACGCAATTCCTCTTTTGTGTTTAACACCTGAAACAACTCTTGCAGGCGGGCAGCCAAATCGCTGCCATCTTCGCTGGTACGTTGTTCCAAAAAATCCTGAAACTTTTGTAACTCAAATATTGATGTATCTTCGGCAAACAAACAAAACAGAATTCGAACTAAATAAACTTCCAACGGATGCCCCACATAGCCAATTTCCTTTAAGCGGTCGTGCAATTCACCCATCAGTTCGGCAGCTTTGATGTTGGCAGGGTCTTGCTCTTTGTACACATTTTTCTTGTAACCAATCATGTAGCCAAACTCTCGAACATTTTCTACCAAGTCCTTAAGTTTAAATTCTACGAATTCC
This sequence comes from uncultured Paludibacter sp., assembly GCA_964511115.1. Lineage (GTDB taxonomy): Bacteria > Bacteroidota > Bacteroidia > Bacteroidales > Paludibacteraceae > Paludibacter. The sequence goes on along the minus strand of CAZEEN010000035.1, from coordinate 19,180 downwards.
CCTCCTTTGGAGGGGTTAGGGGAGGTCTCGAGGTCATAAAGTCTGAAAGTTTCGAAGTCACAAACGAGAATGTATTTCGGTAATTCGTGTTGTTTTAGTCCGTGCGTGTAATCTTTGGCTTGTTGATATGCTTTGTCGAGGTTTTTTCCCCGACTTTTCATTTCAATCAGAATCGTTCCTTTCCAAAGCAAGTCGATATAACCGTTACTTTCGTCAAGTTTCTTAACTTTGTGCTCAAAAGTCGAAACACGTTTTCGGCTAATTCCAAACACTTCAAAAAACTCAATCAAAAATGGTTTCGCGTCTGCTTCTTCGTTCGAAGTATCAGCCCATTCTTTCGAAAAACGGATTGCTCTGTCTTTTATTTCGTTCCAACTTAATGCCATAATTTTTTGTTTTATATTTTTTTTAGCCAGCCAAAATGCCAGCCAGTGTTTACATACCGCATCGCGGTGAAGCCGGCTTTCGCAGTGCTTGTTTCAGCTTGTTCCGATGTATCGGAAATGTATCGGAAACGTATGCGAAGCCAACGCCCTGCTTAGCGCGAGATTTTACGCTACGAAGAGCAAGGGAAATGCTCTCCCATTTTATAATAACGTTGAATAAAACTCATTTATAAATGCTTATTCTGTTGCTAGTTCGCCCAGCTGATTGACAAATCCATATTTGCCATTAATGCACACTTTTGCAATGCCGACTTTTGTAAAATCTTCCGCACTGTCATAAATAACCTGAACTACAAGTTCCCCCATTTTATTGACAAATCCAAATTTTCCATTAATACTCACTTTTACAAAACCATGAACAAATTCGCCACATATATCATCGTAAATCATTGGACCTATTAGTTTGCCTTTGGTGTCGATAAAACCACCTTTGTCGTCAATATATGCGACAGCCAGATTATCACTAAAGTCGGAAATGTAATCATAAATCAGTGGAATTACAACTTTACCTTTCTTATTGATAACACCATATTTACCATCCAGCTCCACTACTGCTAATCCTAAATGAAAATCTCCAATGCCATCAAACTCAGCAGCAAAGCGTCTTTCAAATTCCTGAATATCTAAATCATTCATTGACATCTTTATAAGTTTTTATTTGTAAATCTGTTGTATGCTTTTTTTATTGATATAACTTTGCTAAATAAGAGTCTAACAAAGTTTTATATTCATGGTTGTTAATATCCACCATTATCATCCTAAATATCATCGGGACAATAACCGTCAAACATTTCGGGTGTAAGACTTTCTGTAACTTTATTAACTTCCCAAATAATTGGAATAAGGTGATTTTCTATATTTTCGGCATCCATACGGTGTCCGCAAGGCATAGTGTAAGTTTTACTTTCGCCGTATTGTTTTTTGAACAAGTTGAGATATGAAAATAATTCGTCATTCAGTCCAAACAATCCGTACATCTCGAAACGCATCTCTCCGTCTATATCGTGTGAAGTTTCTAAGGCTTTAAGCAACTCTATGTCTTCCTTACTCATGTTAGGCGAAAGATTGTGCAAACGCTCCGAAGGACGCAAGCACGGGTTGATTAAAATACGTGGATATCCGTTTAAAAAAGTAGCAATAAAGCCTCCAAATGACGAACCAATCACAACATTTGGACGAAATTCATGCATGTATTTTTTAGCTTCCGCAATATTTTGTTCTATCTGTGCTACAGTACTTAAGTCATTAGAAAACTGAGGTGCGAGAATAGTTGCGTCATTGCCAAGTATATTTTGTAGCCACTGAACTGTTTGGCTATTGCCCGTGCTGCCAAAGCCGTGAATGTAAAGAATTTTTAATGACATGTTTTTCTAAATTTTTGAGTTGAGTCAGTCGATAGAAATAGTTTCTCCATCGTTAATTTCAACAATTGGTGTTGAGAAAATCTTGGCATACTCACTTTTGCTAAAAGTATGAATTGGAACAATATTTTTTGGTTTTATTGCTTCAACCATTTGTTTTAATGTTTGCGTGTCTGCGTGACCTGAAGTATGAATTTTATGTATCGTGAAATTGCGGTTTGACAGATAGTTAATAAATGGTTTTATGTCTGATTTATCGAAATATCCTTCCCACATAGAATATATGAAATTTCCACCTTCAATACCTTTAATGTGTTCCAAATCCTTTTGCATCGAAGGTCTTACAAGCATCACCAAATTACATGCTTGATTGCCAATTTCTTCTTTTGTTATTTTAAATGATTTGAATTGATATAAAATTTTCGCATTCCCTTCTTTTGTTAATCTTTTATTTGTGTAGTGGGCGAACATTACTTTCAAATTTTCAAACTCTTTTGAGGGATAAGGAATTTTGGCGAAATCTGATAATGTTTTCAGAACAGTTGCCACATACACATCAACAACTAAAATTTTATTCGTTTTTATGCAAGCTCTAAAAATTGAGACAATTCTGTCAATATTTTGACCAGAAGTGTATATCAAATTGATTTTATTTTGCTCTTGAAAAACCTTGACAAAGTCATTCTCAAGTTCATCTTCTGTCTTAAATGGTTTGCTATCTCTACTAATGGTTGTACCTTCAAGCAGCAGATAATCCACATGCTGAGGGGCATTGTGCAGAAACCATTTAAATGCTTTTGCTTTCCTTCCATGACTTCTGAAATCGCCCGAATAAAACAGACTTTTACCTTCCGCCTCCACTAAAAATGAATATGCATCAAAAGCAGAGTGGTCTGCCCAATAAGGCGTAATTGAAATATCACCAATCTGAAATGCCTTTTCTTTTTCAAAATTGTTGACATTCTCAATGTGTATTTCCTGCGGTGTAAACAAATTGTTAAGTTCAATTATTTTATGGGTGGCTTCACCTAAATAATGTTTAACACCCTTATGAATGTAATGAAGCAATCCGTAATGGTCTTGATGTGCGTGAGATATGATAACACCATCAATCAGTTTGTCTGTATCGATATAAAGCCCTTTAATGTCCGGCAATACTCCGCGTTCAATTAATTCGCTGGTTGTTAGGTTCTTGAATTTGCTAAAGTCAAATTCACTTCTATCTTTATTTACTAAGGGCATACCGAAATCAAGCAGTATTCGTGTGGTAGAAGTCCAAACCTCTACACACGAACCGCCGATTTCTTTTGTGCCACGATGGATTTTAAATTTCATTGTGGTAAAACTTTGTCGTCATTATTATAGTCATTAATAATATCATAAATCTTTAAATTTTCAATTTGTTGTGTTGAGAAAAGAAATGTAACATTGAATAATTTCTTTCCACTAATTGTTCTATTATTCGTATTTGTGACATCACCAAATTTACCTTGGACAATATATTCTTTTGATGCTTGTTGTGTACAATCCCAACGTGGTTCATTGAATAAATATGCAGCCATTTTTTGCTTTGGTGTGCGCTTGTTCCCATCTTTACGATTGTCAAGCGTAATAACATAAAATTCAGGTGCTAATATGTTTGTAATAACTGGAGTTTCAAATGGTACTGGTATATTTAGTTCTTTTAGACTTCTAACAATTTCAATAACTTCAAATAGCAAATGATTTTCAAAATACTCCTTTTCTACAAATGTATGAAAATCTTTGATGTGCTTATAAATCCCACTTTTCCCACCTATTGCTTTTTCGCCATATTTTAATTCTATTATAGCAAGTTTATGTGGTTTTGATTTAGAAAGTGCAATAATGTCAAATCGTCCGAAGAATTCTGCTTCCTTTCTCTCATTATTATTGTTGAATTGTTTTAAATATTCAACATCAATGCAATACCAATTCGATTTATCGTTTAAATTATTCAGAAGAACTAATTTTGATTGGGCTTTTTTCTCTTGGGTTGACCTTGTCTTATCTAAGTCCATGCGATTTGTAATTTCATCATATCGGTCACATAATTCAATTGGTTTTAATCTGCTTCGTCCTATACCTTCCCCCAAATAATAATTAGCGATTTCACATTTGAGCTCTTTTGTTCTTTTTAGATATTCTATTTTAGCTATGCTGTCACAATTGTAATAGAGATTTAAATAATTGTTACGTACCCCGATAATTAGTTCATCTTTATGTTCTTGATAAAGTTTATAAAGTTCACTCTCTTTGAATGCTTGTGAAAATTTTTCGTCAATTCCACGCCAAATATTTTTACCGTTTGATTGTTCTTCCATGATGTTAGTGTTTTTAATATTAGTTTATTTTACTCAAAAATTTAATTGGCTTGATTTTTTTATCAGAATTTATTTTTGTTAATTTTCCATTTTTTCAACATCACATCCATATCGTCATAAACAAAATCCGCTATAAGTTTCCATTCACATTGTACATTACCAACACCATTTAGTTCCAACAAGCCCCATTTGTTGTCTTTGTTTAAACAAACATACGATAAGCCAGTAGTGCTATTCAAGGGTACGATTTCAATAAAATCGAAGTCAAATAACTTCTTTTCATAATCTGCATTGCCCATGCCATTAACCTTTGAAATAGCAAATAAATCCCATTTGTTAGAGTTGTTGGGTAATGCAATCATTGCTGACACACTCCAATCTTCACAAAAAATCAATTTTTCTTCCATAACTCTCTAAATTTAAATGATTAATATTCCTCACAAACCTAAAACAATATTTTAACTACTCCGCCAAATCTTCATAAGTAAAACCCCTCCAACTTCTTAACTATCACCGCTAATTTATCTCATACCAATGCCGGTGATACCACTTCAATATACTCCCTTTTGCAGAGAATTTCACCCGTCCACGCGGATATGCTCTTTTAACGTACAACTTCTCGCACCGCTGTTGGGATTTTTTTCAAGCTGTGTACTTAGCTGATTTAGTAATATAATAATACGTAATAGTACTATTTCGATGCCTTGATTTTTGCACATATTACGAATAATTATTGTTTATAATCACAATTCCCCGCTCCCCGAAACGTAAAATCTCGCGCTTGACGCTGAGCGTATTCTAACTACGCTTCCGATTACATAGGAACAAGTCCGGTTAAAAGGAAAGCTCTACTTTCCATATTAACTTTTAAAAAAAGCTACAGTAAGTTGAGCTAAACTTTCGAGTAAGTAAAACCTCTTTTTTTCACCCCGCAAATATAAACATTATACTTCACTTTTTTAAGCACTTTGTAAATATATTTTGCTTTCAAAAAGGTCGTAAAATGGCAGAACTCACTTACAATTCATTTCAGGGGCAGCGCCCCGCTATATTTGTAGCAGTGAGTTATAATCAGGCACATCAAAAGGTCGGAGACCCGCAATATGTTTTATGTAAAGGCTGTTTTAATATTGATATTGCGGGTCTCCGACCCTAAAAAATAAACGGTGTTTGGTGTTTTCTACAAATAGTATCGGGTCTCCGACCCTAAGTGAACAAGTTCAACTAACAACGATTTATAACCCGGCTGTCGCCAATCAAACCGCTCAATCCACGTGTAATCACATTGTTTTTGTATAAATAATTAAATCCCTGAATTTGTATATTTATAATCATTTTCGTTTCTGAAATTGCATATTATTGCAATTTAATATAGACTTATCCTGTACCCATCCTGTATCATCGCTGTATCATCGTTATAAGCTATCTGTATCATATCTATATAATGGATATTTATACAGTTATCCCTCACTCCCCGTAGCTTATAACTTTTCGCTGGACGCTGAATATGTCTCCAGCCTACGCTCGGCTAAAATAAAAGCTCCCTCTTTAAATATTATATTTGTTTTAAATATGCAAAGCAGGAGCTTTGCTTTTAACCCGACATAGCGAAAGACGCTATGCCGAAGCTTTTGAATCTTTTTATTTACCTACGCCGAAAAGGGGATGAGTCCAGCTCAATTGTCTCCGCATTGCGGAGACAATTTGATCTTCCGTAAAACTCTCCGCAGCGCGGAGACAATGCATCAATTGTTTATCCGACCAACCTTTGCCAAAATTTTCAATCAGTAATAAAGACAATTTCACTTTTTAAATCTCACCACATATTGATTCCGAATGTTTATTGCCTCTAAATCGCTTATAATTTGCCATAGCCGCTTTTGTGTGATTTTATCAATATGTGAAGTTATCCTCTTTTCATCCCGCAAGTATAAACATAATATTTCACCTTTTTAAGCACTTTGTAAATATATTTTGTCTTTTTGCAAGGTCATTTTGAACCCGTCGCACGGTGAGATTTTGTGTAGAGTTGACTGTTGGTGACGGCGTAGTATTTAGCGATTCCACTTTCATCCCGCTGCGCAGCGATGGATATAATTGGATTTCAAGGGGCAGCGCCCCGTTACTATTTGTAGCAGTGAGTTATAATCAGCTACATCAAAGGGTCGGAGACCAGTAATATGATTTTCGAAATGGATTTGGATACTATTGATATTGCGGGTCTCCGACCCTTAAAAACACACGGTGTTTGGTGTTTTTATCCAGTTCCACAGCTCTTTTAAAATTTATCGAATCAACAATTATTCAGCATTTTTTTTCACATTCGCGTATAAGTAAATGTAAAAGTGCGTCCATTTTTTTCAATGGTATTTATTTTAATAATTTGCGGGTTTCCATATCCTGCAAAATGCTAATTTGCTGAATTGCTATTCGGTTTAGTTTTACAAGTCGCTCTTGCTGAGGCATGTTTTCGTTAATAAAAACTGCATTAAGGTTCTCCATGTTAGAGAGGCATATCAGTTCGTTAATGCCTGCATAATCGCGAATATTGCCTTTCAGTTCAGGGTTTTGGTCGCGCCATTGTTTGGCTGTCATTCCAAATAGTGCCATGTTCAAAACATCCGCTTCGGAGGCGTAAACGATTGAAATCTGTTGTGGAGTTAGTTCAGCAGGAATCAAGTTTTGTTTAATAGCATCAGTGTGAATATGATAATTTAACTTGGCTAATTCCTGCTTAGCAGTCCAGCCAATTTGTTTTTGTTCTTCCTCTTTTAGGCGTTGGAATTCTTTGATTACATACAACTTAAATTCAATTGAAACCCATGACGCAAATTCAAAAGCTATATCTTTATGTGCATACGTTCCACCATATCTTCCTGATTTAGAAATTATTCCAATGGCATTGGTTGTTTCAATCCACTTTTTAGGTGTCATTACAAAGCTGTTCAGTCCAGCTTGTTTTCTAAACCCGTCGAATTCGACGGGTTTAAAATTGGGATTGTAGATAAGTTCCCAATAGCCAAGCAATTCAATAGTATTCCTATTTCTTAACCAGTTTTTTATAATGTCATCCGTATTAGCTGCATCTTTATGGCGTGCAATGTCAGTTAGTGAAATATAGTCAGTTTAAGCAGCATTAATGATTGTGATTTCGGATTCTTGTACTTTTATTGATTGATTTTTTCCCATATAGAATTGCGTTAAATTTTTATTGTAAGTAAATTTTGTTTTGGTATTTTTCACCCCGCAAATATAAACATAATATTTTATGTAGAGACGTGGCATGCCGCGTCTCTACGATGTTTATGTAAATATATTTTGTGATTTTGCAAGGTCATTTTGCACCCGTCGCACAGTGAAGTTTTGTGTCGCGTTGTCGGTTGGCGACGGTGTAGTATTTAACGATTCCACTGTCATCCCGACGCGCAGCGAGGGATATAATTTTTTCAAGGGTAGGGCGCCGAAGCTATTTGCGGCAGTGGGTGTTAACGAAAGAACAAAGCCCCGACTTCAAATTGAAATCGGGGCTTTGTATTTATAATAATAAATGGATAATGTAAAAAAAATAAATGTTTTAAATTACATTCGTTACACGTTCAGTAACTATCATATAATAGCGGGCAAAGTTTTCGTCTTTCATGTGTTGAACCAAGTCTTTTTGCCATTTGGCCGCTTCTTCGGACAGTGCCATTAGTTTTTTATTGTTTTCCAAATGTTCGGAATCCATTTTCTGATATTTAGCCATATCTCTGAAATCCTCGAGCCAGTTTTCGTATTTATCCATAAACTGCTTTTGCTCAGGCGTTAGCACAATTTCTTCGCGTTTATCTAATAGCATACCTGTAACACCAGTAAGTGCAGCTGCTCCACCAATCAATCCGAGTTTTTTCAGAAAATCTCTGCGTTTTTGTTCATAAGGATCCATAAAAATATAATTTGAAGATTAATTGATTTGAAAATTTTATTGAGTTATAAACCAAGTATATTATAATCAAAAATTGGTAGGAATTGTTCAGTATTATAGTTGTTTTCTACAATTCTAAAAACCGAAACAAACACAAAGCTTTAATTCAGAACCATTTACCAACGAGCTTTCTTGGTCAATTGAAATAACCATAGCTGATAGAGCAAGTTCTATAAGTTCACTTTTATTTAATTCACTAAAAAACCAACATTCGTTTTTAGTATTTGTATAGCTATAATGTTGTGCGTAATTCAACGCTCCCGCACTTTGTTTGTTTTGGTTTATGTCCGAATACAAGATATATTCAACAAACTTACGTATTTTTTCGTTCAGAAACTTGGCATCAAGTTCTTCATTTACAATCTGATATGTTTTTGGTAATAATAAGTAATTGGCTAAAGTATCCACCTTTTGCAAATATACTTCAAGCGTAATATCAGCCAAAATATTTGGGAAAAGCATATCGACAAAAATCAGGTTATTTTGTTGATGAAACATTTCGAAGCGCTTTGGAGATGCCTCCTTCTTTGAATGGAGATGCAAGGAAGCAAACGATTCAGCATCACACTTCAACTCGTAGCATATTGTGTAAGCAGCTAAAGTCTTTCCATTTAATTCGGTATAGCCTTGTTTATCAGCCATGAATTGTAGAATATTAAGTGCACAAAGATAATAAAAAAAATAGGTGTCGTAAATTTTATGACTAAACAAATTCATAATTATAAATTCAATAAATTGAAATATAAAGGAACAATCTAAAATCAAGCATATTTTTATAACTTTGCAGTCCAAAACTTTAAGTAATAAAGCATTGTTATGAGAATGCTGATGTTGCAGCTCATTGAAAAATGGTAAATAGTAAATAAACAAATAGTAAATTTAAATAATGGATTTCAACTACGATGTAATCGTTATAGGCGCCGGCCATGCCGGAAACGAAGCTGCATGTGCTTCTGCCAATATGGGTTCCAAAACCTTGCTTATTACGATGGATATGAATAAAATTGGTCAAATGAGCTGCAACCCAGCCGTGGGCGGCATTGCCAAAGGACAAATTGTGCGCGAAATTGATGCACTTGGCGGTCAAATGGGAATTGTTACCGACCGTTCAGCCATACAATTTCGTATGCTTAATCGCTCGAAAGGGCCTGCCATGTGGAGCCCACGTAGCCAAAGCGACCGACATAGATTTATTCAAGAATGGATTAAAACCATGAGTGAAACGCCAAATTTGTATATTTGGCAGGATACAGTCACACAATTAATCTTTGACAAAAACACAATTACTGGACTAAAAACAGCACTCGGTGTTGTAATGAAAGCAAAATCCATCGTTCTTACCGCAGGAACATTCCTTGGAGGTTTAATGCATTTCGGAAAAAATCAATTAAACGGAGGTCGAATTTCAGAACCAGCATCGTATGGTTTAACGGAACAGCTGAAAGAAATTGGTTTTACATCCGATAGAATGAAAACTGGAACGCCTTGCCGTATAGATGGAAGAACAATTGATTTTAGCAAAATGTCAGAACAAATCGGTGAAAATGATTTCCACAAGTTCTCATTTTTGGAAGATGTTACGCGCGATTTGAAACAAATGAGTTGCCACATAACTTACACTAACGAGCAAACACACGAAGAATTACGGAAAGGTTTAGAATTTTCGCCGCTTTACAACGGTCAAATACAAAGCATTGGACCTCGTTATTGCCCAAGTATTGAAACAAAAATCATAACTTTTGCCGATAAAACCGCACACCAATTATTCTTGGAACCAGAAGGAGTTGACTCAAATGAATACTATTTAAACGGCTTTTCATCCTCACTCCCACTCCACACACAAATAAATGCCATACACACTATTTCAGGCCTTGAAAACGCACAATTATTTAGACCAGGCTATGCGATAGAGTATGATTTTTTTGAACCAACACAACTTAAACATACGCTCGAAACGAAATTAATAAACAATCTTTTCTTTGCTGGCCAAATCAACGGCACAACGGGTTACGAAGAAGCTGGCGGACAAGGACTCATTGCAGGCATAAATGCACACATAAACTGTCATGGAGGAAAGCCATTTTCACTTGGACGAGATGAAGCATATATTGGCGTTCTTATCGATGATTTAGTAACAAAAGGAGTTGACGAACCTTATCGCATGTTTACCTCTCGCGCTGAATATCGACTATTACTTCGCCAAGACGATGCCGATATGCGACTGACTCAAAAAGGAATTGAATTGGGAATAGTAAAACTAAATAGAAAAGAACAGTTTGAGAATAAAAAAGAACAACAAGCCAAATTAATTGATTTTGTTCGAAATTATCCTGTTAAACCAGTACATATAAACGGATTTTTAGCCTCAATGGATTCATCAGAGCTCAAACATGGCTGTAAACTATCCGATTTAATTGCTCGCCCACAAATAGGCATAAACGAATTGGCAACTGCTGTGCCAGCATTAAAAGCTAAAATAGATGAACTGAAATCAAGAAAGGAAGAGATCGTAGAGTCCGCTGAAGTTATTCTAAAATACGAAGGTTATATTGTGCGCGAAAAATTAATAGCTGAAAAGCTACAACGATTGGAACATATTCAGTTGCGAGGAAAAGTAGAATATACAAATATCCAATCCCTTTCAACAGAAGCACGTCAGAAACTAACAAAAATTGACCCCGAAACTATCGGACAGGCAAGCCGCATTCCAGGCATATCACCTAGCGATGTGAATGTTTTATTGGTAATGTTAGGTAGGTAATTATTCGTTTGATTTTTCGCGTTTCGTGTTTCAAGTTTAAGATTTTGTTTCACGTGAAACAATTATATCCAAATAAAAAAAAATCGAAACCCTGTTCCACGTGGAACAAAACTAATAGTATTCCCCTTTAGGGGTTAGGGGCATTATGAAAACAACCAATACATTAAAAGAACAAATTGATTCGCTTCCGGAAGTTCCGGGAGTATATCAGTATTTTAATGCGTTAGAAGAAATAATATACGTAGGTAAAGCGAAAAGCTTAAAGAAACGAGTCAGTTCGTATTTTAATAAAGTACACGATCAAGGTAAAACTAATGTATTAGTAAAAAACATTGTATCGTTAAAATACATTGTTGTAGCAACAGAAGAAGATGCTTTATTGCTCGAAAATAATTTAATAAAACAATATCAACCAAGATACAATGTTTTATTAAAAGATGGCAAAACCTATCCGAGCATTTGCATTACGAATGAACCATTTCCTCGAATTTTTAAAACACGAAATATCATAAAAAATGGCTCACAATATTATGGCCCATATAGCTCTAATTGGACTATAAATTCATTATTGGATATTATTCATCAACTCTACCCAATACGAACTTGCCGACTACCATTATATAACGATAGCATAAAAAATGGTAAGTTTAAAGTCTGCCTGCAATATCATATTCATAAATGCAATGGGCCATGCGAAGCAAAAGAATCGTTGGAGGAATACCGCAAGCACATTGACCACGTAAAAAAAATAATTGAAGGCGATGGAAATGAAATAAGTAAGATTCTACTTAGTCAAATGCAACAATTAGCATCCGAATATAAGTTTGAAGAAGCACACTTGATAAAACAAAAATATGAATTAATAGAAAATTATCGCTCAAAATCTGTTATTTCGAATACAATTCTAGAAAATACAGATGTTTTTGCGTATGATGAAAATGAGAATTCAGCATATATAAATATTCTACGCATTTCGAAAGGAAGTGTTATTCAAGGATACACCATAGAATACAAAAAAAGAATTGACGAACTGAAAGAAGATATTTTAGCCATAGCAATTATTGAACTGAGAGAACGATTAAAAAGTAATTCAAAAGAAATTGTTCTTCCATTCAAAATAGATATCGACCTAAGCGGAATACAATTAATTGTTCCTCAGCGTGGTGACAGAAAAAAGTTGCTTGAACTGGCAGAGCAAAATGTACGTCAGTTTAAATTAGATAAGCTTAAACAAGCAGAAAAACTAAATCCTGATCAACGAGCTATTCAACTGCTGGACGCTATAAAAGAAAAATTAGCACTACCAAAACTACCTATGCAAATTGAGTGCTTTGATAACTCAAATATACAGGGAAGTGACGCTGTAGCAGCCTGTATAGTGTATATAAAGGGTAAACCAGCAAAAAAAGAATATCGAAAATACACCATAAAAACTGTGCAAGGCCCTGATGATTATGCATCTATGAAAGAGGTTGTTCGTCGTCGATATATACGAATAATCAATGAAGAACAAACATTGCCCGATTTAATTATTGCAGATGGCGGTATCGGTCAAATGGAAGTGATCAGGCAAGTGATAGAAGATGAACTACAACTGCAAATTCCAATTGCCGGTTTGGCAAAAGATGGTAAGCACCGCACTCATGAAGTGTTAATTGGATTTCCGCCACAGGCAGTTGGTCTAAAACCAACCGATCAATTATTTAAATTTTTTGCCGGAATGCAAGATGAAGTTCATCGGTTTGCCATAACCTTCCATCGCGACAAGCGAAGCAAAACGCAAGTTGCTTCAGAACTTGATACTATAGTCGGAATTGGAGAAAAGACAAAAAACGAACTGATAAGGCATTTCAAGAGCGTAAAACGAATTAGAACAGCTAAAATTGAAGAGCTAACAGAAATTGTCGGAACTAACAGAGCATCAATTGTTTACAAGCATTTTAATGTAGATTTGTAGCCTTGAGAATTTAATATTTATAAATATCAGTATCTTTGTGAGCAAATAAACTACTCAAAATCGTTGAAAAAGAGTATTTAAGAAAAATCATAAATACAAATTCTAATCAATCAATTACAGAATAACGATAAATATGATATCTTTAAAAATTAAATCGATAAAAACTATAAATGAAGTAGCCCGACAATTTATTGAGCAAATTGGAGATGGAACAGTTTTTGCATTTAACGGAAGCATGGGAGCCGGAAAAACTACATTCATAAAAGCTATCTGTGAAGAACTTGGCGTAACTGAAACTGTGAACTCACCAACGTTCTCGATTGTTAATGAATACGAAGCTGCTGATGGTCGCATTATTTATCATTTCGATTGTTACCGTATAAATAAAATTGAAGAAGCATTAGAAATTGGCGTAGAAGAATATTTGTACAGCGGCAACCTTTGTTTTATCGAATGGTCGGAAAATATCGCTTCTCTCCTACCCGATTCGGTTGTAAATGTAGAAATTACAGAGTTGGAAAATGGTGAACGGGATGTAGTGATAAGTTGATGTGAAAATGTGATGATCAAATATGATTAATTGATAAATAAACCGTGAAAGAATTTTGTTATAAATATAAATATGCATTATATTTGCAATAAAATAAACTATAAAGCTATGCCAGAATTATTTAGAATGTTTGGAATGAAGTTTTTCTTCTTTTCATTAGAACATACTCCGATACACATACATGTTAGAAATGCAGATGGAAAAGCAAAATTTAATTTGATTCCAGAAATTCAATTAATCGAAGCAAAAGGAATGAAACCTAAAGATTTGCTACTTGCTGAAGCATTGATAACTGAAAAAAAGGAAGAAATTATTGCTAAATGGAAAGAAATTCATGGTAATTAAGTTACAATAAAAAAATACGAAAATGAAAATAAATAAAGTTTGGTTTGATACAGAAAATATGTATGTTCAATTAGATAGTGGACATATAATTGGAAATCCAATAGTCTGGTTTAAACGATTGGAAAAGGCTACATCAGAGCAACGAAATAAATTTGAAATTGATCCTTTTGGCGAAAGTCTGCATTGGGAAGAATTAGACGAAGACTTAAGTTTGGAAAGTCTGTTCGACTTTAAAAGGGAATTGAATTACGCTAACATATAAAAATGAAAACAAAAAACAAAGTGCTTGAGCAGGTAAAAGCCTCGCGAAAGCAAAGCCGTGAAGAGGAACTGAAAACGCACGGTAAAGCGATAAACTATCGCAAAATAGTGGAAAGTAAAATGGTGTATAACCGAAAAAAAAATAAGGCAGATGCTGATGAGGCTCTGCCTTTTTTGTTTTCTCCCCTCTCCAATTGGAGAGGGGATTAAGGGGTGAGGTTTACCAAATACTTACCCGGTTTTCCGGTTTTACATACATGGCATCAGTTGTTTTAATACCAAAGGCATCATACCACGCCTGAATATGCGGCAAAGCTCCGTTTACACGCCATTTTCCAAGTGAATGAGGGTCTGACTTGGTTAGCACCAAAATCTCTTCAGGGCGGATATTTCCTGCCCACACATTAGCATAAGAAAGGAAGAAACGCTGTTCGGGTGAAAAACCATCTACAGATTTCAAAGGTGCATCTTTGATAGCATTTGTAAATGCCTGATAAGATACCTGCAAACCGCCATGATCGGCAATATTCTCTCCTAGTGTAAATTTACCATTTGCTTTGGTACCTGGAGCAACTTCAATTGCATCGAAGAAATCAGCTAACACTTTAGCACGTGCATTAAATTTCGTTTTATCTTCTTCAGTCCACCAGTTTTTCAGATTACCATCTTTATCGAACTGACAACCCTGATCGTCAAATCCATGCGTCATTTCGTGACCAATAACTACACCAATAGCGCCATAATTGAAGGCATCATCCGCTTTCATATCAAAGAAAGGATATTGCAAAATGCCAGCCGGAAAGCAAATCTCATTCGTTGCAGGATTGTAATAGGCATTTACAGTTTGCGGAGTCATAAACCACTCTTCCTTATCAACTTGCTTACGCGATGCTTTGGCAAACATATACGCACTTTCGAAACGGTTAGCACGTTGTATATTGGCATAGTAGGAATCCTTGGTAATATCAAGATTATCATAATCTCTCCATTTATCAGGATAACCAATTTTCACATGAAAGGTATTCAGTTTTTCAATTGCTTTGAGTTTAGTAGAGTCGCCCATCCAAGGTAAAGCGTTAATACGTTCGCCAAGAGATACTTGGAGGTTATGCACTAATTTCAACATACGCTCCTTCGCTTCGGCTGGAAAGTATTTTTTGACATACATCTGCCCTACTGCTTCGCCCAATACACCATCTACATTACTAACTGCTCGCTTCCAGCGAGGTGATTGTTCTGTTTTTCCGGAAAGAGTTTTGCCATAAAAATCGAAGTTCTGAGCTGTAATTTCATCACTCAAATATCCAGCAGCAGCATCCATAACTTTCCATTGCAGGTAAGCAATTTGATTGGCTAAGGGTTCCGTTGCGATAATATTCCCAACCTCAATTAACGATTCTTTTTGCGAAACACTGATATCCTTAATTTGAGCCACACCCAATGCTTTCAAATACTCGTTCCAATTAATGACAGGAACTAATTTCTGCAAATCCGCAATGCTCATTTTATTATAATTAGCATGTGGATCTCGCAACTTAATTTGTTCGTAAGCTGCAGTTGCTAAACGGGTTTCAATTTTAAGTACCGATTCCATATTTTGTTTGGCAACAGGCTCGGTAAAACCAAAAAGCTGAAACATTTTAACAATATGCTCTTTGTATTTATTACGAATATTGGTAGTTTGAGCATCGTTATCTAAATAATAATCACGTTCGCCCAAACTTATTCCACTTTGGTAGGTTTGTACCAAATACTGGTTACTGTTCATAGCGTCGGCATCTACATAAAGCGAGAAATAAGCGTCAACATCTGTTTGTAGTAGTTCAGGGAGCAGTTTGGTAAGCTCTTGTGTTGATTTTAGAGCTGCAATAGAATTAAGCTGATTTTCAACAGGTTTGATGCCTTCTTTATTAAGTTTTACGCTATCCATTGCCAGGTTGTATAAATCTCCGATTTTTTGCTCAACCGTACCTTTATCGGCAGGTTTAGCAGCAATTTCTTCAATCAGCTCTCGTAACTGCTTACGGTTATTTTCAGCCAGTTTATCAAAACTACCAAAACGAGCATACTCACCGGTAAGTGGATTATTTTTCATCCAACCACCACAGGCATATTGGTAAAAATCAGCTCCGGGAACGGCTGTAGTGTCAAGATTTTTCAGGTCAATACCTGAACTAAGTTTGTTGTTATTACATGATGGAGTCATAAGCAAAAGACCTCCTAAACCAATAATTGGTAATAAGAGCCTGTTTTTTAATTGTTTAAACATAATAAATTAGTTTGAAAATGTTATTTTATACAAGTAAGAGATTCGTCAACAGGATGTACAAATTCACGATGCAGAGGTTCTTCCACTGAATCGATTATTTTGAATAAATCATTTAATGTTTCGGCACGTAACATAGCTATACGTGTATCTTTAAAATTAGGAATTCCTTTAAAAACAGAACTCGCGGCTAAATGGCGGCGACTATGAATAATACCTTTTAGACGTTTATCAAAAAGCGAATCTGGGATTATATCATCATCAACATCCAACCATTTAACCGAAGCAATAATATGCTCTTTGAGAATGGCTTTTTGTTCGTCGAAAGTTAGTATTTGCTTGTGCTCACCTGTTTGAAAAAAGTGTTTTATTTCACTGAAAATCCAAGGTTTACCAATAGATCCACGACCTATCATTACAGCATCTACTCCATATCGGTTAAAACATTCCAATGCACGTTCGGCCGATGTAACATCACCATTACCAATTATAGGAATTTGCATGCGTTGATTATTTTTCACTTCTCCAATTAGTGTCCAGTCCGCATCGCCTTTGTACATTTGAGCGCGTGTACGACCATGTATTGTAAGCGCTTGTATGCCACAATCCTGCAATTGTTCGGCTAAATCAACTATTATTCTACTGTCGTCGTCCCAACCCAAACGCGTTTTTACAGTTACAGGCAATTTCACAGCATCAACTACATTTTTCGTAATTTGAAGCATACGTGGAATATCTCGCAGCAGCCCAGCTCCTGCCCCTTTTCCAGCTACTTTTTTTACCGGACAACCAAAATTTATATCAATAATATCTGGCTGAGCTTCTTCGGCAATTCGAGCAGCTTCAGCCATCGAAACAGGATCATGCCCATAAATCTGAATAGCAATTGGGCGTTCTTCGGGATAAATCGTGAGCTTTTGTTTGGTACGATTAACATCACGAATCAGCGCTTCGGACGAAACAAATTCGGTATACAACATATCAGCACCAAAACGCTTACATAACAGGCGAAAAGCCGGATCAGTAACGTCCTCCATTGGAGCCAGAAAAAGCGGTTTATCGGGAAATTCTAAATTCGAAATCTTCATAATAACCCCCAACCCCTAAAGGGGAGTTAGAGAAAAGGCTGCAAAGTTATCAATTTTATTGTTAATTGCAGAATACAATAAACTGATTTACAACTGAAATTGTTTAGAATTGACAGAAGTATGTATCGAAAAGAAGAAAAACCATACATTCGATATAAATAATGTATAGAAAATGGGATTTTTTATACATAGTAACATTAATTGATAATACTCTTTGAATATATACTAAAAAGATATACCTTTGTAAAAAATTAATACGAATTACTTCAAAAAAATATAGACTAAAAATGAAAACAGTATCATTAAAAATTGACGATTTGATTTTTCAGGAAACAGAAAATATTCTTGCAAAAACCAAAAAACCTCGCAACAGGTATATTAACGAAGCGATTGATTATTATAACAAAGTTCAAAAAAGACTTAACTTAGAAAAAAGACTTAAAAACGAATCGAAACTTGTTGCAATTGAATCGATAAAAGTACTAACCGAATTTGAATCAATAGATTATGCAGGTGAAACAATTTGAAATCTGGATAGCTGATTTGAATCCGCAAATAGGAACAGAAGCAGGCAAAAAGCGTCCCGTATTAGTAGTTCAAACAAATTTATTAAATAAAATTCCGCATCCATCCACCTTAGTTTGCCCCATCACAACAAATGTACAAAAAGAAGCTGAAATTCTACGAGTTCATTTAAAAAAAGGAATGGCAAATTTACATGAAAATTGTGATATAATGATTGATCAATTACGAGCCATTGATAATAAAAGATTTGTGAATAAAGTGGGTGATTTACCCAAAAATCTTATTGAAAAAGTGAAAGAGAATATCAGTATACTTATTGATTTATAAGTAATTGCATTATATGAAAATCAAATATAGTATTATTATAACACTACTTTATTGTATAATAAACTTAACGTATTCCCAAACCGTAAAATACGCTCCTGCATGGTTTGGTCCTAATGCGAATCCTGTACCGGAAATGACCGATGCACGTATTCCCACCAAAACAACCGTAAGTTTGATGGGCGATTATTACTTTGGCTATGGCGATAAAACCACAAATGGCTACGTAAAAATTGAGCTCCCTCTCCTACCCGAGCGCGTCTCAATGAAACTTTGGTTTACAACTTTGGAAAAATATACCGTTACACCCGAACTGAGTGCCAAACGTGGCATGAACGGAAACCTCACTGGTAAACCAAATGGTGATTTATACGTTCAAACTAGGATTTCTTTGCTTAAAGAACGCAAAAATGCACCGGCAATCATATTTAATTCTACTTTAAAAACCGCATCGGGAACAATGTTTGACGAAAGACGTTATTTCGACACACCTGGCTATTATTTCGATGTGGAATTTGGCAAATCATTTTACACAAAAAGTAAATTTATCAGCGAAATTCGTACCGTTGGAAATTTAGGTTTTCTGTGTTGGGAAACTACGGGTAGCCGCCAAAATGATGCTCCGATGTATGGCGCAAAACTGATAATTGGCAACGAAAAATGGAAATTAGATAACACACTTTCTGGCTATTGGGGATGGATGCATACCAGCGTACGATATGGTTTTGATTATGGTGATGCGCCCTTGGTTTATGCATCGAAAATTACTTTTTTGGCTGGTTATATGGATTATTTTGCTCAATATCAATATGGTATCAAGGATTTTCCGTATCAGCAGGTTCGGATTGGAATTAGTTTTCCGGTTCTGCCCCTAACCCCTAAAGGGGATTTTTTAAAAGCGGCTAACAATTGAATGGATTTGTATAAATTAAAATACGTGTATTATTTATATTATTTGCACGTGTAAAATAAATACAGTATTTTTGTATT
>CAZEEN010000034.1:11375-22063 GCA_964511115.1 uncultured Paludibacter sp. | reverse complement strand
TGCACGCCTATTGTTTGCATACTTACGGAGTGTTTTTTATCAATTTCGCTATCGGTACGATGCAAACCTGTACGGTAAAAGCTGTTGAAACTTCCGTTGAGAGTGTCGGCATCCATTTTTTTATAGGAATAAAAGAGCGAAATTTCTGTTTTTCTGAGTTTAAATGTTCCACCTACGCCTTTCAGAAAACTTGTTTCGTCGGTCGAACTAAATTTCTTCAATCCATTATCCCGCGATACCACATTGAGAGTATACGATGATTTAGATGAGCCAAAGCCAGAATTAAAAACCAAACCTTGTCCGAATGATGCCCTGAAATTTCCAACTACGATTGTTTTTAATTTTCCAATGTTATTTCCTTGAAAATAAAAGGAATAGAAGTCGTAACCTTTGTGTTGTTTGCCCCAAAATTGTTCACCGGCATCCTTTTCCATAGTTGCTCCAAATTGAATCCGATTTTTGAAATTGAAATTGTATTTTAACGAATTGTAAATTGGTGACCCATTGTAGATTGTCGATGAAATACCCTGTGAGTCAATGCTTTTAATATATCCACTTTTTTGCTCCAATCCTTTGTCGATACGATACATGACATCTGATTTTCCGTATTTAAATATTTCGTTTACGTATATTTTATCGTTTACATTATCTGTTTTTCCAATTTGCACAAACGGCAACATGTTGCGAATGTCTGTCATATCGATTCCTTCAATCAGTTGAAGTTCGTAAATGGTATTCAATTGTGCATTTTTATAAATATAGGCCAAAATATTTTCAATTTGAATATCGGATAAAAATGCTAATTTTTCAAGTTCTTCGCGGCTAGCTGTGTTCAAGTTGAGTGGATTATCAGTAAGCGAGATTAAATCATTGTAAAACGATTCATAGTCAATTGTTTCGTCCGACTCGGCTGTGTATTGTTCAAAAATATCGTTGATAATACTTTCTGCCGTTTGAGTTGCTGTTTGCGAAAAACCAACTAAACTTATTGATGTAAATAGACAGATTATGAACGATTTTAATCTCATGCTTATTTACTTTTTCGAAATAGAATATTGAATTGCCGCGTAGGTAGTAAGTCCGAGAATTGGATGCAATTCCGTGTTGAGGTGGAAATCAAACGTTTTCAATTTTAATCCAAAGCCAATTGTAGGTGTCAGATAATCAATATGATAAGCTCCGCTTTTAAAAGTGATAAAATTCTTAATGTCGTATTCGAATCCACCAGCAACTCGGTAATTTCCACTCACATTTTTATCGGTTTGAGATAAAAAACGGAGGTTTTCTGAAATTTTCCAGTCTGCACCTAAACTAAAAACCGTTGGAATCTGTTTTTTTACATACTTTAGTTGAATGGCTTGTTGGACTGGGTTAAAAGTTGAAAATCCAATATTTACTGACGGCGAAATTTTTACAATAAGACCAATTTGAGGGAAAAATGCGGCATAGCGTTTGTTTGCTTCGGCTAAATATACCGAGTAGTAATTATACTGAACTCCTAATTGAAAAATATTGTTGAAGTTTTTGGATAATAAAATGCCGGTTAGCAGTTCGTTGTGTAATTCGTAGCCTGAATAAGTGGCTGATATTCCTACGTTTATAAGATTCGTAGCAGAGGTTAAATACATACTTTTTTTTGCTAATGCATTGATTATGTATTTGTTTTCGTATTGTAAACCAATTTGTATGCCAACAAGCGCTGCCGCTGTGGCAGGATTTTGAAAAGCGGAATAGTATTTGTTATCGGCTACAGAGGCATTCGCAACCGAATAGGCAGTTGGAACAATCTCGTAGGTTTGGCTTGATACTTTTAGAATAAGGATGAAATACAGTAAGAGTAAACAAATTTTTCTCATAATCTATAATTTGGAAAAGAGGTTATAACCTTTTCGAAATACAACCCCAAAAATATACAAAATTTTCTAAACTGACATATATATTTTAGAAAATGTTCTATAATTTGTTTTCAACTAAATGATAATTGGATTTTTTATACAAAATCGAAGTTTAGATTAAAGTTTTATGAAAGATTTATTAAGTTTTGAACAATAATTTATTATATTTGCACTTTATGAAACGATTTCAGATATTTTTATTTTCAACGATAGCGTTTTTATTGCTGAGCCTAAATGTAATTGCACAAAGTAAGGGAGATGAATTTGTACCCAAAGGCGGAGCAAGATTAATGGCACAGGTGAATGGAAACGACACGATATTGTTGGCTTTTTTACACGATATATGGGTTTTTCCTCGTTCTACATTCAAAAATAAGGCACAAGAACAATATTTTTGGCGCACTGTACGCGATGTAAAGCGAACTTTGCCTTATGCAAAGCTTATTTCGAGTGAACTAACTAAGGTAAATATAAAGTTAGTAAGTATGAAATCGGATAGTGAGCGAAAGAAATTTATGAAAGAGTTTGAAAAAGATGCCTTTAAGAAATACGAAGCTGACTTGAAAAAAATGACTGTAAATCAGGGGCGTATTCTAATGAAACTTGTTGATAGAGAGTGTGATAAAACATCATTCGATTTAATAAAAGCATACAAAGGCTCGTTTACGGCTTTTTTTTGGCAAGGTGTGGCCCGACTTTTTGGTTCTAATTTAAAATCGGAATTCGATGCTTCCGACAAAGATAAAGTGTTAGAGAGAGTGATAGTGCTTGTGGAGGCAGGCCAATTGTAATTTTGTAAACAAAATATTTAATTCTATGAACTTATTTTTCAAACGGATTTTAAACAAACTAAAACGGAAAAAACATGTTGAAGAGTCGGAAAAGGCAAAAATTCGAAGACGAATTCGAAACAAGAAAAATGTACTGAGCGATATGGAAAAATTGCAGAGTTCAATTGCTGTTTTCGAAAAAATTGAAGCCTTACCCGAATTTATAAATGCTAAATCAATTTTACTGTATTGGTCGCTGCCCGACGAACTTCCTACACACAATTTTATTGTAAAATGGAGCAAAAAAAAACAAATGTTATTGCCTATGGTTAAAGGTGATAAAATGTTGATTAAGCCTTTTACGAACACCGAAGATTTGCGAAAAAGCGATATGGGTATTTGGGAACCTGATGCACAAAAGGAATATTTACGTCAAATTGATTTGGTTATTGTGCCTGGTATTGCTTTTGATAAGAGTAAAAACCGTTTAGGTCGTGGGAAGGGTTATTACGACCGCTATTTTAATAGTAAGAATATTACCAAAATTGGTGTATGCTATGATTTCCAATTGTTGGAAATTATACCTACTGAACCTTTTGATGTGCGTATGGATAAAATAATAACTCCAAATTATACGGTGAACTAAAATTGATATTATCGAAATAAAAATCACTGGATTTAAACTATGGAAACAAAAGTTTGTCCGGTGATTTTTTTGTCTACTAAATTGGTACCCGCCCAAAGTATCCTATTCTCAAAAATTTTATCCGTATTTTTTAAAAATATTGTTGGCGAAGCAGTACAGGCAGTAATAAAATTGATACTATCGAAATAGTCTAAAGTTTCTTTATTACTATGGATTAAGTTGTTTATTATCAACAAGTCTTCAGTGCCAAAGTCGATAATTATTTTTTTTGATTCTGTTAGTTTCTCTTTTGCCAAATCATAAAAAGAAATAAGTTTATATTCACATTTTTCTATCTCGGATTTATGAATACCTCGCTTTGTGACCGATATTATAGGAGGACTTATTATTCCATCGTAAAAAACAGTATGAGCCGTTTCGTGATTATCCTCCAAAATATTATGGTAACTGATACTTGCGTCTGTAAGTTGTACTACACTATTTCGCAATATCTCAGCCGATTCCGTAATTATCAACTGACTACTTAGACTTTTCATTTCTATTGTTTCGATACAATTTTACTGCGCTGTTTCGTTTTTTTAACCTGAGAAACTGCCGGTGGATTTTCAATTAGATGTATGGCTTTTTGAATACTATCTTGAGCCACAGCATCAAATTTTCGGGTTAGTTTTATGCTGTCAATCAGGGCGTTGAATTTTCCTTTTACCGGATTATAATTGATTAACGCTCCTGTAATAGAATCGATAGTGTTTTTGCGCCTTGCTTCGATAGTAATGGTGTAGCGACGCAAAAGACTATCGCTAATTGTTTTACAAACGATACTGTCCGTTTTTTTGTTTCTGTAATGAATACGAATAATAGCGTGTTTATTTTTAACTGAATCTGATTTTCCTACCTGATGTAAAAACGAAAGTTTATATTGGTCGTTCCATGCAAGTTGGCGGTTTTTAATAACAAATTTCAGTTTTGAGGCTGTGGAGTCTTTTGCAAAATAATTGCGTGTGGATGCCAATGGCCAAATATTTTCTATTGAATTACGCAATGCCGCTGAATCGACCGGGTGGAAAACTCCTGCCTTTACATTTACGTCAAATTCGGTTAACTCTTCAATAACATCGGTATAAACACGCTCAAACTTTTTTGGATTTTTGGCATAATAAACCAACGTGGAGTCGAATTGAGCTTTTGTAATTCCATGTTTTTTCAATAATGCATTGTAGTAATATACATTATTTCTATCTTCGGCAGAACCTAAACCTTGAGCAACTAAGGCTCCATCGAGTTTATGTAAATCTATCAAAAAGGCGGTCATCTCTTTTCGGGAGAGAGTGTCGTTTTGTGGTTTGTTACATGCTGTAAAAGCCAACACAAAAGTAATTATGAGTAAAAGAAGACGATTTCTAGTTGGCATTCTCTTGATTGACAGGTTTTTTGGTTTCTAAACTGTCGTTTAAATCTTTGCGGAAAAAAATCAGAATAATAGCCACCGCTATACTTATGGCAGAGTCGGCAATATTGAAAACCGGACTGAAGAATAGAGTTTCTCCGGCGCCGTTTTTAATAATAGGGAAGTACAACATATCTACTACTTTTCCATAAAACAAAGGTGCGTAGCCGCCTGTCTCAGGTAAAAATGTTGCTGCCATTCCATAGCTTTCGCTAAAAAGTAAACCATAAAATAACGAATCGAAGATATTGCCGGCTGCACCTGCTAGCAAAAGCGAAACGGCTAAAATATAACCCTGACGGGCTCCCTGTTTAATTAGTTTATAAATAAAGTAGACTAAACCACTCACAGCAACAATTCGAAATAGCGTTAAAAATAATTTTCCGAAAATTTCCATACCGAAGGCCATGCCGTTGTTTTCAATAAAAAATATTTGAAACCAACTGAAAACTTCGACATGTTCGCCCAATGCAAAGTTCAGTTTGATAAATATTTTCGATGCTTGGTCAATTATTAAGACTATAATTACAAGCAATATTGTTTTTTTTGTAATAGACATTTTTTCTGTTTTCTTTTTTTATCTTGATTCTTGGCTCCTGGTTCTTTTATCTAACAATTACAAACAAAATTCGGCAACAGAACGTATATGCTGTTGCCGAAAATTATTGAATTTTGTGTTATCGTTTATTATCGTTTTTCGCTTCAATACTCAACGTAGCATGCGGTACAGCACGAAGTCGCTCTTTGGGAATTAATTTCCCCGTTTCGCGACAAACACCGTAGGTTTTATTTTCGATACGGATAAGTGCAGCTTGTAAGTGTTGAATAAACTTCATCTGTCGCTGTGCAAGTCTGCCCGATTCTTCTTTCGAAAGTGTTGCTGCACCTTCTTCGAGCACTTTAAACGTAGGCGAAGTGTCCATTATATCGTTGCCATCGGCATTCGACACACCATCGCGCAACAACTCATAGTCTTTTTGAGCTTTAGCAAGTTTATCAAGAATTAATTCTTTAAACTCTACTAATTCAACATCTGAATATCTCGTTCTTTCTGACATAACTGTTTGTTTTAAGTTGTTTTACAATGTGCTTTTAAGCAATTCGCGATTCTCTTTTGTATTATTGTGCGAAAATAGCAAATAATTCGCAGACTTCCAATTATTTTCGATTATTTTTAAAAATTGTATTATGCTTTTGTAACTGAAATATTTACGACGTAATCCTCCAAGTCAAGTTCGGTTGGTTGTATTAATTTTTCTACCAACTTAACTTCCAATGCCAAAGTTTGAGTTGCAATGTATTCTTTAAATTCCAACACGGCATTATTTATATTTTTATTGTTTTCTATTTCAATAATTATTTTGTCTGTAATCTCAAAACCGTTCGATTTACGAATGTTCTGAATGCGGTTAACTAACTCACGCGCAATACCTTCGCGCATTAATGCATCAGTTACCGTAATATCAAGAGCAACTGTAAGCTTGCCTTCGTTGGCTACCAACCAGCCAGGCATATCCTCGGTTATTATTTCTACGTCTTCGGGAGTAAGTTCTACATCGCCTGTTGGCAAAGTAAGCACAAATTGTCCGTTGCGTTCAATTTCGGTTATTTCGTGGTTTCCAAACGAAGTCATTGCAATGGCTATTTCCTTCATTTGTTTGCCGTATTTCTTACCCAATGTTTTAAAATTAGGTTTGATTTTCTTTACCAAATTCTCCATGTCGTTATCGGCAGGAATTACTTCAAACTCTTTTACGTTTACTTCGGCTTTTACAAGTTCGGCAATGTAGCTGAGTTGTTTGAATGTAATTTCGTCGGGTGCGGGTACAACTGCTTTTGTAAGCGGTTGACGCACTTTTTTGTCTGCTTTTCGTCGCAATGCCAATATCATCGACGAAGTTTGTTGCGCCAATTGCATACATTCTTCTAAGTTACTGTCAATCAAACTCTCGTTGAATGATGGGAAATCTGCTAAGTGAACTGATTCGCTGTTATCTTTTCCGGTAACCGCATTCAAATCAAGGAACAGCTGGTCTGCGAAGAAAGGTGCAATCGGAGCCATCAAGCGCGAAACGGTTTCCAAACAGGTATAAAGTGTTTGATAAGCTGAAACTTTATCTTCGTCGTACGCACCACCCCAATAACGCTTGCGGTTTAGGCGAACATACCAGTTGCTTAAGTTTTCGCCCACAAAGTCAGATATGGCACGTCCTGCGCGGGTTGGTTCGTAGGTTTCGTAGTATTCGGTTACATCTTTCACCAATGTGTTCAACAGCGAAATAATCCAGCGGTCTATTTCCGGACGATTTTCCATTGGAATTTCAGCTTCGGAGTATGTGAATTTATCCACATTGGCATAAAGCGTGAAAAACGAATAAGTGTTGTAAAGCGTTCCAAAAAATTTACGGCGCACCTCTTCTACACCTTCAATGTCAAATTTCAAATTGTCCCACGGTGATGCATTGGTCATCATATACCAACGCAATGGGTCGGAACCGTATTTTTCGATTGACGAAAATGGGTCGACACCATTACCCAACCGTTTCGACATTTTATTGCCGTTTTTATCGAGCACCAAACCGTTCGAAATGACGCTTTTAAAAGCCACCGAGCCACGAACCATCGTGCTGATAGCGTGTAATGTAAAGAACCATCCACGCGTTTGGTCAACTCCTTCCGAAATAAAGTCGGCTGGGAAATTGCTTCCGCTGTCAATCAATTCTTTGTTCTCGAACGGATAATGCAACTGTGCATACGGCATAGCACCCGAATCGAACCAAACGTCAATCAGGTCGAGTTCGCGCTTCATCGGTTTGCCCGAAGCCGAAACAAGAATAATTCCATCCACATACGGACGATGTAAATCTATATTTTTTACGGCGTAATTATCAGCCGTATATTCGCCCACTTTAAAATTTTTGTATGGATTTTCAGTCATAAATCCGACTGCGATTGATTTCTCAATTTCGGCGACTAATTCTTCCACCGAACCAATACAAATTTCTTCAGTTCCATCTTCGCTGCGCCAAATAGGAAGCGGAGTTCCCCAATAGCGACTGCGGCTGAGGTTCCAATCCTGCAAGTTTTCGAGCCATTTGCCAAAACGACCAGTTCCTGTCGACTGTGGTTTCCAATTGATAGTATCATTTAGGACCATCATTTCTTCACGGCAGGCAGTGGTTTTGATAAACCAACTATCTAATGGATAATACAATACAGGCTTATCAGTTCTCCAGCAGTGTGGATAGTTGTGTGTGTGTTTTTCAATTTTGAATGCCAAACCCTGTTGTTTCAACATCACGCAAATATCAACATCGAGTGTTGTATCATCATCAGTTAATGTGCTGTCGTATGCATTTTTTACATAACGACCAGCATATTCTTTGTAAAGTTCAGTATTGACATTCGAAGCTACAAAATCAGCACTCAGGTCTTCAATTTTAAAGAATTTTCCGGTGCGGTCAACCATTGGCTGGCGATTTCCGTCTTTATCAATAAGTAACAAAGGAGGTACGCCGTTTTGTTTCGCAACACGGTCGTCGTCTGCACCAAAAGTAGGTGCGATGTGAACGATACCTGTACCATCTTCGGTAGTTACAAAGTCGCCGGTAATAACTTTGAAAGCTCCTTCACCCGGATTTACCCAAGGAATTAATTGTTCGTAAGCAATACCTGCTAATTCTGAGCCTTTTTTATGTTCGAGAACCTCATATTCGTTTTTGCCCATAACAGCGCCAAGTAAATTCTCTGCCATAATGAGGTTACAAGTCTCTTTGGTGTATGGGTTCTGCGTTTTTACCTTTACATAAACGATATTTGGGCCAACACATAGTGCTGTATTCGATGGCAAAGTCCACGGAGTTGTGGTCCAAGCCAAGAAGTATGTATTTTCTTCATTTTTCAATTTGAACTGCGCCACACATGTTGTGTCTTTCACATCTTTATAGCAACCAGGTTGGTTGAGTTCGTGTGTTGAAAGTCCGGTACCTGCAGCTGGAGAAAATGGCTGAATAGTATAACCTTTATAGAGTAAGTTTTTGTTATAAAGTTGTTTGAGAAGCCACCACAACGATTCGATATACCGATTGTCATAAGTGATGTAAGGATCATTCATATCTACCCAATACCCCATTTTGGTAGTCAGGTCTTCCCATTCTTTGGTGTATTTCATTACATCGTGGCGACAAGCGGCGTTGTATTCGTCCACACTTATTTTAGCGCCAATGTCTTCTTTGGTAATTCCCAATGCTTTTTCCACACCCAATTCTACTGGAAGTCCGTGTGTATCCCAACCGGCTTTACGTTTTACCTGAAAGCCCTGCATAGTTTTGTAACGACAAAAAATATCCTTGATGGCGCGCGCCATTACGTGATGAATGCCGGGCATACCATTGGCCGAAGGTGGTCCTTCATAAAAAACGAATGATGGTTTTCCCTCACGGGTTTCGATACTTTTATGGAAAATATCGAGGTCTTTCCAACGATTCAACATGTTTTTGTTTACATCGGAAAGATTGAGGCCGGAATATTCTTTAAACTTTGTCATATACGAATTGTGCGAATTATACGAGTTTTGTCGAATTAATAAATTAATCACAAAAAAACGAATGAATCAATTACCTAACTAATTCAAGTGTGCAAAATTACAAAAATAATCTGATTTTTAAAAGGTAAATTTTATTGAATTTAATAAAGAAAAAAATCAACTCAGCAAATCTAAATATTGGATATACTAGAATTTCATCCATTTATCAAATACTTTTGAAAAAAGTATAATAATAAAAAAAACACCTACACAACTTAATATGTAAGTGTTTGTTTTTCAAGGGTAACCCAACTGAACTTGAATAATTTTCCCGCTAATTATGACGATTTATGTCATAATTTTTATTCATTTCCCTATCCCATTAATAAACGTATCAACAAACCCTTTTATCTTAGCCAGAATCCGTTCGCCAGTGGTTTTGCGTTGAAGTACGGACGATTTTGCACCTTCTATTAAGTCCAGCACTTCATCCCGCAATGGTTCACGTTCCGAAAACAGGTAGTCTGCTATCACTTTTTCAACCTTATCATCTGATAGGTTTTCTTCGGCACAAAGTTTCTTGAATGCTGCCAGTTGTTCTTCGTTCCAATACTTTTCGAATTCGTCTGGTATGGTGTCGGTATCTTCAATTCATCTGCATCCATTTTACCCCGCAAGGTGTTGGTAATATTCCAAAGTTGTTGTTCAAGTTGTTTTTTCTGGTCGTCGGACATGTTATGTTTGTGTTATATTGATTTATCCATAAAAATACACATTATATTTAACACTGAATTGTTTTTGTTCAAAAAACGAATCAACTTAACAAACTTGCGCAAACATCATTTTCAAGCATTGCATTGGAGGAGTCAGGTGGTACTAACCAACTGAGCTATCAATTCTGGATATTTGATTAGATTTTGAATATACTTCGAGGATTTCATTGATTTAATTTTGCGCTCAATTCTTATGGCTTGAGCATAATTTTCTGTAGGAATAAAAAGGAATAATAACCAATCATTTGCCATAGAAGTAAATCTATGATTACCATAACTCCCATTGTTGTGTTTCTCTAACCGACTTTCAATATTATCGTGTGTAGCTCCAATGTAAAAGTGTTGAAGCGTTTCACTGTGAATAATATAACAACCAGTCATAGAGTTTTATTGTATATAAAAAAGCACTTATCCGAATTACGAATAAGTGCTTTTGATTTAGTGGGCCCAACTGGGCTTGAACCAGTGACCCCCTGATTATGAGTCAGGTGCTACTAACCAACTGAGCTATAGGCCCTAAATCTATTAAAAAAAAGAAATATCGTTTTTTGACCCCCTGTCCCGATAGCTATCGGGAGAGTCAGGTGCTACTAACCAACTGAGCTATAGGCCCTAAATCTATTAAAAAAAAG
>CAZEEN010000034.1:0-11275 GCA_964511115.1 uncultured Paludibacter sp. | reverse complement strand
TCCCGATAGCTATCGGGAGAGTCAGGTGCTACTAACCAACTGAGCTATAGGCCCTGCATTTGCGCAAATTTTTGTATCTTTGCAAAGCGACTGCAAAAGTAATAAATTTTGGCAATCTGCAAAAATAAAAACAACAATTTTACCGTAAATGGACAAAAAAAATACTGTTACTACCCTTATCTTCGACTTTGGAGGGGTGATTATTAATCTGGACTTACCACAATGTATCGAAAATCTGAAAAAGCTGGGCGTTGAGTCAATAGAAATGTACCTGAGCAATTTTGGACAAAAAGAATTTTTCCTACAATTTGAAAAAGGTGAGATTGATATTCCCGATTTCAGAAATGAAATACGTAAACTAAGCAACAGAACATTAACCGATGCTGAAATTGATGCTGCCTGGTGTTCGTTTTTAGTAGATATACCTGCCGAAAGATTGGTACTGCTCGAAAAACTTCGCACCAACTATAAATTGCTGCTTTTGAGTAATTCGAATCCATTACACGTGGAAGTTAGTGCTGCAATTGCACTCGAAGGTACAGGAAAAACAATTCGCGATTATTTTGACAAATGTTATTTCTCGTACGAAATGGGACTTACAAAACCCGACCCAGCCATTTTTGAGGCTTTACTTGTCGATGCTGGTTTAGAAGCGGCTGAATGTTTTTTCTTGGACGATGGTCCAAAAAATATTGAGGCTGCTAAAGCTTTAGGCACTCAAACTTATTTTGTAACGCAGGGCGAAAATCTCGATTTCTTACTTACGCTCTAAATGTCATTGTTCTTTGCTCTTTGTTCTCTATAAAAATGAAAATACTTTATCCAAACGAAAAATACATTCCTGAAAAAAAGCTGGTTGCAACTGTCGGTTTTTTCGATGGCGTGCATCGGGGTCATCGCTTTTTGATAGATGAGTTGAAACGAATTGCGAAGGAACAAAATAGAAGTTCGGCAATTATTACGTTTATTTCGCATCCTCGCAAAGTATTACATGCCGATTTTCAACCGCAACTGCTCACTACTTTCGACGAAAAAATGGAGCAACTTTCGACCACTGGAATTGATTTGTGCATTGTGCTCGATTTTTCGATTGAAATGTCCAAACTAAGTGCTTTCGATTTTTTGAATAATATTCTTTTCAAACAATTTAATGTCAGGACTTTATTGGTTGGGCACGACCATCGTTTTGGACATAACCGTGCAGAGGCATTCCCCGAATATAAAATGTATGGGGAACAAATTGGATTACAAGCAATACAAGCAACCCGTTTCTCACTACCTGACTGTACACATATCAGTTCCTCGGATATTCGGAATGCGCTGAAAAATTCGGATATTGAAAAATCGAATAAATTATTAGGCTATAATTATTCAATAGTTGGAAAAGTAACCGATGGTTTTAAAATTGGACGAAAATTGGGTTTTCCTACAGCAAATATTGCCCCGCTGGATAATGAAAAACAAATTCCTGTTTCGGGAGTGTATGCTGTAAAAGTATTCGTTGAAAATTTGTGTTTCGATGGAATGTTGAATATTGGCAACAGACCTACCATCGACAATGACGAACATATAAGCATCGAAGTTAATATTTTTGATTTTGAAAAAGATATTTATAATCAGCAGATTAAAGTTGTTTTTTTTGGAAAAATACGTGATGAACAAAAATTTAACTCGCTCGACGAACTTATTTTCCAGTTACATCAAGACAAAATTAGTGTTTTAAAAATAATAGACTTACAACAATGAACTCATTAGATACAAAGTTAAAAGAATTTGGGCGCTTGCTCGAAATAATGACCGAATTACGTGCTAAATGCCCTTGGGACAAAAAGCAAACCTTCGAAACTCTGCGAACACTTACCATCGAAGAAACGTATGAGCTTGCCGATGCTATTTTAAACAACGACAAGCAGGAAATTCGCAAAGAGCTGGGTGACATTTTGTTACACATTGTTTTTTACTCCGAAATGGGTAGCGAAACAGGCGATTTCGACATTTACGATGTTTGCAAAGGCTTGTGCGAAAAGTTGATTTACCGCCATCCGCATATTTTTTCGGATGTGGAAGCCAATACCAGCGAAGTGGTAATGCAAAACTGGGAATCGTTGAAATTGAAAGAAAAAGGCGGCAACAAAACGGTACTTTCTGGCGTACCCAATTCATTACCAGCCTTAATCAAAGCCTATCGCATACAAGATAAAGCTCGTAGTGTTGGTTTCGACTGGGAAGAGCGTGAACAAGTTTGGGGCAAAGTGCAAGAGGAAATTGATGAGTTTAAAGCTGAAGTGACTGCCATGGATAAAGACAAAATGGAAGCTGAGTTTGGCGATTTGATGTTTAGTTTGATAAATGCCGCACGCCTTTACAATATTAACCCCGAAAACGCGTTGGAACGCACCAACCGCAAGTTTATTAGCCGTTTTAATTATTTAGAATCTAAAACTATTTCGCAAGGTCGTGATTTAAAAACCATGACCTTGGCCGAAATGGATGAAATTTGGGAAGAAGCCAAGAAATTGCCTTTAACTTAGTATTTTTGAAGTATCTTTGTACAAAATTTCAATACACAACCCTATCATGCTGTTTTCCGATTTAAACTTAAATGCTGCTTTGCTTAATGCATTGAGCGACTTAAATATAACTATTCCAACGACCATTCAGGAAAAAGCTTTTCCGGTAATAATGTCCGGTCGCGATGTGGTGGGAATTGCTCAAACCGGAACGGGAAAAACTATTGCTTACTTGCTCCCGATACTTCGACAGTGGAAATTTACGAAAGATAAAGCGCCTTCGGTGTTGATTGTTGTTCCTACGCGTGAATTGGTACTACAAGTTGTGGACGATATTGAGAAGCTGACTAAGTACATGAATATCCGTGTTGCAGGCGTGTATGGTGGCGTAAATATGATTCAGCAAACGCCGCTTTTGAATGCCGGATTGGATATTTTAGTGGCTACTCCGGGACGATTGTTGGATTTTGCATTAAACGGAACGCTGAAACTTCGATTGATAAAACGATTTGTAATTGACGAAGTAGATGAAATGCTGAATCTTGGTTTTCGTCCGCAGCTGATTCGTGTTATCGATTTATTACCTCCAAAACGTCAGAACCTGATGTTTTCGGCTACCATAACCGATGATTTGAAGGCGTTTATTGCAGACTTTTTTATCGACCCACTCGAAATTGAAGCTGCACGCACCGGAACTCCGCTTGCAAATATAAAACAAGCAGGTATTAAAGTGCCGAATTTCAACACTAAAATTAATCTGTTGAATTTCATGCTCAAAACACATCCTGAACTATCGAAAGTATTGGTTTTTGTTTCTACAAAAAAAATGGCTGATGATGTTTTTGAACAAGTTTCAGCCGAATTTGAAAACGAAATTGGCATTATTCACTCCAATAAATCGCAAAATTACCGTATCGAAGCCTATCGCTCGTTTAATGCAAATACCTTACGCGTACTTATTGCCACCGACCTTGTGGCTCGTGGACTCGACTTTGACGATATAACGCACGTTATTAATTTTGACTTGCCCGAAGTTCCCGAAAGTTATATGCACCGCATTGGGCGTACCGGACGTGCCGACAAAAAAGGGGTTGCACTGGCGTTTATCACCAAAGCCGATGCAGACTTACGGAAAAACATCGAAACATTGATGGATTGCAAAATTGCCACCATGAAAATGCCCGAAGATGTGGAGATTTCAACTATTTTGACCGAAGATGAACTGCCAAAAGTGGTAATGAAAAATGTATTGGTTAAAGTTCCCACCAAAGAGGAGGCCGGCCCTGCATTTCACGAAAAAAGTGATAAAAACAAAAAGGTAAACAACAAAATCCGTAGAGCCGAGTCCATGCGCAACAAATACGGCAAACCCAAAACGCGCGGACAGAAGAAAAAGTAATCAAACTGTTGGTTTATTTTTTATGAATAAAATTAAGTACTACTTCATTTATAAATAAAAAATTATATCTTTGCGTAAAAATAATTCGACAAAATGAACCGTATAGGAGAACGAGTAAAGCGAGTGCGAGAGCACAAAGGCTTACAGCTTAATGATTTAGCAAAACGGGTTGGCATTTCGCCCAGCGCCCTTTCACAAATTGAGAAAGCAAAAACTTTTCCATCCATAATTACCCTTAAATTAATTGCAGACAACCTGCAAACTACTGTGGGTGAGCTAATTGGCGAGAACGAATCCTTGTTTAACAATCCCGTTTTTCGAAAAGATGAAAATCTATTTGTTGAACGAAATGATTCTGGTACCGAGGTTTTTATTGTTTCGCAACACGATGTTTCGAAACAACTAGAGACATTTATACTAAAATTTGCCGTAAATTCAGATAGTATAGATTTGTTTAATAATCATAGCGATCAGATTTTTGGCTATTTGCTCTCAGGTGAAATTCAGTTTGAAATTGACAATAAAAGCTTTGTAGTGCTACCAGGCGACACAATTTACTTTAATGGAAAACGAAATTTCCGTATACAGAACATCTTTAATGGAACAAGTCAACTGCTTTGCACAGCTATAGCATCCAAATAACTTAAATATTGTTATAAAATTAAGTAATGCTTCATTTCTTAAGTAATAAATATTATCTTTGTACCGCTAAAATATTTTTATTTAGAAATTAACGGTATAAAAAAAAGATGAGTAAATTAATTTCCCAATTGGAAAACAAGGGCATTGTTTTACCAGAAGAATTATTGAATTTATTAAATTCATGTAAAAGTTACACAGTTTTCGATACAGTTGAGCAATTGACTGTGGCCGCTATGGGTGGTTCTACAAACGGGACCTATGAAGTTGGTTACGAAATACCCGGTAAGGGTTTAGTTCCCGAGGCAATAGTTCATAAAGTTCAAAATGGGATTTCGGCTAATTATGTAGATCCCTACATGCGTCGTCGCGACCCAGATACAATGGCAATTGCCGATAATTTTCCAAGTGATAAAGATTCTTTTAAGGATAAATTCGGATATTCGTTCGACAAACTAAAGGGTGAAACGTTCGAATGGCTTAAAGATCAAGATTTGGCTGTGTTCTTATATTTTGCAGGTCGCGAAGGAATAGGTGTAGGAGGTATTGCTATAGCTCCCGCCAATGCAGGTTTTTTTGCCATGGGTCTTGCCTTGCTTCAGGTAATGGTACCTACTTACGATATTCCTGCCGAATTCAATATTGATTCAATTATATATGTTGCTCCTACATTCCGTCACACCCATTTTGATGGCAAACAAGTTGTAGTTCACAATCGTACGGAAAACCGCCACGAAATTTTTTCTTACAACTTATATCCAGGTCCAAGTGCCAAAAAAGGACTTTACGGCGCATTGCTTACAAAAGGCGAACGCGAAGGTTGGATTACTGCACACTGTTCTACTGTACAGGCAGTTAGCCCGTACGATAATATGACAACTTTTATGCACGAAGGTGCAAGCGGCGGAGGCAAGAGCGAAATGTTGCAACATATTTTGCGCGAACCTAACGGTCAGGTTCTAATTGGAACAAATTCGATAACTGGCGAAAAACGTTTAATATCTATTGCTCTTTTATCGTCATTTAATCCTGTAACAGACGATATGGCTATGTGTCATCCTTCAATACAGAATGGAAATGGAAAACTACGAGTAATTGATGCCGAAAACGCATGGTTTATCCGAGTGGACAGTGTAAATGAATATGGCGACGATCCATTTTTGGAAAAAATAACGATTAATCCTCCAAGACCTTTGCTGTTTTTGAATTTGGAGTCGAGCCCAAACAGCACGGTGCTTATTTGGAATCACAAAATGGATACACCCGAAAAACGTTGTCCTAATCCGCGCGTAATTTTACCTCGGGATATTGTGCCAAACGTAGTAGGAAATGCAGTTTCAGTAGATATTCGTAGCTTTGGAGTGCGCACACCGCCTTCATCAGCCGAGAATCCAAACTACGGAATTGTAGGATTGTTCCATTTATTACCACCAGCACTAGCTTGGTTGTGGCGCTTGGTTTCACCTCGCGGGCATGCAAATCCGAGTATAGTAGGTGGAACAGGAATGGGCTCTGAAGGTGTTGGATCTTATTGGCCATTCGCTACAGGTAAAATGGTACAACATGCTAATATGTTGCTCGATCAAATTATTAGCACGCCTGCAACACGTTTTACTTTGGTTCCAAATCAATATATTGGTGTTTGGAAAGTTGGATTTAAACCACAGTTGTTGATGCGCGAATACTTAACCCGTCGTGGAAATGCAAATTTACGCAAAGAGCAATATCAAGCAGCCCGCTGTCCGCTATTAGGTTACGAACTCAACTATCTGACTATTGAAGGCGCAAAAATTCCTTCTCGTTTCCTACAAGTTTACAAACAAGACGAGATGGGAAAAGCTGGTTACGACGAAGGTGCAGCAAAATTGTATGATTTCTTTAAAGAAGAATTAGCGCAATATCTAACTCCAGAGTTGAATCCTGTAGGTCGCGAAATAATCGAAGCATGTTTACGTGGTGCAACGGTTGCTGAATACGAAGAGTTGCTTAATTTGGAACAATAAAACTCAATTATATTTTTAAAACTACAAACCCCGTTATCCTTAAAAAGTAACGGGGTTTGTTTTGTTTTCGGTGTTTAAAATATTTTAGTCCCAATCACTTGTGGGTCGGCATGTACATAGTAAGTTTCTATCGCCGTAAGCATTATCAACGCGCGCTACATTCACCCAGAATTTATTTTCGGCAACCCAATCGGTTGGATAAGCTGCTTTTTTGCGAGAATAGGAGTGATTCCACGCATCGTCCACTATGCAATATTCAGGGTGTGGTGCATTTAGCAATACATTGTCAGTTTTATCTGCTTCACCGTTTTCAATTTCTTTTATTTCGGTAAATATCTGCAACATAGCAGTAGCAAAACGGTCTAATTCGGCTTTCGATTCACTTTCGGTAGGCTCAATCATCAGCGTTCCATGTACGGGGAACGACAAGGTTGGCGCATGAAAACCATAGTCCATTAGGCGTTTAGCAATATCCGATTCGGTAACACCTGAACTTGCTTTGAAATTACGACATTCCAAAATCAACTCATGCCCTACTCTACCGTTTTCGCCTTTGTAAAGCACTCCGTACGATTCATTCAACAGTGCAGCTAAATAATTGGCATTTAAAATTGCATATTTTGTCGTAGCAGTTAATCCTTCTTCGCCTAACATGCGGATATAACCATATGTAATTGGTAACACACCTGCACTTCCGTAAGGTGCGCCTGCTACTGTGTTTTTTCCAAAATTGGTACTTGGTAAAAAAGGTTTTAAAGCCTCGGTTACACATATCGGACCAACACCCGGACCGCCACCGCCATGAGGGATAGCAAATGTTTTATGTAAATTCAGGTGGCAAACATCAGCGCCAATAGTTCCCGGATTTGTCAATCCTACTTGTGCGTTCATGTTGGCACCGTCCATATATACTTTACCACCAAAAGCATGTATTATATCACACATTTCTTTTATGGTCGATTCGAAAATTCCGTGTGTCGATGGATAGGTAATCATGCAACCCAGCAAATTTTCCCTGTTAGCTTCCGCTTTTTCTTTCCAATCGGCAAGGTCGGTGTTGCCATTCTCATCACACTTCACAACCACAATGTCCATTCCTGCCTGTGCTGCCGACGCTGGATTTGTGCCATGAGCCGAAGCCGGAATCAATACTACAGAACGATTTGACTCGCCGCGTGATTCGTGGAAAGATTTTATAGCCATCAATCCGGCAAACTCACCTGCCGCACCCGAATTTGGTTGCAAGCTACACGCATCAAAGCCGGTAATAATGGATAAGTATTGTTCCAATTCTTCAATTAATTGGTTGTAACCCAATGTTTGGTCTTTAGGAGCTAATGGATGTATACTGTTCCATTCAGGGCGACTAAGCGGCAGCATTTCCGAAGCAGCGTTAAGTTTCATGGTACACGAACCCAATGAAATCATCGAATGGGTCAGCGAAATATCACGGCGTTCCAACTTTTTAATATAGCGCATCATTTCTGTTTCGCTGTGGTAGTTGTTAAAAACTTCGTGTGTTAAAAATTCCGAACTACGTTCAAATGCTTCATCAAACGATTTCAAATCGTCCAATTCCTCTTCTTCCACAAAAACAGGAGCATTGTTGGCAGTCGTTGCAAGAATTTCAATTAGCGTATTCAAATCATCCACATCGGTAGTTTCGTCGAAACTAATACCAAACTCACCCGATTCGAAATAGCGGAAATTCACTTTAAATTGCTCAGCTATTGCACGTAGTTGATTGTGAGTGCATTCTTCGGGCAACGAAACCTTCAGTGTGTCGAAGAAATTCTCATTTTCTTGCGAAAAACCATAAACAGGCAAAATTTCGTTTATATAGCTTGCACAAGCATGAATACGCTCAGCAATTGATTTAATCCCTTCAGCGCCATGATAAACAGTATACATACCAGCCATTGTAGCCAAAAGTGCCTGCGCTGTACATATATTTGAAGTTGCTTTTTCGCGTTTAATGTGCTGTTCGCGAGTTTGAAGTGCCATTCGCAATGCAGTTTTGCCATTTACATCTTTGCTAACACCGATAATTCTGCCAGGCATATCACGTTTAAACTCATCTCGAGTTGCAAAAAAAGCCGCAGCAGGTCCGCCGTAGTTCATCGGAATTCCCCAACGTTGCGTAGACCCAAATACAATGTCAGCACCCCATTCGCCCGGAGGCGTGAGTAACGCCAAACTCAAAATGTCGGCTGCAACAGCCACTTTACAGTTAAAAGCATGAGCAGTAGCAGTAAATCCACTATAATCTTCCACATTTCCATTGCTGTTTGGGTATTGAACCAAGACACCAAAGTAAGTATTGTCTAATTTTACAGTTTCCCAATTTCCAATTTCTAATTCAATTCCCTGAACGTTCGAACGTGTTTTAAGCACAGCCAATGTTTGAGGAAATACATTTTTATCTACAAAAAGCTTACTTATACCTGTTTTTACTTGTTCTCTACTCCTAAGATTGTACAACATAGTCATTGCTTCGGCAGCCGCAGTAGCTTCATCCAGGAGCGAAGCATTAGCCAGCGACATTCCCGTAAAATCACAGACAGCAGTCTGAAAATTAAGTAAAGCTTCAAGTCGCCCCTGCGAAATTTCGGCCTGATAGGGCGTATATGATGTGTACCACGATGGATTTTCAAAAATATTGCGCTGAATTACAGCTGGCAAAGCCGTATCGTACCAACCTTGACCAATATACGAGGTGAAAACTTTGTTTTTGAAGCCTAAATTGGTTATGTGTTTTGCATATTGTCGTTCGGTTAAAGCTTCGGGAAGTTCTAATGTTGAAGCTAATCGGATATTGGATGGAATAGTCTGATTAATTAATTCTTCGAGCGACGAAACACCAACTTTTTCGAGCATCAATGCCTCTTCTTTTACCGAAACGCCAATGTGTCGGCCCTGCAACATATCTTTCATTTTTTGTGGGGGGAATTATATGATATTATGGGCAGCAAAGTTACTTTAAAAGTCGGAGATAGGTGGCTAAAATTTAAAAAAGATTTCAACAAAACAACCATAAAACGCTTAGGTTTCAAGTTGTAATTATTAATATCTTATTAGCTTGTTTTCGACAATAATAATGAATATTTTCTCACAGTTTTAAATTTATTATAAAAAAAAATAGGAGCTGTTCGTATTTTAACAGAACAACCCCTTTAATTTTTAAAACCAAGTCTTATTTTTTTGACTCTTCGATAGAAACTTTTCTGAATTCTTTCAAAAGTTTTTCCAAATCCAACGAGCTTTTGCGAGCACGTGTTCCGGCAGCTTTGTTACCTTTTTCTACTTGTAAGCTTGCATCAGTTGCAAAAGCTGCAAATTCAGCTTTAATCTTGTTTACCAATTGTTCCATGTTAAAAAAATTTTTAGTTAGTATATTCGACCGTTTATCTCAGTCATTGTTTTACACCGCAAATATAAACAATTCAAGTTAATCTCAAACAAAATTAACCAATTCTTTTTAAAAAAATGAATGATTTCTGCAAAAAATCAATTAAATATTACTTTTTGGGTAATAATTGCACCATCATGAGTACTTATTTTGACAATATACACTCCCTGAGTTGTTGGCATATTAAGTATTGAATTGTTCGAAACGGCATTTAAAAGTTGTCCAGATAGCGTATAAACTTCCAATCTTTTTACTGTTTGCGCTACTCGCAATTCCCCTTTTTTGTATTGAATTTGATAATTCTCTATCTTGTTATTGTCAATATTGGTCGAAAGTGGATTCATATTCATCTCGTACATCCCAAAACCATTTTCGCCACAATAAAGATAAATTTTTGCCGAATAACCATTTGTTACAACTACAGGCAAAGCAGTGCGGTAGGCATTGGAAGCTATACCCATTCCGGCCTGTGGGAAAGTCCACATACAGTCAATATCGGAAAATGATTTGGTAGCATCTTTAAATTTAAACAGGCGGAAAGTGGAAGCCGGAATGCCGGTAGTATTTGTTGCCGAAGTAACCATAAAATATTCTCCACCCACACTAAATTCGAATACTCCATTATTTCCGGGATTCATCACGAAGCTTAATCCTGCCACTGTCAACGAATCTTTCAATGCCGTAGGCTGGCGATGGAAGCCATCAACCACATTACCATTGGTATTTACCAAAGTTGGGTACGTGCCACCACCATCAACATAAAACTTATCAGCTGCAACAGGGAAAATATGCGGATTACCCCCCAAACTTTCTAAACCGCTAAAGTAAGTGCCAAGAGTTGTATTGTCTAAACGAATAACTGTTGGCGCACCAACAATACCTCCCGAAATTACCCACTTATACACTTCCATAGCTGACGATGAAGCGTTTGGCGCAAGAATCACGGCATTGGTGTTTATATCGCCCCATACACCAAAATAATCAAAGCGTAATGTTAAAGCTAATGGAAAAAGATTAGCTAAGTTAGCCTGGTCGATAAATAGCGTTCCGTTTCCGGTTGCCATATCAATTTTATAAATCTGGAAACGTTGAGTATTTGCAGTTATAAGATTACCTACCAACACATTACCAGATGCATCTACTTTAATATTATTATAGGTAAGTGTACCGGCAGTGTAAATACTATCGGCTGTATTTGCCACATTTCGGCCAACATAGGTAAATAAACTAGGATTTAATACCACAGGAGCTTCTTTCAGCCCTGTTTCGCCATTTACAACCACAATTTGTTTGTTGCCACGGTCGATAAATAACA
>CAZEEN010000033.1:11832-22263 GCA_964511115.1 uncultured Paludibacter sp. | reverse complement strand
CCTTCGGGGCTGAAAGTGGCCTCGGCAGCACGCTGCACAACGTACGAAGTTCCATTAAACTTGGTACTATGACGGCGATTCCACAATTTATTTAATGCCACTTTTTCACCATTTTCGGAAAAAGCCATTACCGTTTTTGGAACAACGGTGTAACCACAACGTGTTCCTGTAAAACCGGCAGTTTTGGAGAAGCTGCGGAATTCCAACGCCACTTCGCGCGCACCTTCAATTTCATAAATACTACGTGGTACATTTTCTTCGGTAATAAATGCTTCGTAGGCAGCATCAAAGAAGATAATTGCGTTATTTGCTT
This sequence comes from uncultured Paludibacter sp., assembly GCA_964511115.1. Classification (GTDB taxonomy): domain Bacteria; phylum Bacteroidota; class Bacteroidia; order Bacteroidales; family Paludibacteraceae; genus Paludibacter. Next base: position 21,950 of record CAZEEN010000033.1, on the reverse strand, counting down.
TTGCATAATCCACCCATACTTTGAGTTGTGCATGTGTGAGTGTTGTTCCCGTAGGATTATTTGGGTAGCAAAGATAAATCAAATCCACTTTTTCGGTTGGCAACTGTGGTACAAAGTTATTAGCCACATTACAAGGCAAATACACTAAATTACTCCACACATTTTGTTCGTTTGGTTCTCCCGCACGGCCACCCATGGCGTTGGTATCCACATACACAGGGTAGCTTGGGTCGGTTATCGCCACGCGATTGTTCACGCTGAAAATATCACCAATATTTCCGGTATCGCTTTTTGCACCATCACTTACAAAAATTTCATCAGCTTCAATATCAAGACCTTTTGCAGCAAAATCATTTGCCACAATGGCATCGCGCAGGAATGCATAACCTTGTTCAGGACCATATCCACGAAAAGTTTCGGCATGACGCTGTTCTTCCGCTGCTTTAATCATGGCATCTACAGATGCATCAGGCAGTGGTAGACTCACATCACCAATTCCCATACGGATAATAGGAGCATCGGGATTTGCTTCTTTGTGTTGTGTTACGCGTTTTGCAATTTCCGAAAACAAGTATGTAGCCGGTATTTTAATAAAATTGTCGTTAATTTGTGCCATTCTATTGTAGTTTATAAAGTTGCCCCTAACCCCTAAAGGGGAATAAGAGTAGTTAGTATTCTTTTTTTTAAAGCCCCTTTAGGGGTTTGGGGTAGATTATACTTCTCCCTCAAAAACCGTAGTCGCTCCACCAGTTAGATATACGTGATTATCTTCCGCTTTCCATTCGATAGTGAGTTCGCCGCCAAGTAGTTCCACTTTTGTTTTGCGTTCGTTTTTGCCATTAAGTACGCCAGCCACAACTGCTGCGCAAGCGCCAGTTCCACAAGCTAAAGTTTCGCCTGAGCCACGTTCCCAAACGCGCATTTTTACATGCGATTTGTCGACTACTTCAATAAATTCGGTATTGGTGCGTCGTGGAAATGCTGCTACATTTTCGACCACTGGTCCGATTTTTGGCAAATCCAATGCGTGAATTCCGTTTGTAAATATCACAGCGTGAGGATTACCCATCGATACCGCAGTAATATTATAAGTCAATTCATCGTTGTATTTCAATTCTTTATTTACAACTTGCTGTTCGTCATATATAGTTGGGATGCTAAGCCCGTTTAAAATTGGCTCACCCATATCAACCGTTACTTTTTCCACTTTATTGTCAGCACCAACGAAGAGTTCCAATACTTTTACGCCAGCTAAGGTTTCGAGCGTTACCGAAGTTTTAGCTGTTAACCCTTTGTCGTACACAAACTTGCCAATGCAGCGCGAAGCATTTCCGCACATTTCCGATTCCGAACCATCCGCATTGAACATACGCATTTTGAAATCACACGTTTCCGAAGGCAAAATCATCACCAATCCATCCGAGCCAATTCCTTTGTGGCGGTCGCTGTATTTGATGGCAAACTCCGCCGGATTTTCAATTGTTTCTATAAAACCGTTCACGTAAATATAATCGTTGCCGGTTCCGTGCATTTTTGTGAATCGCATATTCATTAGTTTTTTAAAAGTATGCAAAAGTACGGATATTTTCGGGAAGTAAAAAAGAAAAGTGTTCTTAGTTCGGGTCACAGCAACCTTTTTGTATAAATTGATAGCTACGAGGTGCATTTGCTTATAAAATATCACACACGGCGCCAGAAATCAGATAATTCAAAATAAAAGTAGCAGAATTTCGGATTATTCTAATCTTTACAGCTTTAATGCAAACGTTTGCTGTTAATTTGTGAACTTTTTAGCTATCAACATGTTATATAAAAATATATTTGTCTAATTTTGTGTATTGTTTTTTCAGAAATCAAAAAACTTCCTTTTTAATAACCCTTTAAAATTATGTTTGTTATGAAGAAAATTACATTACTTATTTGTACTTTTACTGTTTATTGTTTAGTTCTATTTAATCCTATTGAAGTTAGAGCAAACTTCATTCCTGGCGATTTCAATGGTTGGACTCAAAATACACCTTATTCCACAACGAATATGCCCAATGGGTTTAAGAAGTACACGGCCCAAACAAGCAATGATGCTGGATTTAAGTTGTTACGCTATAATAACAATTGGAATGATGGCTGGGGCTCAGGCTATTGGATTAACAGTTGGAATACTGTTTGGAGTTTAAATCATGTTACAGGTGGATTAAGCAATGCCTTAGTGAAGAACTTTGGAACAAGTCAATATATGACAGTAATTACATCTACTTCTTTAGGTGCTGCTACCTCAAAATTCGGTTTCTTAAAAACATCTGCTACACCAATTAATATTTCATCAGTTTCAGGAGGCACAACTAACGTAAACACTAACAGTAGTGTATCCATAAATATAACTTTGAGTGGCAGTAAAAGTGCTGAAGAGTATGTTCTTGTAAGATATACAACCAATAATTGGAGCTCATCTAGCTTTGTTATTGCAACGGGAAGTGGAACTAGTTATTCAGCAACAATTCCTGGTCAAGCAGCAAGTACTACTGTTAATTGGTATGCAATGACTTCAACAGTTGCAAGTCCTTCAACCGACACCGATTATTTAACGCTATCAGTAATGAATAATAGCGGAACTAATTATAATTATTTCACAGGAGAATCTGCTGCTTCAGATTATTTCCGTTCAAAAGCAACTGGTAACTGGAACACATCTTCAAGTTGGGAATCATCTGTCAATGGAAGTTCCAATTGGGTGGCTGCCACTTTAGTTCCCGGCAACTCTGCTTCGGGCATAACAATCTTGAATGGACACAATATTACCCTTGACGCAAACGTTTCGATTTCAAACTTAACAATCAATACTGGCGCCACTTTTACTGCTAGTGATGCCACTCCTCGCATATTAACTATTTCAAAATCAGCTGCAGGTTCGTCAACAACGCTCGCAAACAGTGGAACCTGGGCAAATGGCGTAGGAGGTTCGACTCTAGTATTTACAGGTGCTCCAAGTAGTGGAGATGCTGTACATGCAACCACTGGTACGATAGCATTTCAAAATCTAACTGTAAATAAAACAGGTGGCTCATCTAACGTTGGAGCTTCGTTTGGTGCTGGAACTTCTTTGACTGGTACCTTAGAAATAGGAACTGGTGGTTTTATTTCTACAAACCCTCCAACAGGTTTTTACGGTACAGGAGCAATTTTAAAATTCAATCAAGGTGCGTTAGCAACTTATGATGTGAATTTAGGCGATAAAACATGGTCGACAACCGAAGTCCCACAAAACATAACTGTAACTTCGGGTAAAGTGAGAATGAATGAAAACAGAACAGCTACAGGCAATTTGATTATTTCAGTTGATGGAACATTAGAATTGGCTGCTGCAAAACAACTTTCTATCAATAGCACACTTACCAACAACGGCACTTTAACTTTAAAATCTGTTACAGGTGTTGGAACGGCTACAATTATTACGCTTGGAACAGTTAATGGTTCGGGTACAACTAATGTAGAACAATTTGTTTCGAGTGTTGCTACTGGAGCTACTGGTCGTAACTGGTATATTTCTAGTCCACTTTCGGCTGCCACAAGTAGCACAATCACAACTACAACAGGCAACGATTTAGTTTATTGGAATGGAACTGCATGGACGGCTGCCGAAACTAACATGGCTGTGATGAAAGGATATATTGCTGTATCGCCTAATGGAAACAAAACAATTCTATTTACAGGAGGCAATCTAAACACAGGAAGTCAATCACTTACAAACCTTCCATCTGGTTTTAATTTAGTAGGTAATCCGTATGCATCGTATGTTGATTTTGAACAAGCTACAAAAACAAATGTAACTGGTTCTATTTGGTATCGTAGTAAAAGCAGTGGCTCTTATGTTTTTCAAACTTATAATGTTCCATCAAATATTGGTGCAAACGATGGTTCAGCAATTATTCCTCCATTACAGAGTTTCTGGATTAAAACTACAAGTGCTTCAAACACATTTGGTTTAACCAATACCATGCGTTCGCATCAGGATCAATCAGTTGCTACAAACCGATTAAAAGCACCTGCCGCAAGTATACAAAAATTGGCTCGTTTGGAAGTTGCTGCCGGTGCCGATAAGGATGAAACAGTGGTTTATTTCAACCCCAGCGCTTCAAACACATTCGACGAGTACGATTCGCAAAAAATGTTTAACGAAACTGCTGGTTCTCCCGAGATTTACACATTCACCGATAGCAAAAACTTAGTTATCAATGGTTTCAACGACATTACGTTGAATACCGAAATTCCGCTTGGTTTCCGTACAGGAATAACAACAGAAGGTCAAAGTTACACACTAAAAGCATCACAGTTACTAAACTTTGGCAATGATGTGGAAATGGTATTGGTTGACAAACAAAATAGTGGTTCTGAAACAGTATTGAACGAAGGCGTTGAGTTTACATTCACTTCGGACGCTGTAAATACAACCAGTCGTTTTAGCTTGGTTTTCAGAACAAAAGGCTCTACAACTGGTGGATGTTGTTTCGGTATTTTCGATGATAAAATTCGAATTCAGAAAAATGAAAGTAATCAGCTTGTTGTGAATTGCGATAATGGGGTTTTGAAAAATGCTACAATTGCGGTGTACAATACAGCTGGTCAGAAGTTGATGCAACAAAATATTCAAAGCTCTACAACGATATTACCTTCGACGTTTAAAGCTGGCGTTTATTTGGTTAAATTACAATCCGAAGGCAAAACTTACCATGTAAAAGTGTCTATCTAATATTCTTAAAATCAAATTTAATACAAATATTTATGAAAAAAGCAGATAGTATTCATAGACAGAAGTACTCTTCTCCTATTGTTGAAAAAATTGAAATTGATAAGGATATTTCGTTACAATTAGCGTCTAGTCCACCTATTGGACCTTCGGAAACAAATAATAATGTACAACCAAATCAGATGAATCCATATAAAAATGATTTGGTTTAAAGCAATAAAATCCTCGAAATTTCGAGGATTTTTTATTCCATATAATTCGCTTTCAGATTTTATGCTTATTTTTGTACACAAAGTTTTAATTTGATAACAAAAAAAACAGCATTCGATAGTATGGATATTCAAACACTCAGTCGTATTAAATCAAAGTTCGTTGCGCGTCAGGTAGCCGAAGAGTTAGTTATTGTGCCTTTAAGTGGTAATGTGGCTCAAATGAACGAGCTTTTCACCTTGAATGAAACAGGAAAGTTTATTTGGGATAATGTATCAGAAGATAAAACGCCCGTTCAAATTTCGGCTCTTATGACCGAACAATTCGATATCGACGTACAAACGGCACAACGCGATGTTGAAACTTTTTTGAAACAAATGGAAATATTGGAAAAATACAATCATTAAGCAATGAATCAGTTCGGATTTGAATTTAATATAGCAATTGCTGAAATTGTTTTGCATGTTTTCTCAAAAAAAGCAATTGAATTAGAAGCTGGTTACGTTCCGTTTTTAGTTGATAAAAGCAAAACTGCCGACATCGAAGTGGAATGTTTTCAGGGTTTACCCGAAGTCGACTTTGATGGGTTAAAACTTCTTTTTGAAGCCAAAAACGATGAACAACGGTTTTATTCAATCTACGAAACTTCGGATGGTTATTGTTTTTTATTATTCGACCAGCAAACGAAAGATGAAATTCAACAAATTGCTTATCTGAACGCATCGTTCAACTATTGGAAAATTCATAGTCGTAATGCAATGGCACTTAAATATCCAATGGGACCCATCATTATGCATTACCTCACATTGCTTATTGATGCTGTGTTGATGCACGCCTCATGTGCTTTCGACGGCAAAAATGGACGAATGTTTAGCGGTTTTTCGGGTGCCGGAAAAAGTACCATGTCGATGATTTGGGCAAATGCAGGTTCGCAAATTATCAACGACGACCGCTTGGTAATTCGCAAAATGGATGGCGAATTCTTTGTGTACAATACACCTATGTATTATGTGGATATATCAAAAAAAGCACCTTTAAGTGCCATTTACCTGATTAGTCATTTCCCCGAAAATAAAGCAAAAAAACTTAGTGGTGCATTGGCCGTGTCGAAAGTGATGGCATTTTGCATACAGAATAATTTCGATAAGTCATTTATAAATAAGCGATTAGAGTTTTTTTCGGATTTATGCTCGGCAACGCCAATATATGAATTGGGTTTTGTGCCAAACGAAAGTGTAGTGACCTATATCACTGAAAATGAAAAACAAGGATAACAACACGCAGTTGCACGATTTTGTGGAAGCATTGCTCGACGATGCGCTGACGCTCGAAATTAAAATGCAGGGATACAGCATGTTCCCTACATTAAAAAACGGCGATACGGCTCACGTAGAAAAATGTGCGCCCGATAAAGTGAAACGTGGTGATATCTTAGTTTTCAAACACAAAGGCAAATTTATTGCGCATCGTTTTTTAAACAAAAAAAACGAAAACGGCCATCAGTTTTTTGTTGCAAAAGGAGATAACAACCGCCATTTCGACCCACTTTTCAATGAGAATGAATTGGTAGGAAAAGTTATTTCGGCAGCTAAAAATGGAAAAATTAAAAGCGTAAATTCATTGTCTCAACTCCTAAGAACTAAACTTACATTGCTCTTTCCCAATGCTATAACATCAGCAAACAATAAATCATTGCAATTTCAAAATCGTATTCAGGGAGTAAATAATAAGTTCGCAACCCTACGAACTAATTACAAATTAGCAGCTACCGGCTCGGGAAAAGAAATCATACAGAATGCTGTAATTGCTTTATTGCAAGGTGTTTTGCCATTTGTTTTGATAATTTGTATTAAATGGCTTATTGATTATCTGACGCAAACGAACACTACTTCCACACAACAGTTATTTAGTTTTTACGGACTGCTTATTTTAACGGCATTGGTATTTTTGGTCAATGGAGTTACTACCGAACTAAGAGGTTTTTTTGGTGAAAAACTAACGCAGTCCATCGCCAAACGCATGTATGCTAATGTGCAACAAAAGCATCTGTCGCTGCAACTATCGCATCTCGAAAATCCAACGGAATTAGATAAAATTCACCGTGCCGTTCAGGAAGCTACTTTTCGCCCCGTAAAATTTATAAACGAGCTTTTAACGCTATTGAAATCAATGGCATCGGCTGTGTTTTTAGCCGGACTATTCCTGACTATAAAGTGGTATTTAGTTGTAATGCTTGTTGTTGCCGTTATTCCGGGTGTATTGATTCGTGTTAAGTTTGCTCGTCGTTTTCATAAATTAAAAGATGCTCAAAGTCCTGCTGAGCGGGAAATGTATTACTACAACCGTGTGCTCACGGGTTTTCCCTTTGCCAAAGAAATAAAGTTATTTCATTTCAGTTCGTTTTTTTCGATTCGGTTCAAAAACTTGCAAAAGCGACTTTTTGGTGAGCGTATTGCTCTGCGAAAATCGGAAGTTAGATGGAATATCGCATCGCATCTATTTACAGTTGTGCTTATTTTTGCTTCGTTGGCGTATGTTTCCTACCTCAAAATTCAGGGCGAAATAACGATTGGCGCTGTGGTGCTTTTTTTCTTTGCTTTTCAGCGCGGTTATAGTGTATTGAGTGAGCTATTTAAATCGGGAACGCAGTTGTTGGAAGATACGAGTTATCTGGAAGATGTGCGAAAGTTTTTCGAAATTAAAAATCGGAATATCCATTCAAAAGTGAAAATGGAACTGAAGCAGGCAATACGGGTTGAGAATGTGAGTTTCAGTTATGAAACAAGCAAAAGAGAAGCATTGAAAAATGTGAGCGTTACTATTCCCGCGGGTAAAACTATTGCCATTGTGGGTGCAAATGGCTCCGGGAAATCGACATTTATTAAATTGCTTTGTGGATTTTATATGCCAACTTCCGGGGAAATTTTTTATGATGATAAAAAAACCGAAATGCTCGGTCAACAAGCAATTTCGAAAAACATGGCAGCCGTTTTTCAAGATTTTGCATTGTATAATGTAAGTGCTCTGCAAAATATAGCATTGGGAAATATTGACGAAAAACCTGACCTGGAGAAAATTACCGAAGCCGCAAAAGCAGCTGGTATTCACGAAGTTTTAGAGAATTTACCTCAAGGTTATCATACCATCTTGGGTAATATTTTTAACGGTGGCGAGGAACTCAGTATGGGGCAATGGCAAAAGCTAGCCGTTGCGCGTGCATTTTATCGAAATGCAGAATTATTAATTATGGATGAACCTTCGAGTGCGTTGGACGTTTATTCAGAGACGCAAATAATGGACTCGCTTCGCAAAATGGCCGAAAACAAAACAGCTATTATTATCAGTCACCGACTGACATCGGTGCAATGGGCAGACGAAATTTATTTATTTGACAAAGGCGAAATAATTGAACATGGCTCACACAATGAACTAATTGCCTTAAAGGCAAATTATTACAAACTATATCAAGCAACAAAAAAGAGTTGAAAGATAACAGACAACGGACCACAGACAACTGATAAAAGTATTTCTTAATAACATATTTTCTCAATTTCTTAATTTCTCAATTTCAAATTTTCAAAAACATGACTTTTCTAACAATTTTACTCTCTTTAATTTTTTCACTTCCAAACGACTCAATTAAAACACAAACCGACAGTATTCATCAAAAAGAAATAAAAGAAGTTACTGTTTATAGTATTGCTTCGAATAAAATCGGGCTTCCATACATAGCTGTCGACAAAACAGAATTTGAAAAACAAGATTTCAGAACACCTGCTGATGCACTTCAAACTCAAACCGGAATTGCATTATCGCGCGATGGCAGCTGGGGAACTTCGGTTAATGTGCGCGGAATGGGTGAGCAACGCTTAATGCTAATGGTGGATGGCGACCGCCTTCAATCGGCTACTGATGTAGCTGGTGTATTATCAACGGTTTCGCTAAATCAATTGGAAAAAATTGAAGTAATTAAAGGCGCAGGCTCTGTACTTTTCGGCTCGGGTGCAATGGGCGGAGTGGTAAATTTTGTTTCGGAACGTCCGGCATACTCAAATAGCCTTTTCGTAAATGGGAATGTTCAAACGGGTTACAGTACAGTGAATAATTTAACTGCCAATTCGGCAAAAGTAAATTTCACCAACAACAAGTGGTATGTGAATGCAACAGGAAGTTATCGGAAAGCCGGAAATACAACTACAGCAAAAGGCGAATTGCCAAACAGCCAATTCAACGATGCTTCGTGGTCGTTAAAAGGTGGAATGCGCTACGGCGACAATCAGGAATTGGTGGTTGGTTACAACGAGTTTTATGGTTGGGATATTGGTATTCCGGGGAATAATGCTTTTCCGAAAACAGCCACAGTTCGCTACGCTGGAGTTCAGCGTCGTCAGCTCAATGGTGAATATATTTTTACAGAGATTTCGGATATGCTTACAAAGTTAAGTGTTAAAGGATATACGCAAAATATAAGTCGGAATGTTGAAAACAAAGTCAATGCAGCTAAAATCATTCTTCCTTCAAGTTATAATTCAACTTCGGGCGTAAAAGCAACAGCCGATTTATATTTCAACGACTACAATACTATGACGGTGGGAGTAGAGAGTTGGCTGCGTAAATCAGAAACCATGCGTATCAATATTACGCAAACGGCCACCGACACTACCGTAATGGGAGACCAACCTTCGCCACTTGCCAAGGTCCTCAATGTTGGTGCTTTTGTTTTGTACAAAAAAATTATTGACCCAAAATATTTTAGTGTGAATTTTGGTGCACGTTTGGATTATTTTCAAACCTCTAACGATACTTTGTTTAAAGAGCTTTTTAAATATAAAATTGATAATAACATTCGTACAGAGGATAATTCCGGTAGAATTGCCCGTATTTTACCATCTCAAAAACCCGATTTTTCGTATTCGGCTCATGTCGATTTTGAATACACACCTGCCAAACGCAACAAGCTAACGCTTATGCTTGCAACGGCTTATCGTGTTGCCACTATTGAGGAACGTTACAAATACATTGATGTAGGGGGTACACCAAAGATTGGAAATCCGGATTTAAAACCCGAAAAAGGTGGTTTTTCCAATTTAAGTTATATTTTCTCAGGCCGTAATTTGAGTATTAAAGCAGATGTTTTTGCCAATTATATTTTTGATTTGATTGCTGA
>CAZEEN010000033.1:7867-11732 GCA_964511115.1 uncultured Paludibacter sp. | reverse complement strand
CATGGTGTGGCGAGACTAAATTACCGATTGCCCAGCCGATTTAACGCTGGTTTAGAAGCGCAGTGGGCTGCCAAACAAACCGAAGCCGCCGTAACCGAAGTGCAAACTCCGGGACACCTAATTTTAAATTTCGATATTCAATCGACTGATTTTAAGATTATGAATACAGCTTTAAGGCTAATGGCAGGCGTTGAAAATATATTGAACAAAGCGTATAAAAACCATTTGTTTGGCACGCGCGGATTGGATTATTATGAGCCTGGACGCAATGTTTTTGTAAAAGCTACGCTTGGTTTGTAAAGTATGTAAGGTTCATAAAGTTATAAGGTTATGCTGAAAAATTTGAATTTAATTTTTACGCTGTCAATATTGCTTGTTGCTTGTACAAATAGCAATGAACCAATGGTTTATACGTCCTATGCAGGAAGTTGGAAGTGTGAGGAAACAAGTTCAGTAAATGGATATATTCAGCCGTATATGGTTATTATCGACCGAAGCGCAACGGATACAACACAGTATTTAATCCGTAATTTTTTTGATACTGGTGATAATCAAATGATTATGGTACACATAGAAGGAACTAATGTTGAACTTTTGCAACAACCCACCTCGGGTCAAGTATTACAATCGTTTAGCGGGAGTTGCACCCCATTTAGCCAACTGAAACTTTTTTATACCGTATATGATGGCGAACGAGATGTGTTTTTCGAAGCTATATATTCCCGAAAATAAAGAAATTAACTGAAAAAATCATTGAAATATAAATTCACGATAATTTTATTTTGGGTTTTCACTACGGCGATTGCTCAGGAAAGTGGATATGCATCATTTTATAATAAAAATTTGCATGGGCGACGTACAACAAATGGCGAACGCTATCACAACGATAGTCTAACTTGTGCTCACAAAACCTATCCTTTTGGCACAATGCTATTGGTTGTTAACCCCAAAAACAATCGTTATGTTGTGGTAAAAGTAACCGACCGAGGCCCACACACTCGTAATCGTATGATTGACCTTTCGTACAAAGCAGCTTCTGAACTCGGAATTGTAAGTGCCGGAGTCGCTAAAGTTGAAGTCTCCGTTTTTGATGCCGACAGGTTTAAGTTATACCCTTTGCCAATTCCAAAAACGTATTTTATTATCCCTGAAATAGTCTACAAGCAGAATTTAAAGATACGGTAAAAACAAAACCGCTACTAACTGAATATCAATTAATAGCGGCTAAAATGTTTTGTATATTAATAACTTGCTACAACTCTACGAACACCTTCTTCTATTGTAACCGAAGGTTTCCAGCCAAGTCCGTTTAACTTACTTACATCGAGCAGTTTTCGAGGAGTTCCATCGGGTTTTGTTGTGTCCCAAATAATTTCACCTTTGTAATCTACCGTTTTACGTACAATTTCCGATAAGTCTTTGATGGACAAATCTTCGCCGCAACCAGCATTTACATGCGAAGGTAATTCGTCGGGCGCATCGTAATTCAACAACAAATACACACTCGAATCAGCCATATCGTCGACATGCAGAAATTCGCGCATGGGTGAACCTGTTCCCCAAAGTGTAATCGACACTTTATCATTGATTTTGGTAATGCCGTATTTTTTCAATACATCCATTATCACCTCAGTGGTATATGAGCCATTTACTCCTTCTATCGGGCGTTTATTTAAATCAGCACGAAGTCCTTCTATATCATTACTGATAAGGCACTTACCAAGTACCATCTTACGGATAAGCGCTGGTAAAACATGCGATTTTTCTAAATCGTAATTATCATTCTGACCATATAAATTGGTTGGCATTATCGAAATAAAATTACAACCGTATTGCGCATGATACGCTTCACACATTTTGATACCGGCAATTTTGGCTATTGCATAAGGTTCGTTTGTCGATTCAAGAACACCTGTGAGTAATGCATCTTCGCGCATGGGTTGGGCTGCATTGCGCGGATAAATACACGATGAACCTAAAAACAAGAGTTTTTTTACGCCATTCAAATAACTTTGATGAATAACATGATTCTGGATCATCAAATTTTCGTAAATAAACTGTGCTCTGTAGGTATTATTGGCAATAATACCTCCTACTTTTGCTGCAGCAAGCACCACGTATTCGGGTTTTTCGGAAGCAAAAAAGTTAGCAACAGCTACGCCATCCAACAAATCAAGTTCTTCAAGATTTCGAGTAATTATATTTCCGAAACCCTTTGCTTCCAAATTACGTTTTATGGCCGAACCAACCATTCCATTGTGTCCGGCAATGTATATTTTTGCGTTTTTATTCATAAATATACCGTTTTTATTCAAAGTAATTTAAAATACGGAAACCACCTTCTTTCAGATACGTTTCTTTTTTCATTAACTTTATATCCGAAGCCATCATATCTTTTACCAAGGCAGCTAAATCATATTCAGGAGTCCAATTGAGTACGGTACGCGATTTTGTTGCATCGCCAATTAGCAGCTCAACTTCTGTTGGACGGAAATAAGCAGCATCCACTTCAATAATTGGAAGAGTAATGTTTTTTACTAGTTCAATAAACTCCGCACCTACTTTTTGTATAAATACCGTTTCGTCAACTTTGCTGATATATCCTTTTTCGTCAACGCCTTCGCCTTTAAATTCGATAATTAAACCTATTTCGCCAAAAGCCATGCGCACAAACTCGCGCACTTCGGTTGTAATGCCTGTAGCAATTACATAATCACTCGGTTCATCCTGTTGCAAAATAAGGTACATAGCACGCACATAATCCTTTGCGTGTCCCCAATCACGTTCCGACGAAAGATTTCCTAGGAATAACTTTTCCTGCATTCCCATTGCAATACGGGCAGCAGCACGCGTAATTTTACGAGTCACAAAAGTTTCGCCACGCAAAGGCGATTCGTGATTAAACAATATACCGTTGCTAGCATGCATCTTGTAAGCTTCGCGGTAATTTACTGTAATCCAATAGGCATACATTTTTGCCACAGCGTAAGGCGAACGGGGATAGAAAGGTGTTGTTTCTTTTTGAGGTATTTCCTGTACTAAGCCGTAAAGCTCAGAAGTTGAAGCTTGGTAAATACGTGTTTTTTGTGTTAATCCCAACAAGCGAACAGCCTCTAAAATACGTAATGTACCAATACCATCGGCATTTGCTGTATATTCGGGTGTATCGAAACTTACTTTTACGTGACTCATAGCAGCCAGATTGTAAATTTCGTCGGGTTGTGTTTCCTGAATAATGCGTGTAAGATTCATCGAGTCGGTCATATCGCCGTAGTGTAAAATCAAATTACGATTATCCACATGCGGGTCCTGATAAAGGTGATCGATACGATCGGTATTGAACAACGACGAACGGCGTTTAATGCCGTGAACGGTGTATCCTTTTTTTAATAGTAACTCGGCTAAATAAGCCCCATCTTGTCCTGTAATTCCGGTAATTAGTGCAACTTTTCCCATTTAAATAATTATTTTTTGTTTTGATACTTCTTTATAAATCTTTATCGTCCTGATAATACTGGAAGTATTTAGCCGACGCATCTTTTTGTCGGCGCGAAGTTCCATAGCCATAACCCGAACCATAACCATAACCGTAGCCGTAGCCATATCCATAACCGTATCCATAGCCGTAGCGGCGTGAATAATACCTCGTATAGCGGCTCTCTTCGTTGAGGACATCGTTAAGTACACAGTAAGGCTCAATCTGATCGGCTTTAATTTGCTTTGCAATTTTTGCAAAATGCGATTTATTGGTTTTGCCGCTTCGAGCCACAAACAAGTTGATATCCGATAAGTGTGAAATAGCGTAGGCATCCGCAACTATGCCAATTGGGCTTGTATCCACAATTATAAAATCGTAACGTTTGCG
>CAZEEN010000033.1:4018-7767 GCA_964511115.1 uncultured Paludibacter sp. | reverse complement strand
GTTTTACCATCGCCCGATTCTGCCGAAGTTATCATTAACATAATATTCTTTTTACGCTGCACAATAAACTCGACACGTGTACGAATAACGCGGAACATTTCGGTAAATGCAGACCGTGGATTGTTTATAGTCATTAACGGGTCGGAAGAGTTGGTGTGTCGTACAGAGCCGATCAAGTAGAACCCTGAATTTTTTTCCACATCTTTTGGTGTTCGAATAGTGCCATTCAGGAATTCCTTGAGCACAATAAACGCTGCAGGAATTAGAAGTCCAATAATCAAAAAAACCATCGTGTTTTTCGATTGCGTCCCTGCATTTGTAACCGCTATGGTACGTGCTTTATCGAGGATATTATTATCGGGTGTATTTGACGATTTCAAAATCTCGGATTCAGCTCTTTTTTGTAAAAAGAAAGTGTAATAATTATCATCCATTCGGTATTTTCGTTGAATGGATGTCATTTCAATTTCTTTTCCCGGAAGCTGTTCAATTTCCCTTTTTACTCGTTCGTTTTTTTCTTTTAAATCGGTCTTATCAATATTAAGCGAAGCACGCATACTTTTAACAACCTCATTGATTGCTAATTTTACATTATTAATGTCACTTGTGTATTTGCTATAATACATATTCTTTTCGCTTAGACTACTGCGTTTCAAATTCAAGTCATTTATTTGACCAATAAGCCCCATTAACATGGGCTCGTTCAGACCAAGACTGGATGGAGCTACTACCGACCCATCTTCAAGATTGGTTCTCAAATACTTAGTCAAGTAATCCAAGTATGTTTCTTTTAACTTAAAAGTAGACTCCTGGTTTTCGTATTGGTTTGATTTTCCAAGCAGTTCGCCTGCATGTGATTCCACATTTATGATTTGATTTCGTTGACGAAAATCAGTCATTTCATTTTGAGATAATGATAGCGATTTGGAAACCGTTTCGAGTTGAGTATCAATAAAGTTGATTGTTTTATTAGCTGCATCGTTTTTTCGTTCAAGGTTTTGCATCAAAAATATCTCACTATGTTTGTTGATGTAGTCAATGTCTCTGTCTGGCGTTTCGCCTACAAGCGATATTTCGAGAACGGAGGAACCATCTCTTACATAATTGAAAGATAGTCGACTGGCAAAATCGCCAATAAGCGACTCGCGAGAACGAAACTGAAAATACAACTCACTACTTCCATAATAACTATTTGTGTTGTTGATAGTTATAAAAAACAAGTTATTCGAAAGCGGTTCTCCAATTTTTCCTTTTAGCTTAAAATCGGTGAATTGTTTATTATCTTCAACAGTAATGGTATAAGTTCCATTGGAATGTACGCTAATTTTGTAAAAAAGATTAAACGCTTCAGGGGCAATGTAATCGGGTTTTATTACAATAGGTGAAGTTGAATATAAACTGCGTGTTTTAAAATTTCCTTTGGTAATATAATCCACGCGAAGTTGTGGTAAACTATCGACTACCCGACCGATTAAATCGTACGAGCTAAGCATAATTACCTGATTATGTGTATTTTTAAAGCCGGCATCCACACCAAAACCCTGCATAAGAGCCTGTGTATTGCTTGTGGTTTTATATTCTTCGATAAGCATAGTGCCTGCCACTTTCACTGTGGCTTTCCATGTGCGGTTTTTGAGATAGGCAAAACCTAACGACAATACTACGAAAATAACAAATAAGTACCAATGGTGAAGAAAAATATTTACCCATTCCATCAAATCGAAACTTGACTCTTCTTCTTCCTTAAATGGAGCGGTTGGTTTGTTTTGATCCATATTTTCAACCTTGTAATTTTGTTCTATAAGTAAATTTAATTAATACAATTTACAGTTTCTGATAATATAACACTGTGAAAAGCAAGGATAATGAAGATGAAATGACACCCACAAAGTTGCTCCACGAATTTTCAACTTTATAAAAAGCTGAAGAAGCGCGTTGTACATAAATTATATCATTCGGATAAATATAATAATATTTTGATTCAATCAGACTTTTAGGTCGGATGTCAAACTCCAAAATTTGCGTACCATTATCTCCTTCACGCAATATTCTAATTCGCTGATAGTCACCCGAATGTCGAATTTCTCCCGACATCGACAATGCTTGATAAATAGTAAATCGATCTCGGCTAATGTTGTAAACTCCAGTACCTGCATCTCCTATCACCATAAATGTTTTGTTAGAAATCGATAGCTTAACTTCAGCATCAGGAATAATCTCACGCATCCGTTTTTCAACTGCTTTTCCAGCATCTTTCAACGTAAGCCCTACTACTTTTATGCTTTTAATAAAAGGTAAGTCGATACTACCATCGGGATATACACGATACGACATTATAAAATTTCCACCTCCAACATTGGTCTGAATTAATCGCGAAATGGTTTCATCGGAGGTAATGAGTCGATAAATTACTTCATCATTTATTCTGATTTTATAATCTTCATATTCGGCTTTTGGATATACCGGAAGCGAAGGTCTGTCCTGCAACAAACCAATGCTTTTATAGTTGTAACAAGAACTAAATCCCAACACAACAAATAACGCTGCAAGTATAAATGTGTTTTTTTTCATATACTTTTTCAATTACTTGTAGAGGGGTTGACAATTCGGGTTGCCGAATCGTAAATTAAAATTCCGAAAGAGAAAGTAGATACCACCGTCGAAATTAGAGCCGGCAAGGTAGTTATTCTGAAAAACTGCTCGTTAAGTGGCTGAATATAAATTACATCATTTGGTTCAATGTAAAAATATTCAGAATGTAACAAATCGATACTGCGTAAATCAAACATTTTAATTTGCACGCCATTTTCGGTTTCGCGAAGCACACGTACACGACTTCTATCATCGAATATCCCCACATCGCCGGCAAGTGCCAACGCTTTAAAAATGTTTATTTTTTCTTGAGGCATAGTGACAAAAGCAGAATTTCCATTTCCAATTACGCTAAATGAACGATTGAGCACACGTAATTCGACAGAACTGAATTTAAAAAGAGGCTCAATAGCATTTTCGAGTATAATAGTAGCTTCACGAACGGTTTTGCCAACTACAGCTACATCTCCTATCATAGGGAAGGCTATGCTGCCGCTCTCTTCAACAAGATAAGTGTATAAATCGGAACCAGCACCACTACCCATCATCATCGTGCCTGTATTTCCTCCCATACCAGCGTTAAATAAAGCATTCGTCATGTCGTCGGTCGAAAATATTTTTACAAATATCCGATCGCCAATACGCAAACGATAGTCGGTAAAGCTAATGCTATCTTTGTAGGCAGGAATATTAAATCCGGGTTTTTGCAAATAATTAATCGTTTTCGAAGTTACACACGAACTTAAAAAACTGATAATTAAAAAGTAAACCGATAATTTTATAATTAGTTTCAACATTGTTGTGTTATTACGCACTATAAACGACAAAGATAATAAATTTTGGTGCAATAGCAACATTCAATGCGGATTTACAGACTTACAATCAACAAAAAAAGTTGGAATAATGTTTGTTATACAAGCAAAAACAAATTTCACAAAAAAAATCACTAAATTTGCATTCCTATTTATCATAAAATTAAACCGAATGAAACGCATTCTGATTCTGGCAATAACATTTTCGATTTTTGCTTCTGGTTTTGCGCAGTACAACGATTTCCCAATCCGCAATTTCGACATGACAAAAATAAATCTCGAACAATTAAAATTTGGCGTTAAAATTAGTCCGTCCATATCGTGGCTTAACATAACTCACAACGA
>CAZEEN010000033.1:0-3918 GCA_964511115.1 uncultured Paludibacter sp. | reverse complement strand
TTTTCGTTTGGTTTCGAATTCTAACTTATATTTGAAAAAAGGAATTATGCATTCTAAAATAAATTTTGTACTGCTTCTTATCCTGATTTTTATTTCTTTTTCGTGCAACTCTCGCAAGCAGGAAGAAAAACAAGCCGATAGCCGGCTAGAAAATATTCGCTCGCTAATTTCTGCAAATAAACTCAACGAGGCAAAATCGGAAATAGATAGTATTCACGCCCTTTATCCACGCTTAGTTAACAAACGCAAACTGGCTGTTGCTCTGGAAGATACCATAATATTGCGCGAAAGTTACCGCACGTTGAATTATTGTACAAAGGTGCTGCCCGAATTGAAATCCAGCTATGAACAATTATTGAAAAATTTCGTTTTGCAAAAAAATGAAAAGTACGAGAAAATCGGAAAATATGTTTATAAAACACAAGCAGGTGAACAAAATACAGGCAGAAACTATTTAAAGTACGAAGTGGACGAAAAAGGCGAAACATACCTTACAAGTATGTATTCGGGTACGAAACTAAATCAGGTTACAATTCAGGTTTCATCAGCAGGTATGATAGCCACAACCGACACAGTTGCTAAAAACACAGGTGTTTTACATACATTCAACGATGGTGAACGCTACTACGAACAGCTGACTTTTAAAAACGAAGCTGATGGTGGAATTGCTGAATTTATACATACAAATAAAAATATAACGCTAAAAGTCAATTTGAGAGGTACTAAAAATTCGAATTACGCCCTACAGCAAGCTGATAAAGTAGCAATTTCAGAGACATTTAAATTTGCACAGGCACGAAAATTGTTATACAAAACCGAAAATGATTTACGTATAGCACAACAACGAATTGGAAAAATAAATTTATTATACAACGAATAATTATAAATAAAAATAAACATGAAAAAAACAGCTTATCTATTGCTTTTTAGCCTGTTAGTAGCTTTTTCGGCTACGGCTCAATCCACTGCAAATGTAAAAATTGAAGAGTTGAACACAAAAACTTTTAAAGCGAAAGTTTGGGATTTCGAAAAAAGCTCTTCATTTAAACGACAAGGAAAATTACCAATAATTCTTGATTTTCACGCTACTTGGTGTCGTCCATGCAAAATGTTAGCTCCTCACCTACAAGCTATTCAGAACAAGTACAATGGTAAATTAATTGTCTATAAAATTGATGTAGATTTGGAACCTGAATTGGCAAAAAAATTTAAAGTGGAAGCTATGCCAACTATTGTTTTTGTAAACAGTGCCACTTCATTCAAATCGGAACTAGGATATCGCGATTATGCTGAATTTGAAGCATTAGTAAAAACGCATTTTTTCAAGAAATAGAAGTCTAAGTTAACTTCGAAAATTCATTTTGAACGCAAATTACGCAAATAAACGCAAATTTATTTATAATTAGAATATGATATATTGCTGAAATATACATATTTAAATACTTATTCTTATTTGCGTATATTCGTGTAATTTGCGTTCTTTTTATTTTTAATGTTTTTAGAAATTGAGCGTTGCGCCCAGCGATACAGCTTTTACCTTTGGTCCTTTTTGCGATTGAAATAAATCGAATGGTGAATATTTTGCAAATACACTCCACGAGCCATAACCAATTTGTGCCATATAATCGAGTGTGAGAGGCGCTACATTCAACCCTTTACTTTCTACACGATTTTCTTTATCACCATCGGGCTCGGTGTATTTTATTCGGTACGTCGACGAAGTATTAACACCACCCACAATACCAGCCGAAATAAAGAACGCGTGCTTTGTACCTAATTTATGTTGAAACTCCAATAAAACGGGTATTGTAATACTGAAAACACGCATACGACTAAAATTATAAGTTGTACCAATTGGTGTGTAAACTCCAACAACATCATTTTCCTCTTTTAAATGCGTGTTATTATCCAAATGATAATTACGCCAGTTAAGCCCTAAACCTGTGGTAATACCCACATTATTGCCAATAATTGGAACAATTTTTTCGATAGGGTTAAAATAAAACTCGTTCGAAAGTTCTGATTTTAACGAAACACCATCAATATTGTTGATTTGTAGGTTTGCATTGCTGAAATTAGCAAAACCCCATCCAAAGCCAGCCCAATGTGGTTCCATTTTGTAACTTTTTTTGTGCGGTTTATTCAGGAAAGGTATGTTTATTCCCCACTCTTCCATAACGGTCCATTTTTCGTAACTTTTTTCGTCGCTAAAAACGCCCTCGTACACAGTTTTGTACTCATTATTATCGTTATCCAGAATTTTCACTTTAATCTTTCCTACACTATCTTCAATTTGAACTCTTTTGTTCTGATAGGTAAATGTTGTATCGGTAAGTACCTCATTTGTAGCACTTGCATGTAGCAATCCAATAAGGAATGCAATTGTAGTAATAATAATCTTTTTCATTGTTTTTTATTTTTTTTTGAGAACTAGTTTTAAAACATCATCGGCATTTTCGTCCGATTCAATATAAATAAGTGTGATTTTTGGTGGGTTTCCACTACTTTCGTTAAAAAGAATCAGTCGGTTCGATTCGTTTTTGGGTGCCAATTGCAAGATAATGGATGTTGCTTTGCCGCTCGAAACGACTTGTTTTACTTTTTTGGCTCCGGCTTCATCTTTTGTCAGGCATTTTCGGATAAAATCTCCGGCTTCGGGCTGATTGCTAATGACTATACTTTTGAATGCTGTAAAGTCATAATCGTCAAGCATTTTACCTTTAAGCTCTACCATGACAACTCCTTTTTGGTTGCCAAATTCTTCAAAAACCTTGCGGATTTCTAAATCCGACTGCCCCATTATTGTTGTACTACTCCAAATTGTGAGCAATACAAATAGGCTGTATTTTTTTACTGTTTTCATTTTTGTTGTTTTATTTTAAATCGTCCATACTGTTAAACACTTCGAGTTGTTGTTCAACAATTTTTGTGTTATTAATAGCATTAAGGCCTTCTTCTACTTCGTTGTTCGTCGACGTGATTTCCCGAAGCGAATTCATGGCTATAGTTTCAATTTCGACTTTATTTGTTATTTTTTTACCATTAACAATGGCATAAGCTGTATTCTGACCCACTACTAAAGTTTGAATAGTAAAAGCACTTGTAAGAATAAGCGCAACCACTGCAACTCGCTGTAAATAAACTGGGAACAAGAATTTTGTTTGCTTTATGCTGGTTTTTAAATACCCAAACATAGCTTGCTCGGCTCGATACTTTTCTGGCAAATCCGTTTGCATCAAAAACTTGTGCAGCCTTTTTTCTTCTTCGACGGTGGTCAGACCATCGTAATACATTTCAATTAGCCTATCGGCTTCCGAAAAGTTTGTTCTTTTTGTTATGTAGAATCTCATATTGTTGTCCATTTTAAATACTCTTCGCGCACTTTTTTACGGGCTCTCGACAAATTTACCCGTACTGCTTCTACTTTTGTTCCTGTTATTTCTGCAATTTCTTCTACTTCGTATTCTTCCATATCTTTCATTCGAATAATAGCTTGTTGCAAGTCAGGCAGCTTCTCAATTATCTTCCGAACAAGTTCCTCTGAATTTTTTCGTTCGAGCTGCAAATACGGATTGTCGGTTCCGGCTCGTATGTTGTACGAATCGTCGAGTGGTTCGGTTCGTTTCTTTGTTTTCAGTCTATCCAGACAATGATTTTTTGTAACCGTTGTTGCAAAAGCTGCTACATTGTCGTAATTACCAAGCGATTCGCGCGTATGCCAAAGCTTCAGAAGCACCTCCTGTACGGCGTCTTCGGCATCCTGCTCCTCCTCCAGATATTTTTGCGCAAGGTGGAAAAGCTTTTCGCGTATAGGCAGAACCTCTGCCTTAAATCGTTCTTGGCTCATGTATTAGTATGACGATTGAAGATGCAAATGTATAACATCAATTCGTAATTATTTTTTTTTACAAAAAAAAA
>CAZEEN010000032.1:12818-23151 GCA_964511115.1 uncultured Paludibacter sp. | reverse complement strand
TTTATTTTTTCTGCCAACAACTCACTTCCACATTCAAAGTCTCATTTTTTCGCGACGAGATACGTTTGTTTTGTGTAATTGTAACTGGTTTATTGAGTAGTGAAAACTCTGGCTGTAACAATTCCGAAATACCTTCGAATGAAGTCAGCGGCTCGCCATCTTTTTTGAAACCTCCTGGCCAATGCGGTCTACTAATACCACCACTTTCCCAATCGTAGGTTGAGGCTATGATTAGTAAACCACCAGCGTTAAGTCGTTCGTGTATTTTTTTCAGGAAAATAATCGGACAAATTAACTCTTCGAGCAAATTAGGCAACACAATCACATCGTAACCACTGTAAATGGGCTTCAGATTATTGGCATTATCCTGCATAAATTGGATGTTTTTATATCCTTGCTTAATGTTTGTGTCAGCCAAAACTAACTCCCGATAAAGCACCAAGTCACCTTCATCTTTTATAATATAGCGAATAAAACCTTTTTCCTGCAACTGAATTGGCATGCGAATAAAGCGTGCCGAAAAGTCGATTGCAGTAATATTTTCGGCAAAAGGAGCCAATTCAAACGCCAAGCGTCCCGTTTTGGCATTTAAATCGAGCACTTTCTTCGATTTCAAGTTCGCCTTTCCAACAATTAGTTGCGCTAATTCTTTGTAAAAATCAACATTACCACCAAAAGTATCACCCCAATTGTTTTCGCAGGAATTTGCAACCTCTACATCGGTTTCGTAAGCATTTGTTTGTATGTCGAGAGGTGTTTCCGATTGCACAACACGAAATCCTGCATGTTGATAAAAATGGCGACGAAACGCATAACGAGAGCTTCTCAATGCTTCATTTCCGGTCGAAATCCACGAACCTCCTTTAATGAGGTTATGTTTTCCATCGAATGTGGGAGTCGAAAAATCGTCGTACATAGGGTGTACATTAAAACCTGGAAAACCCGTAATTGGTGTTTCTGTCCACTGCCACACATTGCCAATAATATCATAAAAATCGCCCATCTTGAACATATCAACAGGGCAAGGCGACGAAAAATGCTCAATATTTATATTTCCGGGAGCCGCATTCCAATCCGAAACATTGGGTACATTACTAATCTCAGCCAAACGATACCACTCAGCTTCGGTAGGCAGACGATAGGTTTTGCCTTCGACTGCCGACAGCCAATTGCAATAGGCTTTTGCTTCGAGATAATTCACCTCTACAGGCCAGTTCCAGGGCATTGGTATTTCCTCAGCCACCAAACGCAACCAATAACCATCGTCCTTTAATCGCCAAAACAAAGGCATGGAAGCTTGCTTAAAATTCCGCCAATTCCAACCTTCTACCGACCAATAAGTTTCGTTATTATAGCCATTGGCTTGTATAAAATGCAGGTAATCGCTGTTCGAAATTAAGAATTTAGTAGCACTAAAATCGTTTACCATTTCTTTGTGTAGGCCATACTCATTATCCCAACCATAAAACGCATCATCGTGCGATTTACCAAGTGTCATTTCGGCACCCGTAACAGCCAAAGACTCATTCACCGGAGCTTTACCCCGAACCGGACAAATCTCTCCAAAACGGTCTTTTACAACTTCGTCGAGCGGCAGCTGCCGAATAAGTACCGACGAAGTTTCCAAATGAATTCGCTCGTGTTCAATACCCATCATAATTATCCAAAACATATCGTTCCAAGCTATTGGCAAGCGGAATGGCGTAGTTTCTATAACCTCCGTTATAATAGCTTTGGCTTTCTCACGATAGGCACGCACTTCCGAAACGGTAGGCCAACTATAATTTTTTTCATCCAAATCATCCCAACTCATTTCATCAACTCCAATAGCAAAAATGGATTCAAAAGAAGGATTAATGCGTGTGTCGATTATTTTTGCCAAAAAAAGTTTATTGATAAAAAACACAGCTGTATGTCCTAAATAAAACAACAGCACATGACGCAAAGGATCTCCACGATGATAAAAAACATCGTCGGACTTCAATTGCGTATACAGTTTTTCATCTAACGCCCATGTTTTTTCGAAATACGTAAGAATTTCCTTTCTTTTCTCATCAATATTTCCCGAATAAATATCGATTGTTTTGGTTATTAATTGTTTCATATTAAAGCAGATAGAGCTTTGTGTAAATATATTTTTTTCATTACGAAATCGCTTATGCCATCAGGAGCTTTTTTTGACTGTTCAATGCTTGCACAGATTTTAAATCCCATTTTTTCGTAGAGTTTTAAAGCAGGCACATTCTCGTCCCACACCCTTAAAAAAACATCCTTAAATTTTTGTTTATCCACAATATCGAAAAATTCATTTAAAAGCAGCTTTCCCAATCCCTGCCCTCTAAACGGTTCGGAAACCATCACCTCGGCAATGTAGACACATTTTTCCATTTGAAATTCTGAAATTATTGACTCAGGACAATGCTTGTCGAACGCAAGTGGAGTGAATAACAAACAAGCTTTAAGAACATCATTTTCAACGAACAACAAAGCAGAACCAGTTTGAAGAATTTCGGCGAGATAGCTGCGAAGTTCTATTTCATCAATATATTGCGACGAAGTTCCCTTGGAATACGACTCAATATAGAGCCTATGAATGGCAGGAATATACTCTGGGCTGTTTGATATATGCACGTTAGTATCGAAAAATGGTGTGGATTGATTGTTTCTGTATCGATTAATTCCAATTTATCCTGCCACCGCCACCTCTACTATTACCTGACCCGAATTTATAGGTAAATGTCAAGTCGAGATTCATAAGGTAGTCTTTATTTTTGGAACGACTAGTTGAAATACCATCAATATAATCGGAAAAAGACGAATGAATTACATATTCGACACCAATTGAGAAAGTGGGTGAAAGTTCGTATTCGTAGCCCATGCCAATTGGAAAAGAAGGTGAAACAGTTAACATTTTAGCGTTATAGCCACCAGAAGGCTGGAATGTAAAAACAGCATTTGGTGCATGCGAATCGGTAGGTCTTAACGCATTTCCGCTATTAAAATCCACGTTGCTAATCAAGACTCCCGCACCCAAAAAGGCGTAAAACTTATGTGGTGTCCAGAAATCTGCATTTTCGCCACCAATAATATTATATTCGACATGCATTGCAAAGACCGAGAGGTTGGTTGAGAAATCAAATTTGCGATCTTCATTACGCGAATCGGCGTCGGTACCTTCAAATTTACCAAAAAGTGCACTTGCCTTAAAACCAACATTGTTCTGAAAAACATAACGATAGTTTATCGAAAACATGTATTTGGTTTGTGCTACTATAAAATCAGTTCTTTTTATCAATCCTCTTGTGTCTTTATTTCCTCCCACATCTCCAAAAAGGTACGATGGACCAATACCTGTAAGCACAATCGACGATTGACCAGGCATAGAAAATTTATACAGCCCGTTTCGGCTTTGCGAAAATACAAAAACTGTAATAGTCAGTATGAATAAAAAAACACCTTTTCTTTTTGTAAATATCATTCTTAAAATGATTTATTGATAAATCAAAAAAACAAACATCGTATTTGGAGTAAACAATTCAATATAGTATTTGTTTAATGTAGCTCTCAAATCACATCTGCAAATATACAATAATTGTTTCATATCCACACAAATAGTGCAAAAAAACTCAATAACGAAAGCTACTGCCACCCACAAATTCGCGCAAAAGCGATGTTGGCGGAATCTCCCGTTCAGGAATTGAAATGAAATAATTCAGAAATTTTATCAATCGGTGCGTTTCTGTGTATTCCTCGCAATATTTGGGAACCTCAGCTAAAATTGGTTCTGCATGCCGCTTGAGTACTGCCAATTCGAACAACAGAGCCGAATTAAACATCACATCAGCATTTTCCTGAAACGGAAATATCCACTTTTCCTCGCCACGACGAACACTTGGCCAACGAGCTATTGTTTCGCGGGCTGAATAATTCCGAAAACGATAGTCACGAATAATACGACGCAACAAACGCGTATCGGCTGTTGGTATCCAGTTGTGATTATCGATGGATATGGTAGTAAGTGCCGACACGTAAATCTTAAAGGTTGTTTCCTGCGGAATATCGGGTATTAAAGCTGGATTTAAAGCATGAATACCTTCAAGTACCAATACGCTATCTTCGTTCAATTTTAATTTTTCTCCTTTAAAATAACGCTTGCCATCCTCGAAATTAAAAAATGGGATTTCAACTTCTTCGCCATTGAGCAATTGTTTTAATTGTAGGTTAAAAAGTGCCAAATCCAATGCTAGCAAATGTTCAAAATCCCATTCACCATTTTCGTCCAGCGGAGTGGCATCGCGGTTCACAAAATAATTGTCGAGCGAAATCACTATTGGTTTTAATCCACACACCATCAACTGAATAGACAAACGCTTACTAAATGTGGTTTTACCCGAAGATGAGGGTCCTGAAACAAGAACGAACCTTACTTTCTCCGACTTTTTCAAAACCATCTCAGCTATTCCTGCCACTTTTTTCTCGTGCAATGCCTCCGACACTTTAATAAGATTAAAGGTCTCATTGTTACGACACGACTGGTTAAATTCGCCCACATTATTGAGGTTCATAATTTTATTCCAACCAACATATTCTTTAAAAATGTCGAACATCTTGGGTTGCATTTCGAGTGGTTCGAGTTCGAATGGATTGTGTCGATTAGGCACCCGCAGCAACATGCCATCATAGTAAGGAATTAAATCGTACAGGCCCAAGTAATCAGTCGACGGCAGCAAAACACCATTGTAATAATCGATATATTCGCCAATGCGATAAAACCTACAATAGGGTGTGCCAAGTGTTTCGAGTAATGATACTTTATCAGAGTGATGCTTGCGCTCGGCAAACATGGCATTTACAACCTTGGTTTGTTTTTCTTCGCAAAGTATCTTTTCGGCAGAAGCTCCTATTTCGGCTACACGTGCTTTAATTTTCGCTATAACTTCCTCAGTTATTGGCGTATTCAAACCCTCAAGTTTGCAATAATACCCTCTCGAGATGGGGTGCTCTATGCGCAATGAAAGTTCAGGAAAAACATCCTCAACAGCTTTAGACAATATCATACTCAAGGTGCGAATATACACTCGCATACCCGACTGAATACTCATATCAATAAATTCAATATCTTTGGGTTTGTAAATTAAAAAGTTAAGATCCTCCACTTTGTAATTTACGCGCGCTGCTACCACCTGAAATTTCAGATTGATTTTCAGCAGGTTATAAACCTCAATGAGCGATGTACCAAGGGGAATATCGTGGTACGATTTTGTGTTTTTACAATAAATCGTTACTAAGTTTTGCATCAATAGTATGAAATTAAAAATTTGACGTAAAAGTACAATTTTTTTTTATGATAAAATTGTCAACTTCCATTTTTTGAAGTACTTTTGCCAAACTTATTTTAAAAATATTTTTTTACAATAAAAATAGAAGTTGAAAGATGAATTTATTTGATGTTTATCCGCTTTTCGATATCGAAATTACCAAAGGCATCGGATGCCGTACGTACGACAAACAAGGCATTGAATATTTGGATTTATATGGCGGACATGCCGTGATTTCTATCGGACATTCGCATCCGTATTATGTGCAAAAGCTCACCCAACAAGCCGAAAAAATTGTATTTTACTCCAACTCCATTATAAACAAACTGCAAACAGAACTGGCCGAGAAACTTGGAAAAGCCTCGGGTTACGAAGATTATTCGCTTTTTCTGATAAGTTCGGGTGCCGAAGCCAACGAAAATGCACTTAAACTTGCCTCGTTTCATACCGGCCGCACCAAAGTAATTGCATTCGAAAAAAGCTTTCACGGTCGTACTTCGGCTGCTGTACGCGTTACCAATAACCCAAAAATTGTAGCACCTATCAACGAAGGTTTTGATGTAGAATTTCACCAGTTAAACAATATTGATTCTGTACGCAATTCCTTGCAAAAAGGCGATGTGTGCGCTGTAATTATCGAAGGCATTCAAGGCATTGGTGGTATTATTGTTCCCGACAAAACTTTTTTACAAGAACTGAATGCGGCTTGTAAAGCAAATGGCACAATTCTTATTTTAGACGAAATACAATCGGGCTACGGACGTAGTGGAAAGTTTTTCGCGCATCAACATGCCGATATTCGCCCCGATTTAATAACTGTTGCCAAAGGAATGGGAAATGGCTTTCCAATTGGAGGCTTATTAATTAGTCCAATGTTTAAAGCTTCGCATGGGCTGTTAGGAACTACTTTTGGTGGTAGTCATTTGGCATGTGCCGCTGCTATAGCCGTTCTCGACGTAATGAAAGCCGAAAATTTAGTAGAAAACTCACGTAAAATTGGCGACCTATTACTCGAAGAACTTCGCAAAATGGAAGGCATAAAAGAAGTGCGCGGACTTGGACTAATGATAGGAATTGAGTTCGATAAATCCATTAGCGAAATACGAAAAAGTCTTCTTTTCGACAAAAAAATATTCACTGGAGTTACCGGCAGCAACATCATCCGACTTCTCCCACCACTATGTTTATCGAAACAAGATGTAGCGCTTTTTTTGAAAAAATTCAAGGAAGTGATTGCTGAGCAGGCGTAAGAAGTTACTAGAATTTTTGTTGTTATTTTTTACGAAACAACATAACGCGATTTTCCTTCGGTACGTGTTAGACCCATGGAATATGCACCTGTATTAAATTTGCCTGAGAAATCAACTGTTCCTGCTGCTCCGGTAATCGATGGAGTACTTGTTGCCACTTGAATATAGCCACACATCAAATCTAATTTTCCATGGACAAGTGCTATCCAAGTGCCACTTGGTTCGTCGAAACAAACCACAATAACTCTGGTTTGTGCTGATATACCCAGCATAACCGAGCAAAATAACACAATAAATAATGTCCGTAGTAAATTCATTTTTTTTCGAATAGATTTATACTGATTTTTCGGGATTGAACGGTGCAAAGATAATAGGCTTATTGAATAATCGGGGTTGAACTTTTGTTTTATTGCTACCTAATTTTTGTTGGATAAAAATATTGTGATAGACTATGTACCTGTTTATCAATGACTATGAAAATAACGGATAAAAAATCACCCACAAATCAACAGACATAATGTTGATTTGCGGGCGTTATAAATAATCTTATTTTAATCAATTACATTACTTCAAATGCACCTGCAACCCCTGATGATTTACATCCATTTCGGCAGCTTTTTGCAGGTGGAAGTTTGCTTTTTCAGAATTGCCAATTCCTAAGTATCCTAATCCAAGCATATAGTGGCAATGAATTTTATTTCGGAAAGTCAAATCGTCGTCCCAGATAAGCAGGTCGGGCAAAGATACGGCGAAATAATCGAGTTTTATTTGCTCATCGATGTGTTTTTCACCAAAAGCAATCAACTTATCGAAACGAGTGTTTGCTTCTTCAATCCGTCCGAGTTTTAGCAATGCCAATCCCTGATAAAATATCTTATCCGGTTTTTGGTCGTTGTAAAAAATGGCAGCTGCGGGTTCTGTATTTCCATCTTTGGCTAACTCCCAATATATTTTTGCTTTTTCAGCGTCTCCCAATCCTTCGTACGTGCAGCCCAACCAATAATGAAAATCGTTTTCCTGTGCGCCGTGCAGTTTTCCTTCACCCAGATTGTGTGGATATTCCAGACATTGTTCGAGCAATAAAATGGCTTTTTTGAATTCTTTTTCGTTTATTGCAATTTTTGCTAGTTCCACACGCGCCAACTGATATTGAGCCGGTACTTTTCCTTCGCCTCCTTCCCATGGGTGGAAAATGCGGCTGTCAATCAACTCCATAGCTTTTGGGTAATCGCCAGTCTGATTGCAAAGGGTGGCATATTCCAAATACACATCATCACGTTGCTCAACCAATTTAATATGTTTTTCCAAAAATGCCAGTCGCTCCGAATGTGGGCGACAAAGGCGTTTGTACAATTGGTCGAGTTCCATCAAAATGCGGGCATCGGTCGTGTCGAGTGCAAACGCTTTTTCGAGGAATTGAACCGCTTTTTCTTCCTGATTTAGTTTGTTGAAATAGGCCAGCGACAGGTTTCGCAATACAGTTGGGAATGTATCGTCCAATTCAGCTGATTTTTCCCAACAGGCAATGGCCTCGGGGTACTGACGTTTATCGTACCACAAATTTCCCAAATAATAAGGTGCTTTGGCATCGGTTGGATTCAGATTCTGCGCACTTTCCAACGCCAAAATAGCTTCTAACCGATTCGGGAAACAGAATTCGGGTGCATGATTTGCAGCCTTATCAAGCGCTAAGTTTGCATCTTTCCCGCTCAAAGTCAACGCCCAAGCCATGTAATAATAAGTCATGGGTGTTGGGGCACAGACTTTTTCACCTTCTTCCAGTATTTGTAATGCTTCGGCATACATACCAGCGGCCACATAATCCAACGCAACAATCTCATAATTATGTATTTCGCCACGCATAAGCTGATGCATTTCAGCTAATACTGAACTTTCATTTGTAAGTAAATACTGTTCAAAACTACAACCAAAGTTGAATAAATCGATTTTCAACGATTCTTCAATCCAGCTTAGCGCCTCTTCTTTTCGTCCGAGTTTGCGCAAAATAGCCGTTTTCAACACACGTGCTTTGTGGTTATGCCAGTTGCGAATGAGCGATTTTTCCACTTCGTAAAGTGCATCGTTTAGTTTGTTGTTGATACAGGAAATCTGTGCACAGCCAAAATAACCTGCATCTTGCATAGCAGCATTCCAGCATGATTTATAAAATGCATCATAAGCTTCCTTGTTTTTGCCTTGGTATTTAAACGAAAGCCCTAAATTAAAATGTGGTTCCCCGTCGTACGGATTTGGATTACGTTGAAGCTGTGTTTTGATAGCCGCTTTAAAGTAGGTTTCTGAATCGGCAAATTTACCCCGACGAAGCAACCAAAGTCCCATCGCATTATTATTCCGAACATCGCTCGGGTCACGGCGCAAAGCTTCATGATAATAGTCTGTGGCGTTGTAAGTTGCATGTCGGTATTGCTCTAAATGCAATCCAGTGAGGTACAGTTGCTCACAGGTGGGCGTTTCTTGGGGTGAGAATGCTGGCTTAGCTGCTTCAGCCTGTGGGCGCTCCACATTTTCAGTTCGAATGGCAAGTAATTCGGTGCCTTCGGAGTTATAAACTACCAGCTCAAGAACACTTAGTTCTTTCGAACCAACAGTAATTTCTCTTACAAATACAGATTCAGGACTCAAATTGGCGGTTTCTTCAAAAAAGCCATTTAAAACAACTTTCGCACCAACTTGTTTGGACGTAACAAATACTTTCACCACCACTTTATCACCCACTTTATCCATGTTCATCAACACATCTTTCGACGCATTTTTCACAACACCCAACTCGCGATAGGGCAGAAAATATTGCGTAAATGTTTTTTCTTCGTAAGGATTTATCCACGTAAAATCGGGCTGATTATCAGTAAATACGCCCGCCATCAGTTCGATATATGGCCCATCTTCGTCAGTCAAATTTCTATCCCACGCTTTTCCAAAATCGCCATTGCCCCATGTCCATTGTTTTTTGCCCGGCGAAACATGATGGTTTGCTACGTGAAGTACACCTGCCTGCGTATCGTTTTCATATCCGCCCACAAAGTTAAACTCCGAATTAATAGCCATATACGATGTTGGGACAGGTATATTCTTATAGTTGGAAATATCAACACCAGCCGAATAATCAATTTTGTAATACGTGCCCGTAGCAATTGGGAAAGTAGAAACATCGCGTTTGCCATGGTCGAAAACTGCATGTACATCGGGTGGAAATACTGATTGATAAAAATCGTTTACTGCCACTGCGGGATTTGCCCACCAAAGAAAGGTTTGCGGCACTGGAGTCGGATTATAGAGTTTACCTTTTATTTCTAAATACGCTTTTCCTGGATGCAGTGTAAAACCAGCCATCCCTTTTTGATGAAACATCTTTTCGTTTTCGCTCACCCAAACCGTAACACTGCCATCGGCATTGTGCTCAATAGTATGGTCGACCGGCAAAAACGTACTCGGACGATGATGTTGCGGCCAGTTAAACTCAATTCCACCTGATATCCAAGGGCCAGTCAGACCTACCAATGCCGGTTTTATTACCTGATTGTAATAGATAAAATGGCGTTGTTTGATTTTATCGTAGGCCATTTGCACCCGACCGCCTAATTCGGGCAGAATCATGATTTTAATATACTCATTTTCCAAAAAAACGGCTTTGTATATTTTGTCGTGCTTTTCGTCGGCTATTTTTTCAATCACGGGATAAGGATACACCACACCGCTACTTCCCTGATATACACGTTTTTCCAAAAATATTGGATTCTTCTCGGG
>CAZEEN010000032.1:0-12718 GCA_964511115.1 uncultured Paludibacter sp. | reverse complement strand
CCTTTTGTTTCGGGAAGTTTTATAGTTATAAATACAAAACCACTTAAACATATTGCTGCATAAACCCAAAATGTGCCTGCAGCCCCCAAAGAAGCATTGAGTAGCGGAAATGTATACGTGAGTATGAAGCATGCTATCCATAATGCGAATGTAGCTAATGCCATTGCAGCTCCTCTTATATGATTCGGAAAAATCTCGGAAAGTATAACCCACACTATGGGTGCCAGCGACATGGCATAAATAGCAATTGCAATAATCACAAGACTCAAAACAGCTATACCTTTCAGTTCAAAATAAAAAGCACTCCCCAACAATACATAGGTTAAAGCTAACCCTATTGAACCGAATACCATTAACTTTTTTCGTCCCCATTTATCAACCGTAAACATGGCTACCAATGTAAAAATCAGGTTCACACTGCCTGTTATTACAATATTAAACAGTGTATCGCTTACGCCATAACCAGCAGCGGTAAAAATTTCCTCGGCGTAATTAAACACCGTATTTATACCGCACCATTGCTGAAAAACTGCCAGTACTATTCCAATTATTAAAACCGTTTTGAATTTTGGTTTAAACAATTCTTTGAAATCCACTTTTTCGGATGTATCGTTGAGTGTTGCTTTAATCGCGTTCATTTCCGCTTGTGCATATTCTTCTCCCCCTATTTTACGGAGTGTGGGCATTGCTTTTTCTGGTTTTCCAGCCTTAATTAACCAACGGGGACTTTCGGGCAATAAGAGTGTGAGAACGAAAAATGCAGCAGCAGGAACGCCGCAAGCATAAAACATCCAGCGCCAGCCCACCTGACCATTCCACGAAGCACGTATAAATTCATCGGTAGCACCTTGAGGTACAGCCTCAGCTATAAGTAAATTAATAAGTTGAGCACCTAATATGCCTATAACGATTGTAAATTGATTGAGAGAAACAAATTTACCCCGAACATGCGAGGGAGCAACTTCGGCAATATACATGGGCGAAAGTGCTGATGCTAAGCCAATTCCAACACCTCCAACTATTCGGAACCACACAAATGTTTGAAAACTCTCAGCCAGTCCAGTTCCAATTGAGGCAAGTGTAAATAGAAAAGCCGAAATCAACAATGGCCATTTCCGTCCAAATTTATCACTTATATATCCCGATGCAACAGCACCAACAATACAACCTATTAGTGCCGAACTCATTGCCCAAGCCTGCATATCAGGTGAGTTTGCAATATCAAAAAAACGTTCGTAAAATGGTTTTGCACCACCAATTACCACCCAGTCGTAACCGAAAAGCAGTCCTCCCATAGCCGAAACCAAGGAAATACCTAAAATATAGGCATTGTTGAATTTTCTCATTTTATTAGTATGTGTTTTATTTTGTATTTTGAATGTGCAAAGAAAACAGAAATAAACCACTCTGAAAATAGAAAATTAATATATTTATATGGATTATATTACTATTATTCCGAAAAAAGCTACTTTTGTATTTATTATTCGTTTTAAAAAATCAGTATGACTAAAATAAAAAGTGGATTTTTAGGTGAGAGAGCAATTGTTTTACCAGCATCCATTGTAAGCGACATAACAAATGACGCACTTACTCAATTGCTATACATTACAGACATAGGGTTTTATCCTAATGCATCCAATCATTACAGACAAAGAAAAACATTAGAAGCAAGTCAATATGTATTTATATATTGTTTCGAAGGCGATGGTTGGTTTGAGTTAGATGGTATAAAACAAAAAGTTGGGTCGAATCAGTTTTTTATTCTTCCAAAAGGAAAAGCACATGCTTATGGCACAGCTCCTCACAAAACATGGACTATCTATTGGATTCACTTTGATGGAGAACAGGCTGATTATTTTGCCGAAGGATTTGAGAAACCTTATGACATTTCACCTGAAAAAGATTCACGCATTGAAGACCGTTTACGCATGTTTGAAGAAATTTTCAGCACGCTACGCAATGGTTACAGCAAAAGCAATCTACATTATACAACCACATTGTTTTTTCATTTTTTGGGCACAATAAAGTTTTTAAACTCATTTCGGTCAGCAACTGCTATCGAAACTCAAACACGCGATACCGCAGAGGAAGCCATACATTTTATGCGCGAAAATATTTCGAAACGACTTACATTAAATGAAATAGCTCTATTTGTTGGTTTATCACCATCTCATTTTACTTCCGTATTCAAATCAAAAACCGGCTATACACCATTAAACTATCTCGTACAATTAAAAACTCAGGAGGCATGCCATCTTTTAGACTTTACAAATTACAAAATAAATCAAATCAGTCAGATGATAGGATACGATGACCCATTGTATTTCAGTAGGTTATTTACAAAAACAATGGGAGTAAACCCCAGAACTTATCGTGCCAAAAAGAAAGGTTAATATATTTTGCCGACAATTTTTGCTGACAAGTATTTTTACTGCTTTCATATTAATTCTTTAAAAAAACAATTAACTTTGTCGACCTTTGGTAAAAGTTGGAATGATTTATTTTAACTTACATCTAAAAACGAATTGAAAATGCAATTGAAAAATAATTTAGTATTAGTGTTATTGAGTTTCGTTATTTTTGGTATTTTTGCTCAGGATGGCAGTACCTTAACCAAAATCACGCTCAAAACGGGTGCTGTTTTTGTTGGGGAAGTGGTTCTGAAAAACGACGAATTGATTATGCTCAAAGATAATTCAGGAGCTCGATTTCAGTTTGCTTTGCCCGAGATTGATAAAATTGAATCTGCTAATTCCGAACCAATAAACACTACCAAACAAGCACCTTTAGGAACAACACAGAACGACAATTTCTGCGGACAGTTCGAACTTTCATTTGGCAATGCTTCGGCACGTAAGGCATTTGACGCAGCTTCGGCTCCTCAAGTGGGGTTGACTTTTGGCAATCGGAAAACGTTTGGTAAAGATTTATATGTAGGCATAGGCGCAGGCTATTTCTGGATTGCAGATGCTAATTTGGGTTTAATTCCGGCAACTGTGAAGATACAGACATATACATCAAAAAACCGGACATCGCCCTTTGTTGGGTTCGAGTCCGGCTATGCTTTTTCGGCAACTAAAAACTACAGTGGTGGGCCATTTGCAAAAATCTCGCTAGGTATTAATCACCGCCTAAACTACAAATCAGCAATCTATGCAGGCGTTTCGGCAGCAGTCTATAGCATAAGTGGCCAACTAACCGAATCTACTCAAAACGGCATTTTTAGCTTCTATGGCTCTACTACCATCAATGCGTTAGGGTTAAAAGTCGGCTTTCAGTTCTAATAATACTTTTCTTTTTTAAAATCCACTATACACCATTTGCAGTTTCATAGGCTTTGTTGGGTGTGTACCCGAACACAATTTCACTGCACGCATTAGGTTTTGCTGTTTAATTTCCTTGATATTTTGAGAACCATCGTAACTAATCGAAACTGGTATTAGTCTGAATTTGAGCTCCTGAGTAGTTGGATTCTTGGCCAATTCGTGTGTCAATACTTTCGACATATCGAATTTATAAAAATACTGCAATTCATTGTTGATATCGTATTCGTACGTTATGCTACCAAGCACCGAATTGTAAGTTGTAGGTAATTTACGTGTTTTAAAATAATTATCCACACTATCCTCATTAAGCATCAAAATACTACTCACCAATGGCACTGCAAGCGTTGTATCTTGTATATCTGCAACATCCACTCTGAAAACAGCTCGGTTAATCAACATGGTCTTGCCTTTCACGCCTTTCGATAAGCTATCTTTAATTGCTTTTAGCGACATTGTTACTCTTGTATAAACATTTGCAGGTGCAGCTACTACATTTTTAGTAGGAACCGAATTGAAACCCTGTAAAACAGCAGCCTTTTGTGGCAACTCCACACGATTCACCGTGCGTACCTCTTTGTTGGCCGGATAATCCTGATAATGTGAAACAGTTACTGTTGAATCACGAAGTCCATCAACAGTTTTGCGCATGTAGGTGTAATGATAATAATAACGCATGTATATGCTCTGTACATTAAGCAAACTTGCCGTACCAAATTTGGAAGTGATATAAAGTCCGTTAAATTTGTTGTGAAAAACTGCTTCATTTCCTAAAGTGTAAGTTGCTTTCAATTCATTCGAAAATTTATTCTGACCAAAAACAAGGCTTGTATCTAAGTCAATTTGAATGACGTAAGGGTTTGCACGACCTCCGGCATAATCGGCAGCAGAAAAAACTTTAGAGCCAAGCAAAACCGATTTGGAACAGTATTCATCTACATTAATATTCGATGGATATAAATCAGACTCTTTGAAGGTTTTACCTTTATCCATTTTAAAAACATTTACTTCGAGGGGTGAAAATTTATCGCCAAACCACGAATAATAGACTATCAAAAGCTTTGCGGAATCTGCTTTAGCAGTTGCGGGATACGTCACGGCATTTTCAATGCCAACAGGAGGTTGTAATTGTGTAAGCACATCGGCATACAGTGTACCGAATGTTTCGTCAAAAAACGTCCCCAGCAACAATGAATCTGGTTTTGAATAAATAAAAGGAACATCGAAGTTTTCGGAACTCACCCCAAACGAATTGATACCTGTAATAATGGCATCACCCGTAGGTTGAATATTGGAGCCAATATTGGTCAAATCGTTTTCGCAGCTATAAAAAACAAACGAAATTACAAATACAAAAATAAATTGCCATCTCATTGTGAAGCAGATTTTGAAATTGAATGGTTAAAGATTTTTGAGGAATATTACGTTGGGAAAAACTACATTAAAGTATCGTAAAAACGAAGGTATTCGTCGGCATAATCTTCGTCCTTTACATAAGGTACAAATTTCACTTTTTTCTCGGTCATATAATCAATTAACTCCTGTTTAATAATAGGGGTAGATTGAATTACACCGTCGGAATTGTCGATTGCGAATTTCGAAAGCGTCACGTAATCAATTTCAGTATCTTTAAATTGTGCGACGTGCTTCTTCTCTATCCCTTCCAGTTTCAAACGGTCTGCAAATAATGGTCTGAACGGCACTTTAAATTCATCGTTGCACAACGAATATACCACTTTGGAGTTTTTGAAAAACGGGTCCTGATTATACGCTTTTTTAATGTAGAGCGGTGCCAAAGCAGTCATCCAGCCGCTACAATGAATAATATCAGGCGTCCAACGAAGTTTTTTTACAGTTTCCATAACGCCACGTACAAAAAATATGGTACGTTCGTCGTTATCTTCGTATTCTTTACCAGCTTCGTCGACCACGGTATTCTTACGGTGAAAATAGTCGTCATTATCAATAAAATAAATCTGCAATCGCGCTGCTTGAATGGAAGCTACTTTAATAATCAGCGGATGATCGGTATCGTCTATGATTAAATTCATACCCGAAAGGCGAATAACTTCGTGAAGCTGATTTCTTCGTTCGTTGATAGCACCGAATTTCGGCATAAACGTGCGAGTTTCTTTGCCTCTGTCCTGCATTGCTTGTGGCAAATAACGACACATATTGGCAATTTCTGATTCGGGTAAATACGGAAATATCTCTTGCGAAATATACAGAATCTTAGTAATTTTCTTCTTCATTTAATCTGATTACAATCCAATTATTTTGGAACGAAATGCAAAGATATATAAAAAAAATCGGATATAGACAAGTGCAAACTCCAAATTGTTAAGCACATACAACTTAAAAATGAAAATAAATTATTTCCCCAACACGCCCAAAAATTCTATACGCTTGTATTTCTGCAATTTAACAACCTGTAAACTAACCTTACTGCAATGGTTAATAATTCCCATTTATAAAAGTTTAACCTTGAGAATGAGTAATACAACACAATGTCTAAATATCATTATATTATTATATTTTTTGTTTTTCAATACAATTAATATCCATCTAAATCGTAGAATTGAACAGTAATACAAATTAGTTTTTGTACTTTTGCAGCGTTTTTCGAAATTTATGCATTTTTTGAAAAAGACTGAACATTAAAACAAAAGAAACGCAGATGCTTATTGTTACTACGGTTGCAATGCTAAGAACCGAAATTGCCAATGCCCGCTCGAATGGGAAAACCATTGGCTTTGTACCTACAATGGGTGCTTTACATGCCGGTCATATTGGATTAGTCGAACGTTCGGTATCCGAAAATGAGTACAATGTAGTGAGCATTTTTGTAAACCCCACGCAGTTTAATAATGCTGGCGACCTTGCAAAATATCCCCGCACTATAGAAGCCGATGCACTTTTACTCGAAAAAGCTGGTTGCGATTTGATTTTTGCTCCGGGTATCGACGATATGTATTCCGAAAACGAAAAAAACAATCGCTTTGAGTTTGATTTTGAAGGACTCGACACGGTTATGGAAGGTAAGTTTCGTCCGGGACATTTCAACGGCGTGGTGCAAATTGTAAGTAAGCTTTTTACGCTTGTTCAGCCTCACAAATCGTATTTTGGCGAAAAGGATTTTCAACAATTGTCCATTATTCATTTAATGACCAAAAATTTGGGATTCGAGATTGAAATAATCGACTGTCCTATTGTTCGTGAAGCAAGCGGTTTGGCTATGAGTAGCCGCAATGAGCGACTTTCGGCACAGCAACGGGAAATTGCAGCCGGAATTTCGAAAGCGTTGTTTCAGAGTCAGCAATTAGCTGCCAAAACATCACCTACTGAACTGAAAAGTTGGGTTGAAAATGAAATAGCAAAAATTGAAGGATTACAACTAGAATATTTCGAAATTGTTGATGCGAAAACACTACAAACGGCAAACAATTGGAGCAGCGCAACTGTTGGATGTATAGCTGTTTTTTGTGGCGAAGTTCGCTTAATCGACAATATCAGATACCGTTTTAATTCATAATTCGTAATTCATAATTCATAATTCGTAATTTCATGTTTGTACACATATTAAAATCAAAAATTCACCGTGCCTCGGTTACCGAAGCCAACTTGAATTATATCGGAAGTATCACCATCGACGAAGATTTGATGGATGCTGCTAACCTCATTGCAAACGAAAAAGTAACCATTGTTAACAATAACAATGGTGAACGTTTCGAGACTTATGTTATTACCGGCGAGCGCAAATCGGGTGTTATTTGCATTAATGGAGCTGCAGCCCGCCTCGTGCAATATGGTGATATTGTGATTATTATGTCGTATGCCATGATGGAAATGGAAGAAGCACGTAC
The DNA here is from genome assembly GCA_964511115.1 of uncultured Paludibacter sp. Classification (GTDB taxonomy): domain Bacteria; phylum Bacteroidota; class Bacteroidia; order Bacteroidales; family Paludibacteraceae; genus Paludibacter. The sequence goes on along the minus strand of CAZEEN010000032.1, from coordinate 5,532 downwards.
TTTTAAACCCGCTGTGGTTTTTCCCGACACTGCAACAAATAGAATAGTATAGGGCTTCGCCGTTAGTAGGCACTTCGTGCGTTAGTAAGCTTCGCTGTTATTAGGCACCTTGTGCGTTGGTGGGCTTCGCCGTTATTAAGCTTCGCGTTATTTGGTGCTTCGCACGTTATTAATTGCTATTGTTGATTCTTCTAATTTCTAATTTCTGACTTCTAATTTCTAACTTCTGACTTCTAATTTTATAAATGAAAGTAGTAATTATAAAATACAATGCCGGCAATATCCGCTCGGTGCTTTTTGCATTGGAGCGCATTGGCGTAGAGGCTGTTGTTACCGATAATCCCGATGAAATTCGTGCAGCCGACAAAGTAATTTTTCCGGGTGTTGGCGAAGCATCATCGGCAATGGAATATTTGAAAGAAAAAGGGCTGGACACACTGATAAAAAGTCTGAAGCAACCCGTCTTGGGTATTTGCCTCGGCATGCAACTTATGTGTTCTTTTTCAGAAGAAAATAATACGGAATGTTTAGGTATTTTCGACCAAAAAGTGCGGTTATTTCCCAATGCCGGACTCAAAGTTCCTCAAATTGGTTGGAATAATATTACACAGTTAAAAACAAACTTAATGACCGATGTACCCGAAAATGCGTACATGTATTTTGTACATAGTTATTATGTTGAAAATTGTGCCGAAGCCATAGCCAAAACCGATTATGTAGTTGAATACAGCTCTGCTATTCAGAAAAACAACTTTTACGCGGTACAATTTCACCCCGAAAAATCGGGCGATGTAGGACAAAAGATTTTGGAGAATTTTATAACTGCGTGTTATTAGGCACTTCGTGCGTTATTTGCTTCGCGTTAGTGGGCTTCGCCGTTATTAGGCACTTCGTGCGTTATTAGCTTCGCGTTATTGGGTGCTTCGCACGTTATTTGGCTTCGCGTTATTAATTGTTATTAAACAGACTTTTGACATTCTAATCTCTTAATCAACACATTATCATATTAGCATATCACCACATTATCACATCAAAAAAATGACTTTCGAACTTCAACATACCGACCCCAATTCCAAAGCTAGAGCAGGAGAAATAACCACCGACCACGGCAAAATACAGACACCGATTTTCATGCCAGTGGGAACTGTTGCATCCGTTAAAGCGGTTCATTTTAAAGAGTTGAAAGAAGATATTAAGGCACAAATCATTTTGGGAAATACCTATCATTTGTATTTGCGTCCGGGAATTGATATATTGGAACAAGCAGGTGGTTTGCATAAGTTTAATGGCTGGGACAAACCCATTTTAACCGACAGTGGTGGTTTTCAGGTATTTTCGCTTTCGGCCAACCGCAAACTCAACGAAGAAGGCGCTACATTTCGATCGCACATCGATGGCAGCAAACACTTGTTTACGCCCGAACGCGCTGTGGATATTCAACGGTCGATAGGTGCCGATATTATTATGGCGTTCGACGAATGTACGCCCGGCGATGCCGATTACAATTATGCCAAGAAATCGATGGAGCTTACGCATCGTTGGTTAGCGCGCGGCACGAAGCATTTTGATGCTACCGAACCAAAATACGGCTATTCACAAACATTTTTCCCCATTGTACAAGGTTGTGTTTATCCCGATTTGCGCCGACAATCGGCTGAGTTTATTGCTTCGCAAAACCGCGAAGGAAATGCAATAGGCGGACTGGCCGTGGGCGAACCTACCGAAAAAATGTACGAAATGATAGAAGTGGTGAACGAAATTTTACCACAAGACAAACCCCGCTACCTGATGGGCGTTGGCACACCTCAAAACCTGCTCGAAGGCATTGAGCGTGGTGTGGATATGTTCGATTGCGTAATGCCAACCCGCAATGGCCGCAACGGCATGCTTTTTACATCGCAGGGTATAATGAATATGAAAAACGAAAAGTGGAAAAACGACTTTTCACCAGTCGACGAGTTTGGCACTTCGTATGTGGACCACGCCTACACAAAAGCTTACTTACGCCACTTATTTATCAGCAAAGAATATTTAGCGTTGCAAATTGCATCCATACACAACTTAGCATTTTACCTGTGGTTAATGGGCGAAGCGCGTCAACACATTCAGACTGGCGACTTCGTAGCTTGGAAAGCCGAAATGATGTACCGCTTAGGTCGACGATTGTAATTTTTTTATTGAACAGCATTATTCAATTTGAAAATTGTATCTTTGCATGGCATACGAAACAACAAATTATTCATGGCATTTAATTATCAAAAACTAGGTTTAAAAAGAATCGACACTTACATAATTGGTAAGTTTTTGGGCACTTATATCTATTCTATAGTATTGATAATAAGCATTTCGGTAGTGTTCGACTTAACCGAAAAACTAGATAATTTTTTTGACAACAATGCACCTTTCAAAGCCATTGTTTTTGATTACTACCTCAATTTTGTACCGTATTATGTAAATATGTTTACGCCACTATTTACATTTATAGCCGTAATATTTTTCACATCCAAAATGGCCGGCAATACCGAAATTATTGCTATACTTGCAAGTGGAGTTAGCTTTAAGCGATTGATGCTTCCCTACTTTATTTCGGCCTTTACAATCTCAACACTATCATTTACTTTAGGTGGATATATTATTCCACCCGCTACGCTCAAAATGATTGATTTCGAAGATAAATACATCAAGAAGAAGAAGTTAGACAATGCCCGAAACGTACAAATGGAAGTGGAAAAGGGCGTAATTATGTATATTGAACGCTACGAAGTAGCCGAAAATATGGGATATCGCTTTTCGTTGGAAAAGTTCGAAGATAAGAAACTTACATCGCGACTCACTGCCGAAACTATCCGTTGGGACTCAGCTACAAACTGGAAGATAAGCAATTATCTGCAACGCGACTTTAATGGCATGCGCGAAAGCATTAAAAAAGGCACTGAAATGGATACCATAATCAATGTGGAGCCGCGCGAATTTTTTATCACCTCGGCCGAAAGTGCACAGATGAACATTAGCGAATTGGGCGATTACCTTGAACGACAGAAAAACCGTGGCGTGGGGAATATTCAAGCTTTCCAAGATGAGTATTATAAGCGTTTTGCAATGCCTTTAGCTGCCTTTATAATGACCCTGATTGGCGTTTCGCTTTCGTCGCGCAAAGTGCGTGGTGGAGTTGGGATTCATTTGGGAATCGGATTAGGGTTGAGTGCGCTTTACGTGCTATTTTCGACATTTTCCACCTCCTTTTCGGTAAACGGACTAATGTCGCCTTTTTTGGCGGCCTGGCTCCCGAACATCGTTTTTTTGTTAATTGGTATTTATTTGTACCGAACAGCTCCTAAATAGTTTAAATTATTGGAGAATTTCCCAAAGTTTATCCTATATTTGCATCTAAACAAAAATAATTTTATTAACATTTAAATTAGAATACAAAAGAATGAAAACATTGAAATTTTTCACCGTTATCGGAATGCTGTTGGTTTCTTTTTTATTGTCGGCTCAGGTTCCGGCTACTCCGCAAACTCAAGCACCTGTAGCACCAAAAGTAATCAAAAAATTACCTGAAAAACAACAAGCCATGTACGACCAAATGGCTGCCGACCTTCAACTCACCGAAGAACAAAAAGCCAAAGCAATTGAGCTAGCTATGGAACGTGCGGTTTCGTTAAATGAAAAAATGAAAGCAGCAACTACTGATGAGCAAAAAGCAGAATTAAAAAAAGCAAGTGGAGCAGAATACAACAAAAAACTCGACGATGCCTTTGGAGCTGAGCTTTCGGGCAAGCTTAAAGCATGGCAAAAAGAATATACGCTAAAACAAAAAGCAGCACAAGCCAAATAAAAGGAGTATCATAGCACAAACAATAAAAGCGGCTGAAAAATTGATTTTCAGCCGCTTTTATTTACTATATATATTACTATAAACTATCTACTATAAACTATTTATTCTTAATAGCCTCAACAATTTTAGCTTCGAGTTCGGCGGCCAGTTCAGGATTATCTTTAATAACGCCCTTCGAAGCATCGCGTCCTTGTGCTAATTTAGTGTCGCCATAGCTAAACCACGAACCGCTTTTTTTGATAATACCGTACTCAACTCCCAAATCAAGAATTTCACCTGTTTTTGAAATACCTTCGCCGTACATAATATCAAATTCAGCTTTGCGGAAAGGAGGTGCCACTTTGTTTTTAATAACTTTTACACGCGTTTGGTTACCAATAGCATCTTCACCATCTTTCAACTGTCCAATTCTTCGTATATCCAAACGTACCGAAGCATAAAATTTCAGCGCATTACCACCGGTAGTTGTTTCGGGATTACCAAACATAACGCCAATCTTTTCGCGCAACTGATTGATAAACATACAAGTTGTATTTGTTTTATTGATATTGGCAGTGAGTTTACGCAATGCTTGCGACATTAAACGTGCTTGAAGTCCCATTTTCGAATCGCCCATATCACCTTCGAGTTCGGCTTTTGGTGTAAGTGCTGCTACAGAGTCAATTACAACCAAATCAACTGCTGAAGAGCGGATAAGTTGGTCGGCAATTTCTAACGCTTGTTCTCCATTATCGGGTTGCGAAATTAATAACTCATCGATATTTACACCTAATTTTTCGGCATAAAAACGGTCGAAAGCATGCTCGGCATCAATAATAGCGGCTATACCTCCTGCTTTTTGAGCTTCGGCAATGGCATGAATTGCCAAGGTAGTTTTACCCGACGACTCTGGTCCGTAAATTTCGATAACACGTCCGCGAGGATAGCCGCCCACACCAAGCGCTACATTTAACCCAATGGAGCCCGAAGAAATCACTTCGGTGTCTACCACTTTATTATCACCCATGCGCATAATCGCGCCTTTTCCGTGGTCTTTATCAATTTTGTCCATTGCCAATTGCAATGCTTTCAGTTTTTCTAACGATGGTTTGCGTGCATCGTCGGTAGTTTTTTCTGCCATAGTTGTATTTATTTTGTTTTAAATTTTGTTTTCGTTTTTAGCCTTGCAAAGTTAGAATAATTTTGTTCACAGCCAATATTTTTCCCTATAATTTTAGTGCATTGTTGATAAATTATCTTCTGTACTGCATGAAAAAATATTTGTGTCAGAGACCACTGTAAACTATAAACTACTTAACCACTTCCAATTTCGCAAATTTCAAAAGCAACGATTTAACGCCTTTTACACCAAAGTCAATATCCACTTTTTCGTTTCCATTTACAATGCCCGTTTCTACCACTTTTCCGACACCAAAAACGGCATGTTTTACGTTTGTGCCAACAGGGTAAGCAGCATTTTCGACTTGCTTTACCGGATTAGTTTCTACTTTTATACGTGTTAATTTATTGGGCTGCTGATAAATAGGTTCACGTGCAGGCCTCTCAAAGGAGCTACTGGAACTTCGTTCCAGTCGGTTGCGTTCAAATTCCACATCATCGTCCCAATTACTGAAACGGTTTTGTTTGGGCTGAAAAATATTTTCAACGGGTGCTTCAATGTATTTAGCATCAATATCTTTGATAAACCGACTTGG
>CAZEEN010000031.1:6611-23226 GCA_964511115.1 uncultured Paludibacter sp. | reverse complement strand
GAAATCAACTTGAATAAAATTCATAAATATATTGTGTTTGTTAGTTGGTGTTTTTGCAAAAATGCTAATATCCGAATTTAATTAAATCACTGAAAGAACTTATTTGAATACTCTGAATGAAATAGTAGAATATATTAATTCCGGCAATGGATTTAAATACAACGAACATAAACACAATACCAAAAAGACCTCCGGTAACGTGTGCCGAATGATTAATAGTGCCATTTTGTGTTTTTTCGAGATAAATAGATGCTAATACATAAATAATTCCGAACAAAAATGCTGGAAGAAATATCGGAATAAATATTATGCCCATAAAGTTCATGGGATAAACCAAGATATAGGCAAAAACCAGTGATGAAACTGCTCCGGAAGCTCCCAGACTGCGGTAATAGGCATTGTCTTTTTCCTTAAACCAAGTAGGTAAAATAGAGAAAATCAAGCCCAACAAGTAAAGCAACACATATAAAAATCCACCAAAACCGATGCCAAAAACATCATTAAATACTTTTTCGATTTCAGAACCAAAAAGATAAAGGGCAAACATATTGAAAATAAGGTGCGAGAAATCGGCATGTAAAACTCCGTAAGTAATAAAACGATACCACTCTTTGTTTTTTATAGCCGGAGGATAAAAAATGTATTTATCGACAATACTGTTGTTGTTAAATGCTAAATACGAAACAATAGCCGTTAGAGCTATTATAATAATTGTAATCATGCTTAAATTTTAAAAAATGACCACAAATATACTACATTTAAACGATACCCAAAATGAAATTTTTGGCAATTGTAATAAGTTGGTTTTAAATTATTCAATTTCCTCAAACGAATTTTCAGCAACCGGAAGTTCAAGTAATTTCACTTCCTGAATTGCTTTTCCGGCAATTCCCTTAATGGACGAATGCATATCAATGGTATTTACGGTAACTTTTTCAATTTGCTTTTCGCGTTTTTTCCAAATACTTTGCATGGCACGTTTTTCGCTATCGAGGTCAGCTTTCATTTGTGTAAAACCTTCTACAATAGCTTCAACCTGTAGTCTGAACGTATTTCCGGTCAGATAATCATAAAGCATGTGCATTTTGTCGCCTTTGTTTTCTTGAGAACTTACAGCCACATTTATCTGAATAATCGATTCCCTTAAGACCGTACACAACCCTTTAAATTCTTCATAATTACAAATCCAGATTCCTTCCTTTAAGCCCATTCTGTCCATATCCGAAGGCATAACCTCAGTTACAAGCACGCCTATGTTTGCCCCTTTTTCGCGAATATCGGCTTTGAATTTTTCAATCCAACTTGGTTGAAAATCTTTGGTTCGTTTGCTTTCGTAATAGATAGTTCCACAGTTTTGAAGTGTGCGTGTATTTACAACCTGAATGCAATCGCCACCTCGCGCACCTTTTTTTATTTCTTCGATACTATCCAGCGGAAATTGCGATGCCAACCACTCTTCTATGGCCAATTCCTGAACTTCGCCCTGCAATTGCATAGAACCTTGTTCCTGTTTACGCTTCATTTCTTCTGTAAGTTTACGCTGAGCCTCCAACTGCATTTGAAGCTCCTTGAAACGTAACTCATTTTTTTCCTCTTCTTGTTTTCTGATTTTCTCCTTTTCGGCAATTAGAGTTACATTTAAGTTTTTTTGAGCTTCGGCTTCGGCAATTTCTTTCAATTCAGACTTTTCGCGTTTTAGTCTCTCAACTTCAATCCGTGCCAACCCCAGCTCTTTTACTTGCTCCGATTTTTCGTTTAACTCCTTTTGCAAAGCCGTAAATTGCTCCGCTTGCTCTTCCTTAAATTTCAGTTTGAGTTTTTCCTCAATCCCCTTTCGGTCTTCTTTCAGTTGTTTTTCCAACCGATCCTGAAACATCTCATTTTCCTGTTTTTTTCGTAGCTCAAACTGCTCCTTAGCCTTATTCAAACTATCAAACTCAGCATCAAACTTCTTTTTTTCATCTGCTAATTGTTGCTGATATTTCATTTGAATCTCATCTTCCAACTGATGTGCCAGAATGTCTTGTACATCAATGGTAGTGCCGCAATTCGGACATTTTATTTGGTTGTTGTTTTTCATATCTACTTAATTTTAATAGTATTTCTCATCCTTCACAATCTTCACTTCTTTTTACGATAAATCTTACCATTCTCGATTATTTTTCAAACCCCAAAACTACAAAAAACTATTTGTATTTTGCTTTATTTATAAAATTATTTTGACGCTGAGCTTTTCTTTTTTCAATAAATAGTATTAACGCTTTGCAAAAACGTTTTTTTTGTAAATCATGCTTTATCAACTAATTTGAAAATTTATTGTTGTATACCTTGAAAGTGCTTTTGCATGGCACGATTATTGTTTTATTACAGAAAAATTAATTTTCTATTTTTATAGGAGGCAATATTATGAAAACCTATGTATTCGCATTTGCAATGCTGACAATGGCAACTGCCGCAGTAGTTGGTCAGTCGAAAGAAACAGTTGACGATATTTACTTTAAACCAAGTGATGTTATTAAACAAACCGAGCGTCCGATAGCCAAGAAGCCTGTTTACAAAAACGGGGCAAAGGAAATTGTTTTTATCGAACGCGGACAGAAAGTGGAAATTGTAACGCCCGATACCACTATATTGCTGGGCGAAGCAAACGACAGTACCGAACAAGAAATGGAAGAAGAAGGCTATTATATGAATGGCTTCAACGGTTCAAAATCCGATTTGGAATACGCCAATCGTATCCGCAAGTTTCACAATCCTAAGTATCGTGTATTTATTGGCGACCCTGCCTACAATGATATTTATTTCTTGAATAATTTTGATTGGAATGTGTATGTTGAAGATAATTATGCGTATGTAACTCCAACATGGACTAACCCGTATTGGTTCGATTATAGTTTCCGACCATATAGCAGCTGGGGCTGGAATAGTTGGGGCTATGGAAGTTCGTATTACGGAGGCTATTATGGCTGGGGAAATTATCCTTGGTCGTACAATAATTATTGGGGTGGATATGGTGGCTATTATGGTTACGGCGGCTTCGGGGGATACGGTGGCTATTATGGCGGTATGTACGGAAGTTATTATGGTAGCATGTACGGTTATGGTATGGGTTATCCTTATTATGGTTATGGTGGGTACAATCATGGTTTCTACGACGGTTATTATTATGGAAATAATTATGGAGGTAATAATAATTCGATTAACAGTAATAGAGGCGTTAGTTATAGAAATACAACGAGCATGAATAATACAGTAATTGGTGGAAGTAGTAGTTATCGTAACGCTGCAGGATTAGGAAGTAGCTACACAGCAGTTGGTGGAAATAATCGCAGCGTAGCAAGCTCAAATGGCTCACGCTCAATTCGTTCGGCAGCCGATTTTCAAAATCGTTCGGTAACAGGGACTTCAACAAATCGCACAATTACCGAACGGAATACAAACGCAATAGTTAATGGTGGCTACCGTCAAACGGGTATTCGCACAACCGAAAACAATTATCGTAGCACTTCGGGTTACACAAACACGACTACTCCACGCACTGGAAACTCTGTAACAACTCGCGAGTCAGGAGCACGTTCAACATACACTTCGCCAAGAGTTTCAACAACTCCACGCACCGGAAATGCAGAGCAACCCAATCAGGGAGCACGCAGTAATTATTCATCAGGCAGTAGCAGTCGTTCAAGCTATTCAACTGGAACACCAGCGGTAACGCGTGAGTCTCGTTCAAGCAATTCGGTTTCACCAAGTACTTCTACCCGTTCATCGTATAATTCTTCTTCGAGTTCTTCGTCCAACAGTTCATATCGCTCGTCAACTCCAAGTTATAGCTCGGGTAGTAACAATTACAGTTCGGGTGGCAGTTCTAGCGGAAGTAGTTCGAGTAGTAGCTCATCAAGCAGTAGTTCTGGTGGCGGACGTAGATAGAATTAATTAGAAAGTTTGAGGATTTTAAAATAGATATTTTATACAAAAATTATAAAGTTATGAAACGTTATATCTTATCAGCTCTTACAGTCGTATTGGCAAGCACAGCATTTTCGCAAACCGTTTTCGAAGCCGTTAAAACTTCGCAGAATGATATTATAGGTACTGCCCGTTATATGAGTGTGGCTGGTGCATTTGGCGCACTTGGCGGCGATGTGTCGGCAATAAAAGATAATCCCGCAGGTTTAGGGATTTTCCGTAAATCGGAACTGACAGCTACTGTAGATGCACAATTGCAAATAACTAATTCTCTTTGGAATAATAAATCGGATAATGATGATTTGTATTCTCCAGGTATGAATAATTTAACTTTAGTATTAGCTGGTAAAACATGGCGTGCAGAAAGTGGGTATGCAGGTTTGGTAAATTCAAATTTCTCTTTCTCATACAATAAATTGCGTAATTTCAATAGAAATATTAAGGTTAAAAGCGATGCAATTAATAAGACAATGACAGATTATTTTGGTGTTTTTGCAAAAAACACTCCCAATGATTTAAGGTGGAATGATACTTCTGATTTTAACCCTGATATTCTATTCAATGATGAAGGATTTTCGTGGATGGAAGTATTGTCAAGTTACGCAAGGCTTATACAGCCTACATACAATGCAAATAATGAATTTTTAGGATGGGGACCATTTTTACTCGACAATGTTATGATTACGCCATCTTATCTGTTAAAGGAAAGCGGTGGAATAAATGAATATTCTTTTGCTTGGTCTGGCAATTTTAGCAATCGTCTCTATTTAGGTGCATCTTTTAATTTACAAAGCATTAACTATTTATCAGAAAGTACGTATAAAGAAGAATATGGAAATAGATATGGTATGACATTAAAAAACAGTTTGAATTTGACTGGCAATGGTGTTAATTTTAATGTCGGTGCTATTGCAGTGCCTGTTGACTTTATTCGGGTAGGGCTTTCGTTACATACTCCAATGTTTTATAACATGGGTCTTACAAATTATGCAGATTTGGATTATGTTACATACACAACAGATGGTTTTACTCCAACTCCAACTAATACAAAGACTTTTAAATTACAGACACCTCTTCAATTTAATGTGAGTACAGCTTTTATTCTTGATAAACGGGGATTTCTAAGTGTAGAATATGTATTTAATAATTATAGTGGAATGAGTTTAATGAATGAAGAAAATGATTCTCATGCCTATGATAAAGAAAACGAACATATTAGTGATATGCTTCAAAATGCCCGAACAATAAAAATTGGGGGTGAATATCGGTTAACAGATAATTTTTCTCTTCGAGCTGGTTTTGCAAATACTAGTAACTTAACAAATTCGAATTTGACGAAGCGATTTCATGAAACATCTGTTAGAACCGACCCTGAATACTTTTCTCATAACAGTACTAATTATGCGACTTTTGGGCTAGGTTATCGTGAAAGTAATTGGTATGTCGATTTTGCTTATGTAAACCAATTGATAAATGAAGATTATTATGCATACAATTCCGAAGATTTATTGCCTGATTTTCAGGTAACACCAGCCAATATCAAAACATCAAATAATAATATTGTAGCTACATTTGGAATTAAATTTTAAAAATTAAACAAATATATAATTGACCCCTGGCTTTCAAACGAAAGTTGGGGGTCTAAATTGAACTAAATAATGGATGTAAAATCAGCTGAGTTTATCATTAGTAATACCGATTTTCAAAAATGTCCTACCGGAAATTTGCCCGAATATGCTTTTATCGGGCGGTCGAATGTGGGTAAATCGTCGCTCATAAATATGCTTTGTAACCGCAAAGACTTAGCTATGACTTCGTCGAAGCCAGGTAAAACATTGTTAATCAATCATTTTTTGATTAATAACAATTGGCATTTGGTGGATTTGCCGGGTTATGGTTACGCTTCAGCTGGCAAAAAAATGCGTGAGCAGCTCAAAAATATTATCGAATCGTATATCCTTTATCGCGAACAACTTACCTCTGTTTTTTTATTAATTGACAGCCGTCATGAACCACAAGCAATTGATATTGACTTTATGAATTGGATGGGCGAAAATGGAGTGCCTTTCGCCATTGTTTTTACTAAACTAGACAAAATGTCGGGCGTACAGTCACGCGAGAGTGTGAAACTTTATCAGGAAAAATTACTCGAGACTTGGGAGGAATTACCTCCTGTTTTTGCTACTTCTTCCGAAAAAGGCGTTGGTCGTAATGAGCTGTTGAGTTATATCGACGATATAAATAAATCGTTGAAAAAATAAAAATATCGTTTTTTAGAGTTTAAAATTTTCATTTTTCGAAAGAAAATTGTAATTTTGGACTCTCATTATGTAAAACAGATAATAATGGCCAAAGACACGACAAATAATATCGGCGTTATGTACAACGCACTGACCAACGGAAGTAAAATTGTAGGTAAAATTTTTGCCGATAGCGATTTCAGAATTGATGGTGAAGTAGAGGGCGAAATTTCGTGTAATGGTAAACTCATAATTGGTCAGAATGGAATGCTGAGAGGCACGATTACTTGTGTGAATGCCGAAATTGTGGGTACAGTAAATGGTAATATTACTGTTTCGGACACATTAACACTGCGAAGTAGCGCGCAAATTAAGGGCGATGTGAAAACAAAAATTCTTGTCGTAGAGCCCAATGCCATATTTAACGGTTCGTGCTCTATGCGCGATGTGGTTAAAGTAGATGTTGACTAACATGCAAAATTAAATAATACAGAACGTTGAAGAGATTAAAAGCTTCGACGTTTTTTTGTTGAATTACATTACTTAATTTATCTACTGTTGGTCGCAAATTATTGGTTCTCGTTTTCATAATTTCTTATTTTCATAATTTCTTGATAAAAAATTAAATGCAATACAAAGCTTTTGTTGTTGAGGAAAAGGAAGGCGAATTTGTTTCTTCTGTAAAAATCTTAGATACCAATGACTTACCACGAGGCGAAGTGTTGGTGAAAGTGAGCTACTCATCGTTAAATTACAAAGATGCTTTATCGGCTATCGGCAATAGAGGTGTTACCAAAAACTACCCGCATACACCTGGAATTGATGCCGCAGGTGTAGTTGTAGAATCGGTTTCGCCACTTTACAACGCTGGTGAGGAAGTAATTGTAACGGGTTACGACCTTGGGATGAATACAGCGGGAGGTTTTGGCGAATACATTCGTGTGCCAGCTGAGTGGGTTGTAAAACTACCAACAGGGTTGAGTTTGAAAGAGTCGATGATTATTGGTACTGCTGGTTTTACCGCTGCTATTTCGCTTTTGCGCCTTACTGAACTTGTTAAACCGACCGATGGAAAGGTTGTTGTAACTGGTGCTACAGGTGGTGTAGGGTCGGTGGCGTTGACGTTGTTGGCTCAAAATGGTTACCAAACAGTGGCTGTGTCGGGCAAAGAAGCTGAATATCCGTTTTTAAAACAACTTGGGGCAGCTGAAATTATTTCGCGAGAGCAGTTTCAGCAAATCGAAAAGCGTCCGATACTCACTGCACAATACGCCGGTGGAATTGATACTGTAGGTGGTGTGGCGTTGGAAAACATCCTCAAATCGTTGCAACCACTTGGTGTTGTAACTACCTGTGGTAGTGTTTCGTCCACACAACTAAATATGACCGTATTTCCTTTTATTCTTCGGGGTATTTCACTCATTGGTATTTCGGCTCAAAATTATCCAACACATCTGCGTGCCGGATTATGGACAAAATTAGCTACGGAATGGAAACTAGCACACTTAATGGAAATATACAACGAAATTGGCCTGGACGATTTGCAAGGAGCTATCCATAATATTCTAAGTGGAAAATTAAAAGGCAGAACTATAGTGAAGATGAGTTTATAGTTTTTAGTTAATATTTTATAGTTCATAGTAAATAGTTTATTGTAAATGATTAAATTGTAAATACCAATTTTTATTTAGCATTTTGATTTTCATTTATCAAAAAAAAATTGCAATTTTGCACTACAATAAAAACACGAAACTAAAAAACCCCTAATCACCCTCTTCAGAGATGGCATTAGCAAACGAGAATTATCTCAAAACGCCTGAAATCTATTGTTTTGACGAAATTGAAAAGCGCGTAAACGCTTATAAATTGTTGCATTCGAATGCCAAAATTATTCGTCTTGGTGTAGGTGATGTTACACGTCCGTTACCAAGCGAGGTTGTGCAAGCAATGCACACAGCTGTGGATGAATTAGCAAATGCTGCTACTTTCAGAGGGTATAGTCCACCACAAGGTTACGATTTTTTGATTGAGAAAATTCTCAAAGAATACCGTACGCTTGGCGTGTCGTTGACCAAAGAAAGTGTTTTTGTAAACGAAGGTGCCAAATCGGATATTGGGAATGTGGGGCATGTATTGGGTCGGGATAACATTATTGCCATTGCCGATCCGGTGTATCCTGTTTACGAAAATGCCACCATTATGAGTGGCCGTGCTGGCTATCTGTCTGACGACCAGAAATGGAGTAATGTGGTTTATCTCCGATGTTCGAGCGATACGGGTTTTATACCCGAATTGCCCGAAGAAAAAGTAGATATTATTTACCTGTGTAATCCGAATAATCCCACAGGTACTACTTTAAACAAAACAGAGCTCAAACGTTGGGTGGATTATGCCATCGAACACGAGAGTATTATTATATACGATGCTGCTTATCAGGCTTATATATCGGACGATGATGTACCAAAAAGCATTTACGAGATTAAAGGTGCTAAAAAAGTAGCAGTCGAAATTCGGAGTTATTCTAAAACAGCTGGCTTTACAGGTTTGCGATGTGGTTTTACGATTATTCCGCCTGAGTTAATGGTTTATACTAAAATGGGTGAAAAAGAACCTTTGAATAAACTTTGGAGCCGCCGAAAAGCAAATTATACGAATGGTGTTTCGTATGTAGTACAGCGTGGAGCGGAGGCAACTTATACCAAAAAAGGTAAAACTGAGGTGGCAGAATTAGTAAATTATTACATGACAAATGCTAAAATGATTCGTAAAGAATTGATGAATTGCGGTTTGGAAGTATATGGAGGTATAAATTCACCTTATGTATGGTTTCGAACACCAAACAATCAAACTTCGTGGAAGTTTTTTCATACGATGCTTTACGACTTTCAGATAGTAAGTACGCCAGGAGTTGTTTTTGGGTCGTTGGGCGAAGGTTTTATGCGCCTCACCGGCTTCAGTAGTCGCGAAGGAACTGAAATTGCAATGGAGCGCATCCGGAATAAAATATAATGATAAATATGTTTGTAAAGTTATAAGGTTAAAAGGTTTATAAAGTGAAGAATGATTATCGATTAGGTTATTATTAACTTTACAAACTTTATGAACTTTACAAACCTTACAAACTTTTATGAACTTAAAAAACTTTAATAACTTTACAAACTTATATATTTATGTGTGGAATTGTAGGATACATTGGTAAGCGTCAGGCTTATCCTATTTTGATTAAAGGATTACAACGTTTGGAATATCGTGGATATGATAGTGCTGGTATTGCGCTTATTAACGATGGTAATCTGAATGTTTACAAAGCAAAAGGAAAAGTAGCTGAATTGGTGCAATTTGCCAATCAGAAAGATATAAATGGCCATATTGGTATTGCGCATACCCGTTGGGCAACTCATGGCGAGCCTAATCAAATAAATGCTCACCCGCATTATTCGCAATCGGAAGAACTTGCCATTATTCACAACGGAATTATTGAAAATTATGCTGTGCTTAAAGCTGGTTTGATTGAGGAAGGCTACACTTTTCAGAGCGAAACCGATACGGAAGTATTGATACAGTTAATTGAATTTGTAAAAAAATCAAATAATATTGACTTACCTACGGCTGTGCAATTAGCATTGAATCAGGTTATTGGAGCTTATGCCATTTGTGTTATCGAAAAAAGTTTTCCGGATGTAATTGTTGCAGCACGCAAAGGTAGTCCGTTGGTAGTGGGTATTGGCGATGATGAATTTTTTTTAGCTTCGGATGCAACACCTATTGTTGAATATACCGATAAAGTGGTATATGTGGGCGACGAAGAAATTGTAACCTTGCAACGTGGCAAAGAATTGAAAATTAAAACCATTTCGAATGTTGAAAAAACGCCGGAAATAATGAAACTCGAAATGACCCTTAGTCAGCTCGAAAAAGGTGGTTTTGAACATTTTATGTTGAAAGAGATTTTTGAGCAACCTAAAACGCTGAGCGATAGCATGCGTGGTCGTGTAAATGTTGACGAAGATAATATTAAACTCTCCGGTCTTATTGATAATAAAGATAAATTCATGAACGCCAGCCGCATAATTATCACTGCTTGTGGTACATCATGGCATGCCGGACTCATTGGAAAATATGCTATTGAAGAATTTGCACGCATACCTGTTGAGGTTGAATATTCATCAGAATTCCGCTATCGTAATCCGGTAATTCGTAACGACGATGTGGTCATCCCAATTTCACAATCGGGCGAAACTGCCGATACATTGGCTGCAGTTGAATTGGCAAAAGCGAATGGTGCATTTATTTTTGGTATATGTAACGTGGTAGGAGCATCTATTCCACGATTAACGCATTCGGGTTGCTATACTCATGCCGGACCCGAAATTGGGGTAGCTTCGACCAAAGCATTTACAGCTCAAGTTACCGTGTTAGTTATGTTGGCTTTGCTTATGGGTAAAGAAAAAGGAACTATCACGGAAGAGTTTTACCTGAAATGTGTTCGCGAGTTGGGACGTATTCCAGAAAAAATTAAAAGCATTTTAAATCAGAGTGATGCTATTGCACAATTTGCAAAAACATTTACCTATGCGCAGAATTTTATTTATTTAGGACGTGGTTATAATTTTCCGGTTGCACTCGAAGGGGCACTTAAACTGAAAGAAATTTCGTATATCCATGCCGAAGGTTATCCGGCTGCCGAAATGAAACACGGGCCAATTGCACTCGTAAGTCAGGAAATGCCAGTGGTTGTTATTGCTCCAAATGTTGGTATGTACGACAAAGTTGTAAGCAATATTCAGGAAATTAAAGCCCGCAAAGGTAAAATTATATCGATAGTAACGGAAGGCGATGTAGTAGTTAAAAATCTTTCGGATTATTCCATCAGTATTCCCGAAACAGAAGAATGTCTGGTGCCTTTGTTGGCTGCAATTCCCTTACAATTAATGGCTTATCATATAGCTGTGGTAAAGGGCTGCGACGTGGATCAGCCACGCAACTTAGCCAAATCAGTTACTGTAGAATAAATTAAACTCTAAACCCCTGCATCCGTGTTGGGGTTTTTTATTTATAACAATAATACCAAAAATAACGGCGAAGCCCAATAACGCACGAAGTGCAAACACCGGCGAAGCCTAATAACGCGAAGCAAATAACATCAATTATTATGTGCGGTATAGCAATGATTAGGCTGTTGAAGCCTTTGGATTTTTATCAGCAGAAATATGGATCATGGCAATATGGTTTGCAAAAAATGTATCTTCTAATGGAGAAACAGCATAACCGTGGTCAGGAAGGTGCCGGAATTGCCACAGTGAAGTTAGATATGCCAGCTGGCGAAGAATATATTTGGCGTGATAGAGTTGAGGGAAAGAATGCTATTCAGGAGATTTTTGCGAATATCAATTGTTCAATGGGCAAAGTAAGTTCACAACAAGCATGTGATGCTGAATTTGCAAAAATGAACTTGCCTTATGCCGGCGAATTGTATTTGGGACATTTGCGTTACAGTACAACAGGTCGTAGCGGCATTTCGTATGTTCATCCTTTTCTGCGTCGGCACAATTGGAAAAACCGTTCGATGGTGCTGGCAGGTAATTTCAACCTGACAAATGTTGACGAACTTTTTGATCATCTCACACTTAAAGGTCAACATCCGCGTGATAAAGGCGATACTTTTTTGATGCTCGAATCGCTTGGTTTTATGTTGGATAAGGAAGTGCAGACCGAGTATAACAAATTGCGTACACGCTACACCAACGATCTTGTTATTACACAGAAAATTGAAGAAAATTTAGATATAGCTTCATTCATTCGTAAATCCGAAAAACGCTGGGATGGTGGTTATACTATCTGTGGAATGTTAGGGCATGGCGATTCATTTGTATTTCGTGATGCAAAAGGAATCCGTCCAGCTTTTTATTTTGCTAACGACGAGATTGTTGTTGTTGCTTCCGAACGTCCTGTTATTCAGACAGCTATGAATGTGAAAGAAGAGGAAGTAAAGGAATTAACTCCGGGTGAAGCTATGATAGTTAAAAGAAATGGTACTATTCGTTTCGAAAAAATTAGAGAACAAGCGGATGAACTGAAAAAATGCTCGTTTGAGCGCATTTACTTTTCGCGTGGTAGTGATATTGATATTTACAATGAGCGTAAAAAATTGGGCGAATCGTTGAGTAATTCAATTTTAAAGGCTATTGATAATGATGTAGATAATTCAGTTTTTTCGTTTATACCTAATACGGCAGAAGTTGCTTTTTATGGAATGATTGATGGTATTAAATCTGAAACCAAACGAGCACCTCGGGTCGAAAAAGTATTAATCAAGGATATTAAATTACGTACTTTCATATCGACAAATAACGAACGCGACGACTTGGCAACTCACGTTTATGATGTAACCTATGGGTCTATTCGGCGTGGAAAAGTGGATAACTTGGTGGCAATAGACGATTCCATTGTGCGTGGAACTACTTTGAAACAAAGTATCCTGAAAATAATGAACCGGTTGGAGCCTAAAAAAATTGTCATTGTATCATCGTCGCCTCAGGTGCGTTTCCCCGATTATTATGGTATTGATATGGCTAAAATGGGCGAATTTTGTGCTTTTAGAGCTGCCATTCAGTTGTTGAAAGACAGAGGAATGCAATCATTAATCGACGAGGTTTATGCACAATCAAAAGCACAGGAAGACTATCCAAAAGAAAAGGTGGTGAATTATGTGACTAAAATTTACAATCCATTTACACAAGTTGAAGTTTCGGCACAAATAGCCAAAATGCTTACACCAGCCGATGTGGATTGCCCCGTAGAGTTGGTTTATCAAACGATTGAAGGTTTGCACAAAGCTTGTCCTAACCACAAAGGCGATTGGTATTTTACAGGCGATTATCCAACGCCTGGAGGAAACAGACTTGTAAACAAAGCCTTTATTAATTATTACGAAGGAAAAGAAATGTAATTAGTTACCATTATAACGTAATCGAGCTGTCCGAAATTCGAATAGCTCGTTTTTTGTGAAAATTTGCGTAATTTGTGTTCAATTTTTTTCGGACAGACTCATTAAAAACCGAAACTAAATCCAGTACTAATTGTAATCTTATCGCCCTGAAAAAATGTTGGTGTAAAGTAGTTAAGTGTTTGTGAAGCAGTCATACGTTTTTCACCAAAAGTAACAGCCTGCGTTGGCATAAACGATTCGATATTGCTTTTTTCAGCTTTGAAAAATACATAGCCATTGTTTATTATTTCGTACGTTCCGTGCAATCCAATCGTTTGATTTTTCCAAATAACTTCTCCTAACGAAGGCTGACTTATTATACCTGTAACTCTTCCAGTTAGACCGTTTGAAGTGCCTCTACGAACATAATCGTATTCGTTTCCATGTTGCGCATTGGTGTAAAAGAGTTTAAAATCCAATCCTCGAATTGGTTTAAATTGAAGTGCTGCATATAATTCTTGTGCATTATCCCCCAAATAATGTCCTAAATTATAGCCGTTTGAAGCATACGAAAGCACGGGAATTGAATGTTTGTAATTCAAAATATTGCTTCGGGTGAATTCAAACAGTGCTGAAAGGTTTTTGATAGGAAAGTTCGAAATAAATGCTCCAGCTTTAACTGATATTGGATTTGCTTCTTTGTTAGAAGGCTGTAAACGTCCAAAATTAAATTCGTCGATAAATACTGATGTATAGAGATGTGTATGTTTCAGATTGCGTGAGCTGATATTCATAAACATTTGCGAATTTTGATTTTCAGTCCCCAATCCTTTGGTCAAGGTGTGGTCGATGGACTTGTAAAAAGCAATTGGAATTAAATAACCACCCTGAATTGTTTTTTCGGCATAGATAATAGAGTTTCCAACTGATATTTTTAAATTCCTCACGGGGGTAAATGTAAACATATTGGCAGCCATAAATTTGTTGGCTGGTCGGTACCAAATACGAGTGTCGTTTTCGAGGTAATAATATGAACTATCAACCTGATTGGAAACTAACCATGCGTGTAAGTAATTCATTTCGAACCATTTTACTGGTTGTAAACGCAAGGTTATCATGGGGTACGAGGGAGTGCGCCCCGAAAGTATATTTGAACCATGATAATTATCGCCCCAAATTACATTATCTTTTACAAAACCAATGGAACCCCACTTATTCGAAACTTTAATTCCTCCGCGCGAGTCGCTATAATCGCCACCGTACGAAGCTTCTTTATATTGATAACCAGGTTGGTCGTTTAAATAATTGTATCCCGATAGTTTTTCTCCATTATTCGACAAATCGCGTAAACTACCATAAACCGACACATGTTTACCGATAGATGCTTGAAATTCAGCTCCAATCCAGCGTTGAATAATTGTGCCACTCGAATTATTCAGCACATTCATTCCGAGTGCTGGAGTAATTCGTGCTTTGAATAAAGAATCTCTGTAAAAAATTCCCGGAGCCAAGAGCGAAGCTTTACTTTTGTCGTTTTTCCATAAATGCCAGTTGGCAGCGGGTAGTTGATTGTTTTCCAACGCCAAATCATTCAGATAGAATTTTAGTTCCGCTTTTTGTCGTTTCGAAAGTTTTTCGGGCTGAGATTGAGCTTCGAGTAATTTTTCTAAAATGAATGTGCGGCTATATGGTTTTATAGCTGAGTTTAATTCGTACAAACCACTGTTGGCCAATTCATCCACGAAATCGTACATTTTGTAATACGAAATATGTTGCGGAATATCCTGTGCTTTCATGGTTGATATAATGGATATTATCACTAAAAACATTACTTTCTTCATACTAATCTTCCTAACTTTAAAAACCTTATTAACCTTACAAATTTTATAACTTTACAAACCTTATGAACATTATAAACTATCTTAAGCGCTTCTTGCATTTCTAAATAAAATATTTCGTAATATTAGATAGAAGTATATGATATCCGTTACGAATGTGCCCTTTTTCTGACAAGAACATAAGTATTTCATTTCCGATTCTTCAATTTCCTCCAGAGTTTTTGGCATGTCGGCATAAAATGGAGGTAATAATCCTGGCTTAAATTTGGTGCGCAATTCTTGCAACTCTTTACTGTAAAGACTGAAATAATGTGAACTAATCGGACGCACCCCAACAATTTTCATCTCACCGCGAAATAGATTAATCAGCATGGGCAGTTCGTCGAGCCAGTATTTGCGCATAATTCGTCCAAGGGTAGTTACTCGAATATCGCGTTTAAATTTTCCACCTTCCTGCAAGCTGTTTTTGCTATAAATATAAGCTTGAAGGAATTCAGAGTAAGGGTGCATAGTCCGAAACTTATAAACATTAAACTTTTTGCCGTTTTTACCAATTCGGTGTAGACTTATAAGTGGTCCGTGAAAACGTTTGATATTTAAGTCAGGTTGTTTTATCCGTTTTGCATAAACGTAATTTATCTGCCCAATTTTTTTCTCTTTTATTATCTCAAATCCACATAGATACAATCTACCCAATACTTCAGTTTTTGAAAGTATTCGATTTTTACCTCCGGTTAGGTCGTAGTACAAACGTTTTGTTAAAAAAAGCTTCGGAATAAAGCGGTTAAATAGAAATGCAATTGAATAAGCTACGTAATTGATTCCCTTTGGTAATTTTGTCAAAAAGCGTTTTTTAATCGTGCTTTTTGTTTCGAAACAACAAACAAGCACTCCATTATCGGGTAGTTTCGTATTTATTACCGAAAACATTTTATTTATGCCGCGTATATTGTTGAGCAACTGTAAATTAACGATGGTTGAAAATTTATATTTTGGTTTAGCTTTGAATTCATTTAAGTCTGATGAAAAGCTTATGTAGTTGTTCCCGCATCTCAATTCAAGGTTTTGCGATAATTCTTTAAATACTTTTTCGCCAGAGAATTCAATAATTACGGAGCATAAATCGCGATAACTTTCTTCGTCGAGAGGTGTGGCTGGTTTTAAACTTGCATCTGTACGTGCTTCAGCTTCAACTGACTGTTCGTCGTAATTAGCAGCAAACAGCATGGCAAAGTACAAAAAGTGAAATGCAGAATTCACAAAAAACACAGCTGTTGTAAACGTGAATAAAACCCTTACAGAGAAGAATTTATCAAAGAGAAAATGCGATACAGCCCACATGGCAAGAAATGTGATGAGCGTAGCATAAACTAAATTGAAAGAAGTAAATACATATTTCTGCAAATGTAAAGGGCGGTAACGGCCTAGGAAATACGATACTACAAACCAAATACCTAAATAAATAGCCGATGCAATGTCATATTTTTCAAAAGGATTTCGAGTGGTAAGCGGAAAATACCGTAATACCACAAAAATACACAATGCCAAAAATAAAAAATCGAAGATAATACTTATTTTCGATGGCTTGTATGGAAATTCTGATTTTGTCATTTACAAAATTACTTTCAAATATTTACTTCACT
>CAZEEN010000031.1:0-6511 GCA_964511115.1 uncultured Paludibacter sp. | reverse complement strand
GCTTTATCTTTTACATTATTCAATAATTCGCTAGCAGTATTTTTCAAATCGAGTTCCACTGTTGGCTTTTGAAATGTACCTCCCATTTTGAATCCAACTGTTGAAAAATTTCCAAGTTTGAGCTTATCGGGCAACTGCACTTTTCCATTATAGGCTATCGATTTATCGATTCCGGTGCTTCCTCCCAATGTGAAATTCGTATTTTTTATTTTAAAATTAAAGGGCTTGGTTGTCAATTTTCCGTCTGCAATGCTAAAATGCATAACTAAGTCCTTGATTGTCATGGGGACTAAATCCGATTGATTTAACTTGGAGACAAGCGCATCAATGGCAGGTACATTTTTGAGCCCAACTTGCTGTGTATTAAATGTGCCACCGCCTAAAACCGTTGCCAAATCTGGCATCATATCGCTTTTTAGCAAGCTGTTAAATTTTAGGGTTGTTGTAAATTTTCCGGCAGCTTTCCCCAAAATTGGTGCAAATTTTTGAAGCGTCTCTACCTGCGAGAAAATTTCTTTAAAATCAACCTCTTTAATTTGTAAATCGAAATCAACCTTCGGCTTTAAAGTATCGGTTGTGCTGTATATCCCATTCATTAGCAGTGTTCCACCAAAACCATTCATTGCAACATCGCTCATTTTCAGTTCACTGTTGGCTGCCTTCAATTGTCCATTTACATTGTCGAACACCATTTTATCATACAAAAGTTTCTTTACATTTGCCTGCATCATAAAATCGATATTAGCCGGAATGCGAATAATACTCAGCGGTGTTGAAGTGCTGTCAGCAGTTGTAGGTTCAGTTGTGCCTGACATAAAATCGCTTACGTTCAGGTAATTCGAACTAATTGCTAAATTACCTTTGAGTGTTTTATCCTGAAGCGCATAAGCCACAAAGTTTTCGAGGCGGCCAGTTGCCGAAAGGTCGTTTTTACCTATTTGCATAGATAGCGCAGGAAGCTCAACAAAACGGTTATTGAATACTACTCGGGCATTATTTACCACTATTTTTTGAGGAAGTGCGCTTGTTTCCGCTTCGAGTTTGCTGATATTCATGGTGCCGGCAAAATCAATTTTCTCGTACTTGTTTTGCTCAATATCTGCCTGGCGGGCTGCCAATTTTATTTTTGTTTCGAACAATCCGTTCAGCTTTGTTTTTTCGTCCAGCGGATACACTTCTTTAATCATTCCCAAATTTAGTTTTCCTTCAGCGTTCATAGCTAAATAGGTGTTGGTCATCGGGTTTTCGATATGCATAGATGCTTGGAAAGGATTTCCACCAAGTAAAAACGAAAAGTTCGATATGTCAATTGTTGTTTCATCGAGCGTGCGTCCCGGATTTTTTATCCGCGCATCAATTTGAATGTTTTGTACCGATTTTGGGAGCGAAGGGTATTGAAACCAACCATTCGCCGCTTTTAGTTTTAAATCGAAAGCAGGATAAAAATCGCCAATATACATGCCTTTTACCGTACCAGTCATTTCAAAATCGCCTCCGGTTTTCATATCTTCGAAAGAGTTTGCATAAAACGCAGGAATGAGCGAAAGGATTGATTTGAAGCTCGCATTTTTGGTTTTAATGGCAATGTCCATATCCCAACCATCTTTTATGCCTTTCAACCAACCTTCTAACTGAAAAGGCAAATCGTTTAGTTTCGATTCGTTTTCGCTGAAAATAAATACCATATCGTTCAAATTAGCATTTATATCGGCATTTATTGTTGCCTTAGCCCTCGAAAGATAAGTAAATTCATCCCATATATAGCTTAACGAATCGCAGGTTGTTTTTGTAACTAACTTAGAACTATCGGCTGTAAAATCGCCCGAAGTGCTGTGATTCAGTCCTTTGAATATAAATTTCATATTGGCCGATTCATAATTATAAATGATATCGGCATTGTTTATGTTGAATTCTTTCAATTTCCAATGAAAATTCATAGCAGAGGTGTCAGCTACTTCAGTCGAATCGGTTTTCCAAATTTCCCAGTTAGCTTTTCCGTTAGGCAAAACACGTACAACAACTTTTGAATCGTTAAACTCCAGCTTCCGAATATCATAACCATTATCGCCAAATAAACTTTTAATATTGATAATCAGATTTATATCTTTGCTGAAAATCAGGGTGTCTTTGGCGAATTCATTTTTTCCAACAATACGAAAGTCTTCTAATTTTACCGAAACATTCGGGAAATTTCGAATGAAACTCATGTTCACATTCGAAAAATCAATGCTGGCATCGAACATCGAAGTCATTTCAGTTTTCGCTTTCTGTTCAATTTTGTCTTTAAAAATAAATGGCAATGTAGCCAACACTGCAAATAATACCGTAATAGTAATCAGTGTATAAATGATAATTTTACGTAACATGTTGGTTGTGAGTGTTGTATGAAGCAATGTTGATTTGCTGTTGTTGATATTAAAAATCTGATTTACAAAGATACAATTTTGTCAATAATTTGAGCAAATAGACCGTTAAAAAATTGTAGTTCGTTGCGAATGACAATTGTCTTATTTAATAAACGTACAAGAATACAGTTTGTTTTGATTAAAAAACGTGAAATTGCTTGTTTTTGAGAATTCTATTTGTATATTTGCAAACTATTACGTTATTAATCCTCTAAAACAAACAAATGCCTATTGCTTAGAATTACTTTAAAACTCTAAATTTAGAAGTAATGAAAAATCTAAATCAAATAGCCGACGAACAGTTGGTTAAGTTGTATGAAGATGGCAACAACGAGGCATTTGAAATCCTACTTTCAAGGTATAAATCAAAAGTTTATTCGTACATTTTTATAATTGTACGCAATAAAGAATTAACCGAAGATATTTTTCAGGATACCTTTATTAAAGCTATAGCTACAATTCAACAAGGTAGATATGTTGAGTCAGGAAAATTTCTTGGTTGGATAAATCGTATCGCTCATAACTTGATAATCGACCATTTTCGTCGAGAAAAAAACGAAAATACCGTTTCGAGTGATGGATTGGAATACGACGTAATCAACAATTCGAAGTTAAGCGATAAAAGCATCGAAGATGTAATGTCTAACGAGCAGGTTATGCTTGATATAGTTCGATTAATCGACTTTTTACCCGCATCGCAGCAACGAGTAATCCGAATGCGTTTTTTCGAAGATTTGAGTTTTAAAGAAATTGCTGAAAAAACAAATGTCAGTATAAACACTGCTTTGGGTCGAATGCGCTATGCAATAATGAATATGCGACGTATTGCTTCCGAAAATGGCGTATATCTGGAGCTAAAATAATTTTTTTTCGAAATATTTTTGTAGAAATACAATTTTGCAGCAATAGCATCGTTATTATATTAAACATAATAAATATTGACGTTGCCTATGCAAAAGACTACTACTTTTTTAAATAAAACTGTATTTGAACCGAAAAAAAATGTTGCTGTAGCAACCGAAATGCAACCATCAGAAGCAACTTTAAAGACAATTCTACAATTTGCGGCCGCTTACAGGGTCGAAAAAATCGGAAAAAATCAGTTCGTCGAAACGTATTTAAACTAAAGACAAAAAAATTGGCTGTATCTTAATTGATACAGCCAATTTTTTTACAATTTAGAGGCAGCCGATTTATCTATAAAAAAATCGACTTTCCCTTTGGAGTTGCCTATATGTGCAGCGGGATAGTTTTTGGAAGTTGGCTTGTTTTGAATAATTTCTTTCAGAATTTGCGATTTGCTTTCACCGGTAATGATAAAAACAATATGTACGGCATTGTTGATGGTGTTACCGGTCAAGGTAATGCGCTTTTGTTGTGTGTAGGGATTCAAATTTACAGCAACCGAAAGTTCCGAATCTATTAATGACAAGTCGTTTGGAAATATCGAGGCTGTATGACCATCGTTACCCATACCCAATAAAACGAGGTCGAAAACAGGATAACCAACGCGCGCAGGCAGCTCTTTTCTCAATAAATCGCGATACCTTTCAGCTTCATAATCAGGGATTTCTTCACCTCGCATGCGGAATATATTTTCACCAGGTACAAATGTTTTTTGTAAAAAAGCATCGTATGTCATTCCAAAATTGCTTTCGTTGTCGGTTGGTCCTACACAGCGTTCATCAACCCAGAACAATCTGACTTTTTTCCAATCGATGGAATTTTCGTACTCATTGCCAAGTAGTTCGAATAACATGCGTGGTGTTGTACCACCCGAAACGGCAATGTTTAAAAAATGAGAGTCGGGCGTTGCTTTCACTTTTTCTTTGATAAGCTCGGCTACCGCACACGAAGTTGCAACTCCGTTTTCGAAGATTTGAAGATTAATTTGCATAAAATTGAGAATCGTGTTTATATTTTGTTTTATTGTTTATTCAGTTTTAAATTTGCTAAATGGTTCACGCCATTTCATAAATTTATCATCGTATAGATTGTTTGATTCTTTTGGTCCCCATGTATTGCCTTCGTAAAAATAAAGTGGAATTTCAGGGTCATTTTTCCAGGCATTCAGAATTGGGTCAACAAATTTCCAGCTTGCTTTTACGGCATCGGCTCGTGCATAAAGTGTCGAATCGCCTGTCATACAGTCGAGTATAAGTCGCTCGTAGGCTTCGGCAATTTTTTTGTCGGCTAGGTCTGAATAATGAAACGCCATATTTACGTTTTGCACCTTAAATCCTGCTCCGGGTATTTTCATGCCAAAATCGATTGCTACACCAGCATCCGGATGAATGCGAAGAATTATCATATTGCTTGGCTCAGTAAGGCAAAGTTGCTTGAAAAGCTGTTGTGGGGCTGGTTTTAAGTGAATCACCACTTCGGTTACCCGTTCGGGAAGTTGCTTGCCCGTACGAATATAAAAAGGAACATCGCCCCAACGCCAGTTGTCGATAAATAATTTAATAGCTACAAAAGTTTCGGTTTTGGAACTGGGAGCAACACCTGTTTCCTGTCGATATCCTTTTTGAATTTCACCATTTACCTCGCCCGAAATATATTGTCCGCGAACCACCGATTTTGATACTTCGTTTGGTCGGATAGGTCGGAGCGCTTGTAAAACTTTTACGGTTTCGTTACGTATAGAATCGGAATCGAAAACAGCAGGAGGTTCCATAGCCACAACTGCCATTACTTGCAACAAGTGATTCTGTATCATATCGCGTAATGCACCCGAGGTATCGTAATACCCACCGCGACTGCCCACACCAATTTTTTCGGAAGCGGTAATTTCAATTCGGTCGATGTATTTGCGATTCCAAATGGGCTCGAAAAATCCATTTGAAAAACGCGTAACCATTATATTTTGAACTGTTTCTTTACCCAAATAATGGTCGATACGGTAAATTTGGTCTTCGTTAAAACCGTTGTGCAGTTTTTTATCCAAATCAATAGCGGTATCGTAACTATATCCAAAAGGTTTTTCAACAATTATTCGTTTCCAGCCATTGTCTTCGTTGTTAAGTCCGAATTTTACTAAATGTGCAGCCACCACTTCGTATAAAAATGGAGGTATCGAAAAATAATATACTATATTTTGCTTTATATCAATAGTTTGCGAAATACTATCAATATAGTTTTTCAACTGACCAAAATCGTCCTCTTGTTGGTTGTTTACTTTTTTGTAATATACTTTTTTAAGGAAGTCAGTCAATTTTAAGCTATTATCGGTATACGAATTTTTCGCAAAAGTTTTCAGAGCATCATCAACATCAATTCGGTAGGCTTCTTCCTCTTTTTCCTGGCTACCCGCTCCCAATACTATAAATCTTTCGGGCAATAATCCGTCGATAAATAGCTGAAATACAGCGGGTAGTAGTTTTCGTTTCGCAAGGTCGCCATTCGAACCGAAAATCACCAGTATTTGGTCTTCTGTATTATTCTTTTTCATTCTGAAACTTATTTATTACAGCTTATAACATTTAACATCCTGAATTGTTAATTCGTAATTGTTAATGTCGTATGTTTTTAAGCTCCTCAGGGTTATGTTTGTATTTGAACGAAACAGCAAACAAAACGGCCACAACCAACGAATAAGCTGCAAAGCTAAACCAGATGCCTTGCCAATCTTTCACATGTGTTATGGGGTCTTCGAACCATTTAGCAATTACAAATCCGGCAATAATATTTCCTAAAACAGCTCCTACACCGTTTGTCATAAGCATAAATACACCCTGAGCCGATGATTGAATTCGTGAATCGGTATTTTTCTCAACAAATAAAGCCCCCGAAATATTGAAAAAATCGAATGCTAAACCGTAAATTATACAAGACGAAATAATGAAAACAAAACCAATTTCGGTATTTTCGGCTATGCCAAATAATCCAAATCGAAGCACCCAGGCTATCATACTGAAGAGCATCACATTTTTTATTCCGAATTTTTTCATAAAAAATGGAATGGCAAGAATGAACAATGTTTCCGAAATTTGTGAAACAGAGAGAATTATGGTAGAAAAATTATTAATCAAGCCGCCAACTTCAAAAACGGTTGCATCTTGCAAAAAACTATCGCCATAAGCATTTGTGAGTTGTAGTGCGGCTCC
>CAZEEN010000030.1:0-23971 GCA_964511115.1 uncultured Paludibacter sp. | reverse complement strand
AAAGTAGTAAACCCATTGCGCAAACATTGTAATATCCCATTATAAGTATGGAAATATTATATATTGACTCATGGAGTGAGTTGCTGATAGGTTCAGGGATTGGGATTGTTGTGGTTTTTATAGCACTCTCGATATTGGTATTGCTTTTTGAGCTAGTTCAGTATTTAATACTTAACTCAGCCAAAAAGAAACAGATTAAAGCAGGTAAAAAAATCGAAGACATTAAAGAAATTCCGGCTACGGAAATTGCTGCAATATCTATGGCTTTGCATCTGTTTGTAAACGACATGCACGACGAAGAAAGTAACATTATTACGATAAAACGTATCGAAAGACGTTACTCTCCTTGGAATTCTAAAATTTATGGTTTAAATAATACAATTCGAAGATAAAATGAAAAAATTTGATTTTAATATAAATGGCGACGATTACAAAGTACATATCAAATCGATTGAAGGTGATATCGCTGAAATAGAAGTAAACGGTACACCCTATTCTGTACATATTAAACAGGAGGTGAAAGCTTCAAAAACGCCAATTCTTGTTCGCAAAGAAGCTCAGAGCAAATCGGCCGACAAACGCATTATCGAGAACCTCAGTCCTGTTTCGAGCAGTGCAAAACCAAGTGCAAAAGCCATCAAATCGCCTCTACCAGGAAGCGTTATCAAAGTAATGGTTAAAGAAGGTGATGCATTTAAAGAAGGCGATGTACTTATGGTAATGGAATCGATGAAAATGGAAAACAATATTCTGGCCGAACGTAGTGGTACAATTGTTACCGTTTGTGCTCCTACGGGAAGTTCTGTACTTCAGGATGCCGATTTATTTCTTGTTCAATAATTAACAATAAAACAATGAGAGATATAAAATTTAAGATAGGTTTATTGCTTATCGTAATGGGTTTGTTATTGCCAGTTGAGCTTTTTGCTCAGGTAGCAGGCGAAACATCACTCGTTATGGACAGTTTGACAAAGTTTTGGAGTAACACCAGCTTTGCAAACTTTGAGTTTAAATACCTTATAATGATTGTTATTGGCTTAGTATTCCTGTATTTGGGGATAGCTAAAAACTGGGAACCATTGTTGTTGGTACCCATTGGCTTTGGTATTCTTGTTGGTAATGTGCCATTCTCCGAAGGATATCAAATTGGTATTTATGAAAAAGGTTCGGTAATGAACATTTTGTATAGTGGTGTGATTTCGGGTTGGTATCCTCCTTTGATTTTCTTGGGAATTGGTGCTATGACTGACTTTTCGACATTAATTGCAAATCCAAAACTGTTACTATTAGGAGCGGCTGCTCAAATTGGTATTTTTGCCACTTTTATTGGCGCTTATGCACTTGGCTTTACGCCAGAGCAGTGTGGAGCTATTGGTATTATTGGTGGAGCCGATGGTCCAACGGCTATCTTTTTATCATCGCGTTTAGCTCCCGAATTGATGGGTGCAATTGCCGTGGCTGCCTATTCGTATATGGCTTTAGTACCTGTTATTCAGCCACCAATCATGAAACTCTTTACAAACGACAAAGAACGCTTGATACGTATGAAACCTCCTCGTCAGGTTACACGTTTTGAGAAAATTGCCTTTCCTGTAATTGGTTTATTGCTTACAACATTTATTTCGCCAAGTGCTATGCCTTTGTTAGGTATGTTGTTTTTCGGTAATTTATTAAAGGAATCGGGTGTAACCGAACGTTTAGCCGAAACAGCCCGTTTTGCATTAATCAACACCATCACCATTTTACTTGGGTTAACGGTGGGCGCTTCAACGCAAGCCGACAGGTTTTTAACCGTTGATTCAATGTTAATTTTCGGACTTGGTGCTGCTTCGTTTGTTGTTGCAACAGCTTCGGGTGTTGGCTTTGCCAAATTAATGAATTTATTCCTGAAAGAAGGAAATAAAATAAATCCGCTTATCGGTTCGGCTGGTGTATCGGCAGTTCCCGATGCTGCGCGTGTATCGCAGGAAGTTGGTTTGCATTACGACAAAACCAATCACTTACTGATGCATGCCATGGCACCAAACGTAGCCGGTGTTATCGGTTCGGCTGTGGCAGCCGGTATTTTATTAAGTATGCTTACTTAGTTTTGTAATTCACAGATATGTAAGAGAAACCCCGTTGAAAATTCGTTTTTCAATGGGGTTTTTTAATAATTCTATTAAATTAATTTATAAGGTTATTCGTAACGAATAATTTTGGAAGGTGAAATTTTCGAAATCAAGTACGAGGGGGCAATCATCATTAAAATAGAGGCTACAAAAGCACCCACATTGAGTAGAATAAGATAAGTCCAGTTGAAAACCACTGGAACATACGATACATAATAGGCTTCAGGGTCTAGCGGGATAATATGTGTGAAATATTGCAGTGCGCACAACGACAGGCCAATAACATTGCCCCACAACATGCCTTTGCCAATAAGAAAAACGGCATAATACAAAAATATTTTGCGTACCGACCAGTTGGTAGCTCCTACTGATTTCAGTACGCCTATCATATTGGTGCGTTCTAAAATAAGGATTAGTAAGCCCGAAATCATATTAAAACCTGCAACTGCCAACATTAGCGATAAAATTACCCATACATTCATATCCAACAAATCGAGCCAGCCAAATAGCTGTGGACTCAACTCTTTAATAGTCTGCACATAATACTTCTGACTATCTTCGTTTATTTCACTTTGTTGCGCATACAAGTTGATAGCATCGGCCGTATTGTCCATATCCTCAAAATCGGCCAACAACACTTCGTAACCGCTATACTGACTACTCTCCCACCCGCTTAGGCGCTGAATATGCCGCACATCGGTCATAATAAATAGCTTATCGTATTCCACAAAATTGGTTGCATAAATGCCGCTAATTATGAATTTGCGGGCTTTAACTTGCTCTTTTATAAAATAGGTATAAAAACTATCACCCACTTTGAGGCGCAGCATATCGGCAAGGTATTTCGAGATTACAATATCGTTGCGAAGCGAATCGGTAAGTTGTAATGTATCGCCCGTGACCAAATGGCTGCGAAAGAAATCCCAATTGAAATTTCGGTCAATTCCTTTGAGTACTATACCCTGAAATTCGTCGTCTGTTTTTATTATTCCCGGCTTGGTGGCATAGAGCTGAACCGACCGTACGCCCTTTATCATTGCTAACGAATCGGCAAAACTTTTGCTGTAATTAATAGGATTGGTTTCGAAAGTATTGTTGTTATCGTAGTTGCTAACGCGAATGTGACCACCAAAACCCACCACTTTATTGCGTATTTCCTGCTTGAAACCAATAACCACGCCCACCGAGAGTATCATTACCGCCATTCCCAACGCAATAGCAATAATAGCAATACGCACAGCAGGACGGGAAACGTTCTTCCTGCCCTGCTGAAAATGAATGCGTTTAGCTATAAAATATTCTATCATTTTTTTCTTCCCGGATATACTTCCAATGCCTTTTGAAGTACAATTAATGCATGTTTGAGGTCATCTTTATCCAGAACATACGCAATACGAACTTCATCTTTTCCCATTCCCGGAATGGTGTAAAAACCCGAAGCAGGTGCCATCATTACGGTATGACCTTCGTACTCGAAATCGGACAACAGCCAGGCACAAAACACGTCGGCATCGTCAATTGGTAAACGAGCTACGGTGTAAAAAGCGCCCATTGGTATAGGCGAATACACACCCGGAATGCGGTTCAGACCATCAATCAGAAACTTACGGCGCTCCACATATTCGTTGTAAGTGTCGAGCATATATTCGGGCGAAGCATTCATGGCAGCTTCCGAAGCTATTTGTCCCAACAAAGGCGGACTCAATCTTGCCTGACAGAATTTAATGACGTTTTTCTTGACGTCAGTATTTTTGGTTACAATAGCGCCAACACGCACACCAGTCATGCTGTAGCGTTTCGAAACTGAATCAATCAACACCACATTATCTTCAATGCCATCGAGATGGAAAGCCGAAATATAGGGCGCACCCGTGTAACAAAACTCACGATACACTTCGTCGGAAAACAAATACAAGTCGTATTTTTTTACCAAATCGCGAATTTTATTCATTTCGGAGCGTGTATAAAGGTAACCTGTTGGGTTATTGGGGTTACAAATGAGAATTCCCTTAGTTTTGGGCGTAATCATTTCTTCGAAACGGTCTACATGGGGCAGTGCAAAACCTTCTTCGATGGTCGAAACCACTGGTTTTACAACTGCACCCGCTGCAATAGCAAAAGCAGTGTAGTTGGCATAAGCAGGCTCAGGCACAATAATTTCGTCTCCCGGATCGAGGCAGCTCATAAACGCAAAGTTTACCGCTTCAGAACCTCCGGTAGTGATAATAACATCCTGCTCCGTAACGTCAATATTAAAAGTATGATAGTAGGCTGCTAGTTTGGTTTTGAGACTTTTAATACCATCACTCGGACTGTATTCGAGCACAGTGCGGTCGATGTTACGAATAGCATCCAACGCTTCCTGAGGCGTTTTTAGGTCGGGCTGACCGATATTTAAATGGTAAACTTTTATTCCGCGAGCCTTTGCTTTGTCCGATAGCGGTACTAATTTACGAATGGGCGATTCGGGCATTGCCTGTCCGCGTTGTGATGTTTGTGGCATTCTGTAGTGTATTTTTTCTGTTTCGGCACCAATTATAATAGTCTGATACTTAATTTGCTATTCAACTAATAAAACGGTGTGCAAAAGTAATGAAATTTAACCAAATTATAAAGTGTAGCGCTATAAAAAAGCTTACAAACAGAAAGAGGGCATCTTTTCAGACACCCTCTTTGAACATAAAATATATTGTTTTGCGTTTTTCTATACTGATAAGGGCTTTCGCCGCATATTGCCAATTCATTCTCTAATTCACGTTTATACTTCAACACATTCGGAATATTTCACGCAGTTTATTATCTCAAAACCGCATTTTTCTATTCCGTTTGCCGAAAGGTGACTTGCTACGCGATTTCTCTGTTTAGCGTTAGACCTTTCTGTTGCAGCTTGCAATTCTTCTCTCCTACCCTTTAACAGGTACTTTGATTGGTTTCACTGTGCTTTTTCGAATTCAAATTTCTCCGTCGTAGTTGTTGTAATCGGGGTTGCTGCTGTTAATTTTCATTGTTTCACCAATGTTGTTAATAGTACTTTGCACGCTATTTCTACCGTACTTTTTTGACTAAAGCAGCTCGACTTTCAATTTCCTGCCGACAGTTCCTTTGTTGGCTTTTTTATCAAAAAAATAAAAGCTGTTTAGTGAAAAACACCTTTAAATAATTTGTACTTTGAACATCCGCCGACTTTTAATTTTTTTGTACTGCATCGCCCGGAAACTTTCATTCCCCGACTACCCGGCTTTCCTGCTTCCCCTTTTGGGGTGGGAATCAGGTTGCGTTTTTGCAAACGCACCATAATTATATTTAGTAAGTCCAACCCATTGCTAATTTCTACTCCGGCATGCAACCTTAAAACCATATCGCTTGTTATACTTCGCATTGCACGCTTGCGCCCACAATATTGGAGATAACTTTGTTTTACAGTTAGTACGTCTTTTGCTCAGTGCATAAACTCGGCGTTGAGTCCGGGTTCATTTTCTAATTATTGACTTTTTTCTGATTTATCAGTATTTCAAAGATCGCTTCACATTTTATGTTGTGAGCCGTAACTCATGATGCAAATATACGACATCAGATATACCCTTTGCAAGTTTTTTAACCCGTAGTTATAAACAACTTTTAAACACAAGTTATGAACAGGATAATTAGCTCATTATCAATACATATACACTTGAATTGTTCATAACTTCAAATTATTATTCTTCGGCATTTACCATCCAGATCGAAAACACATTGATATATTCCCAAAAAGAATATATTAGAAATTCGGGTAATTCAGTTTCGAGCAAAGCTTGTCGGTAACATTCGAGCCAAATACGTCGCCCCTGTGCAGTAATTGCAAATGGTGCATGACGCTTGGTCATCATGGGTTTGCCGCGATTTTGATTGAAGTAATCGGTTCCACCACAAATTTGAATTATAAAGTCGGATGAATGAAGTTTTGCCTTTTCAAAAGCCTCATCGGTGGGAGGAAAAAGATGTTTGATATCGCTCGCACGCATCAAATCATAATGTCGGCTTACCATATTGCGAATTCCTTCCTCACCTAATTGTTTTAAAAAATTGCGGTCGGGCAATGTAACAAGTGGGCGTTCACCAAAAGAATATTCATTTATTTTGAGTTCCATAATTGATTTTATTATTTGAAATTAATGCCTTGAGCATGCAGTTCAAAAAACAAAAAAGTATCTATTATGTTTATCTTAACTCAAAATCAATTGCGTTTATCAACTCCCCACATCAATTTATTTTTCAGATTATCAAAAAAAGTGTGGTTGGGTTGTTTCAGTACTTTAATTGTAAAATTGGCTTTGGAAATGCGTAATCGGGTAGTTTCGTTTAAAATTGTAGTACGTCCATCCATCGCCAACTGATAACATTTAGTTCGGCTTTTCACTTCTAAATCAATAATCCAATTATCCGGCACAATAAGCGGACGTACATTTAAACTATGGGAAGCAACTGGTGAAAGAATAAAATTGCTGGCTTCGGGTACAACAATAGGACCACCTACACTCATAGAATAGGCTGTAGAGCCTGTAGGTGTAGAAACCAACAATCCATCGGCCTGATAAGTATGCACAGGCTCACCGTTGAGCGTGGTGTGAATACTCAACATCGACGAACTGTCCTGCTTGAGAATCGACATTTCGTTGAGTGAATAGGGATAATCAAATTGCGTTCCATCTGAGCTTCGAACTGTAAGCAATGTACGTTCTTCAACTATTAATTCACCAGCCAACAATGAACTTATAGCTTCGAGCATATTTTCGGCCGATACATCAGCCAAAAAGCCCAATCGACCGATATTAATACCTAAAATGGGAATGTTTTTAGTTCCAATATGTGCAGCCGTATTCAAAAACGTTCCATCACCACCAATGCTGATTGCATAATCGCAACTAAAATTATCGTCAGCAATAACTTCAATAGCATCCAACGAACAAATTTGATTTTCGTTTACAAAATCGTACAAATCGCTATCGAGCATTACGCCGACATTATGCTGTTGCAAAAAATCGAACAAAACTTTTAAATATGTGATGGTTAAATCGCTGTAAGTATTCCCGAAAATGGCAAATTTCATGTAGATACATTTAATTAAAAACTTATGCAAAGGAACAAAATGAAATTCAAATTCACAAACATATTTTTTGTTGATAATTCAAAATGCATTATTCCATAAATTTATTGTAATTTTACACCCCAAAACTCTAAAAAAACACATACTATGTTATTTAACATCTCATGGCTCGAATGGCTTGGATACCTCAGCTCCGTAATAGTTGCTATATCACTTACAATGAGCTCAATAATCAAACTTCGTTTATTAAATTTAGTTGGTGGAATAGCCTTTGCGTTTTATGGCTTTATGATTGGTTCGCTACCTGTTGGCTTTTTGAATTCCTTTATTGTAGGTGTAAATATATATTATCTTGTAAAAATATATGCCAAAAAAGAAGCTTTTAAACTACTAAAAATAAACTTTTCGGATAGCTACCTGAATTATTATCTCGATTATAATAAAAACGAAATCAAACATTTTTTTCCTGAATTTACCTTGATAAATTTGTCAGACGGAAAAGAAAATGTATTAATATTCAGCCTATTGCGCGACGAAGTGGTTGCAGGCATCTTTATAGGAATAAAAAATGAGAATACACTTACTGTTGTTCTAGACTATGTAAGTGCCCCTTTCCGCGATTTAAAACCTGGTGAGTTTTTGTACCAGCATAACAAGGCTTTTTTTGTGGATAATGAAATTCACAGAATTGAAATATTGTCTGATAACGAACAACATATCAATTATTTAAAAAAAATGAATTTTAAGTTGGAACAAAACGGCATATACAGTTTATCTACCATATAATTATTTGAGTAACTTTGTGCTAATTAAAGCGAATGATATAATGACAAAACTAAGTGTAAATATAAATAAAATTGCAACCATACGAAATGCGCGTGGTGGAAATGTACCCAATGTGTGTCATGTAGCATTGGATTGCGAAAGATTTGGTGCCGATGGAATTACGGTTCATCCCCGCCCCGACCAACGCCACATTCGATATGCTGATGTGTACGATTTAAAACCAATTTTGACTACCGAGTTTAATATCGAAGGCAATCCGAACGCTGAATTTACAAAGTTAGTATTGGCAATAAAACCTCATCAGGTTACTCTGGTGCCCGATGCGCACGATGCTATCACATCCGATGCGGGTTGGGATACTTTACGCAATTTATCGTTTTTGACAAAAATTACTGAAGAATTTCAACAAGCAGGTATTCGAGTTTCAATATTTGTAGATGCCGACCCTAAGATGGTTGAATATGCAGCCAAAGCAGGTGCCGACCGTGTTGAATTATATACTGAGCCTTATGCAGCGATGTATCCTACAAATCCGGAAAAAGCAATAGCACCATTTTTGGAAGCTGCTAAAATGGCTAAGAATTGTGGCTTAGGGCTTAATGCTGGTCACGATTTAAGCCTCGAAAATTTACATTATCTTATTCAAAATATTCCTTGGATTAATGAAGTTTCGATTGGACATGCCTTGATTGCAGAAGCACTCTATTTAGGCCTCGAAAAAACAATTTCACTTTATAAAGAACAATTGCTATAAAATATTGTTATATGTTTTTATATTAACAATAATGTAATTATTCACAATAAAAAATCAATAACATTTAAAAATTTATTTTATGAGAACAACAAAACTAATTTCTTTTCTTTTAGTAGCGACACTTATTATAACAGGCTGTAGTACAATGACTAAATCGCTTAAAGGTGGTATGCTCGGTGGCGGTGCAGGTGCTTTAGTTGGTGCAGGTGTTGGTGCACTAATAGGTAAAAATGCTAAAAGTGCTGCTATTGGAGCAGGTATTGGAACGGCAGTTGGTGCAACTACGGGTGCAATAATTGGCAAAAAAATGGACAAAGCAGCTGAAGCTGCAGCAAAAATTGAAGGTGCTAAAGTAGATAGCATTCGCGATGCTAATAATCTGAAAGCTATCAAAGTTACTTTTGATTCGGGTATCTTATTTCAAACTGGAAAAAGTGCTTTAAACGCTGCTTCGAAAGATGCACTTAATAAATTTGCAAAAATTTTGATTGAAAATCAAACAATGGATATTGCCATTATGGGACATACCGACAATACCGGGAAACTAGAAATTAATCAAAAATTATCGTTGGAACGTGCGCAGTCAGTTGCCAATTATTTAACAACTCAAAATGTGGTTTCAACACAATTTAAAAAAATTGAAGGTAAAGATTTTTCGGAACCAGTGGCCGATAACGCTACAGCCGAAGGACGTACTGCAAACCGCCGCGTAGAAGTATATATGTACGCAAGCGAAAAAATGATTACAGATGCTCAAGCTGTTGCAAAATAATTTTTTCACAACATAATTATTAGTATTAAGGGGCTACCTAAAATTTAAACTCTAAATTTTTTGTAGCTCCTTTTTTATTTTGTAACTTTGCGTTGACATTTTTCGGTATGAAATTTGTAAACTTCTCAGATTTTAAAACCAAGATTCAAGAATCAAAAATTATAACGTAAAAAATATATTTATTTATGAACTTAATGCTTATCCTGCAAGTGGCTGATACAGCCGTAAATGTTGCCATTTCGACAACCGAAACGGTAGCTAAAGAAATGAATTTATGGGAAATGTTTCAGTACGGCGGTCCTATAATGTATGTATTGATTTTAATGTTGGCATTTGCCATTTATTTACTAATAGAGCGTTTAGTAACGCTTAAGGCGGCTTTAAAAGAAGATAATTCGTTTATGAATCGTATAAAGGATTATATTTATGATGGAAAAATTGATGCAGCAGTTAAACTTTGCCGCGATACTAATACGCCCACATCTCGTATGGTCGAAAAAGGCATTAGTCGTCTAGGTCGCCCCATGAGTGATGTATTGGTTGCTATCGAAAATGTTGGTAACCTGGAAGTTGCAAAACTAGAAAAAGGATTAGTATTTATGGCATCCGTTTCGGGTGGTGCGCCAATGCTTGGATTTTTGGGTACAGTAACAGGTATGGTTACGACGTTTTATAACATGTCGCTTAATAACTCTGGAACTATACAAATGGGTGATTTATCGGTTGGTATGTATCAGGCAATGGTAACAACCATTGGTGGACTTATTGTTGGAATTATAGCTTATTTTGCTTATAACTATCTCGTTTCGAGAGTAGAATCAGTTGTGCGCAAACTCGAAGGTCGTACTATGGAATTTTTAGATTTATTGAATGAGCCAGCGTAATGATGTGATGATGCGGTAATCAGTTAATAAGAAATTATGAAAATGAGAAAATGGGTTAAAAAAAATCAATTTATCTCCCTTTAGTCGTTGACTGTTGGTTCTTAATTTCCAATTTCTTAATCTCTAATTTCTTAATTTCTAATTTCTAACTTCTAATTTCTAATTTCTACCTTCTAACTTTTAAAAGAAATGGCATTAAAAAAAAGAATTAAAGCCGAAGCTGGTTTTTCTATGTCTTCGATGACAGATATTATATTTCTGTTGCTGCTATTTTTCATCATAGCCTCGACCATGTCGTCGCCCAACGATATAAAAATAAATCTGCCTCAAAGTAAAGCTACAAGCACTACTAAGTCGGTAATTGCCAAAGTATCTATCGATGCTCAGGGAAATTACTTTGTAGCAGTAGGTTCCGACTTACCAACTCCGGTAGCGGCCGAAGCACTCGAGGCTCATATTATGAGTTTGGTTGCCAAAGATACAAGTACTTACATTGCACTACATGCCGATCAGGATATTGCTTACAAAGAAGTGGTTAAAGTGCTCGACATTGCCAATCAACACAAACTTAAATTGGTTATTGCTACAAAATCGTCAACAAAGTGAGAAGGTCGAAATTATATGGTATTACGGGTTCTGTACTCATCACAGGATTGTTAATTCTGTTGCTGTTTCTGCTTGTCATGCCCGGACACAAAGAGCCTGAAGACGAAGGTATTATGGTGAGTTTTGGAGAAGTAGACATGGGTAGTGGCAAAACCGAAACACCTACAGAACAACCTACAGCAAAACCCGTAACGCCTCCTCCAGCTACTCCCAAGCCAGTTAAGCAGGATTTGATGACGCAAGATGCCAACTCCTTGGCTATTGCGGAACAAAAGAAAAAAGATAAAAAAGAAAAAGAAGCCATCGAACGACAGCGTTTGGAAGAAATACGTGTTGCCAACGAAAAGAAAAAAGCGCAGCAAGAAGCTATTGATAAAGCAAATTCGATGAACGGGCTTTTTGGCAACAACAATTCTGCTGGAAGCGGTACAACATCGGGCGATACCCGCCAGGGAAATCCGGCAGGTTCGGGTAATTCGGGTGGTAATTCGTGGTCGTTAAATGGTCGCTCGCTCAACGGAACTCTTGTAACACCGAGTTATGATAACAATGTAGAAGGTAAGGTTACAGTTAATATTCGAGTTGATGAAAATGGCTCTGTAATTGGTGCAACAATTGGTTCGCCTACAACTATTTCGGATGCAGCCACACGCAATGCAGCCATTTCAGCGGCAAAGCGAACTCGCTTTTCTTCGGGTAATGGTGTTTCATCAGGTTCTATCACCTATAATTTTAAACTTCGATAATATGCAGATTTACTTATTCTTAGCCGAAGGTTTCGAAGAAATTGAAGCCATTGCTCCTATCGACATTTTTCGTCGTGCCGTTTTAAGTGTAACAACAGTTTCAATTAGCAACGAAAAAGCCGTTACAGGTGCTCATGGAATTACCGTATTGGCAGACGGTATTTTTGAAGAAACAAATTTTGTGGAAGATAGTCTGCTTTTTCTTCCCGGCGGACTTCCCGGAACAACTAATCTCGATAATCACAACGGTTTGAAAGACCTTATTAAACTCCATTCAAACAAAGGCAATAAATTGGCTGCCATTTGTGCTGCGCCTTCCGTTTTTGGTAAAATGGGATTATTAGCTGATAAAGAAGCAATTTGCTATCCCGGCTTCGAAAATCAATTAGAAAAAGCCACACTTTCAACTTCCAACACTATACGCTCCGGAAATATATTTACAGCTAAAGCAGCTGGTTCGGCTATGGATTTTGCACTGATGATTGTGAGCGATTTAAAAGGAAAAGAAGTGGCAGAAGCTATTCGTTCAGGAATGTTTATAAAATAAGTTTCTAGCAGATTTTCAGACTATTACTGATACATTATTCCATCCCAAATGAGATGAAATTCAGATAAATGAATACCAGCTCCACGCAAACGTTGCAAATCAGTCATAATAACATTATACACAAGCGATGCCTCATTATTGGCCAATAAAATAGCTTGCTGCAACATCTCAACGGTTTCCTTCATTTTATTTTCCGACCATTCGATGTAAGCCGCATGAATAAAATCGGCCGAAACTGGTTTGTTTTCGAGCAAACGTTGTGAATAATAGCGTGCTTGCGCCGTATTGCCCGATATAAAAGCACACCAAACTACAGCACGTTGCACTTTCTGATTGTTTTCATCGGCAAGTTCGAGTCCTGCGTAAATCTCCAATGCATGTTTATATCGGTCGAGTTCGAGGTAGCAATTGGCTATTTGAAGCAATAATTTTTGTTGGTTGGGACGCAAAAAGTCGGCATGTTTGTAGTATTCGAGTGCTTTTTCGAAATTACCCAATAGTTTGTAACACAATGCTATTTTCTTGGTAGTCCACAAATCATCGGGCTGAATAATATCAGCTTTTAAAAATGCTTCGAGCGCACTTTTTATATCGGACAATTGCTGATGGCAATAACCAATCTTTTGAAAAACAGCTGCAGATGCGTCATTTTCAATCAATATTTCGTGGAATAACTCTATGGCTTCGCGGTACTGACTTTTTGCAAAATAAAATTCGGCTACCGTTGCCTTTAACTCACTTCCCGACGACAAAATATCAAACAGAAACGAACGATGCATAAATAGCGCCGATGCAAACATATCCGAAAAATCGGTACGATTGGGATGCAATTTAAAAAAGCGAAATAAATCCTGAATATACTGCTTCGAAATACTTTTGGCATGTGTTTCGGGCGAAAGTATGGCTTCGTCTTTAGCTATTTCAGCCAATTGGTCCGACTCCATTTTAAACGAACGTTTCAGTGTATTTCGCTGTGCCTCGGGCATTTGCAAAATACTCATACAAAACGAATATTTATCGGAATTACACAAAGCATTATTGCCAACAAAAGCCGAAAGTAAGGATTGTTCGTTAGTAGCAAAAAGCTCATTCACTGCACTATACGAAGAATCGAAAGGCAAGAACCAATTTGCAATATCGTTGAAAAATGAAAAATTTTTCAGCATGGCAAACGTACCCATATACACATCGGCACCTTCCATTTGCAATTCGGTTAGCTCTTGTAATTTATCCTGAACACCACTTTTTTCAATTATTTCCTGCCATTCGGGGTTGGCCTCCTCCCACTCTTCCGATTTCAACAAACTATCGGCATCCATTTTATCTTTGAGTAACGGACTGATTTTCATCACTTCAGGCAAAATTTCTTCACGAAGTTTTTTGGTAATTTTGTCCGTTTCTACTGTTCCAATTATTTGAACAATTATATTTTTAAAATTTTCGGAAGTATGATTATCGTCGGATAAAAGTACTAAGCGATTACGAATCAATGGAAAATACGGAATAAACGGATTGTAACGCGCTAACACAAAACACAAACCA
This sequence comes from uncultured Paludibacter sp., assembly GCA_964511115.1. Classification (GTDB taxonomy): domain Bacteria; phylum Bacteroidota; class Bacteroidia; order Bacteroidales; family Paludibacteraceae; genus Paludibacter. Next base: position 10,140 of record CAZEEN010000030.1, on the reverse strand, counting down.
ACCAGACTTCGTTGTTTCACTTCTACATCAGGGTGCGAACAACAATCGAGCAGTAATTGGAGCTTTTCGTCGTCGAACATACGCCACAGATTGAGCGTAAGGGCTGTTATGGCAAGATTTTTTTCGAGACGGCCGGAATAGTTTTCGTTTGTAATTTTCTGAAAAAGCTTGATTTCATTGTTACCATAGTTTGTATTTAACCATAAAATGGCAAAAACATCCTGCAAAAGTCGTTCGTAGTTTTTCCTACGGTTGCTATCGATTATTTCCTCCGATTGATTTTGATGAAAATAAGTCAATGAATCGATTAGTTTCTCGGTTGTCGAAAATTGCAAACGATGCGGATAATAGCGTTTTTGAAGGTATTCGAAGTTTGAAGAGTTTCGGTATAATAATTCCTCGCGAATTTCGCAAACAAGCACAAATAATTTGCTAATCAGCTTATTATAAATTACTTTTCGTTGTGGGTCGTCGATACCACGTAAAAAATAGTCCAGCATCAAACGGTAATTTTGCTGCAAGTCTTCGTATCTGTCGGTAAAAGCACCTTCCTGCAATTCGTCAATCAATGCCCGAAGTTTTTCAAAAGCTGATTTTAATTTACCATCATTTAGTGCTGATAAAACAGATTTATATGTATCGTGAATTTGAACAGGAGTCATTTTTTAATGTGCCAATATGCCAATGTGATAATTTGCCAATTAGATGATTTGATGGTTTGATGATAATTTATATCTGAAACTTTATGAACCTTACAAACTTTATGAACTTTATAAACTTCATCCTAGTCTACTAATTTTCAGCAACCTTTCTTCGTCAATTAATTTTAGTTTTCGACCATCCATTGCAATCAGATGTTCGTTTACAAACTGCGAAAGTGTACGAATAGCATTGGAAGTGGTCATATTCGACAAGTTAGCAAGGTCTTCGCGCGAAAGATAAATATTGATTGTAGCGCCATCGGCTTCTAAACCATAGTTCTTTTTGAGAATTAATAATGCTTCTGCCAAGCGCCCACGAATATGTTTTTGAGTGAGATTTACTGTTCGCGCATCGGATGCTCCAAGGTCAGTGGCTAATTCTTCGAGAAAACGAAAACACAAAGCATTGTTATGTCGAAGGATAGAAATAAAAATATCTTTTTTAATAAGAAAAACAGTTGATGCTTCGAATGCAGCTACAGTGGTATTATAGAGTTCGTTGGCAATCATGGCACGGTAACTAAAATTTTCTCCTGGTTTTAACATTCGAATAATCTGAGTTCGGCTACCAACACCATCTTTGTACACTTTTAATTTGCCCGACTCCAAAATCATGATATGTGTTGGCACATCTCCTTCGCAAGTAAGTATTTCCCCTTTTTTAAAGGTTTGAACCGTATGGTTGTTACGTAAATATTGTCGTTCGTCGGGGGTTAACACATCCCAAAAATTCAATACCTCATCAATAGGTTTTAATTCAATAGTACTCTTCCTAGCCATCGTATTTCTATGAAAATATGTTTGACAACACTGTTTTAAATCACAAATTTACACATTTTTGTTGAAATACAATATTATAATGAAAAAAAATTGCTTTTTTGCAAAAAAACAACCTTACTAATAAATGGTTCAAAGAAGCTGAAATTTTAAACATTTCGATTTTTAAAGTGTTAAACATTAAAGTTACTTTTCTTTTGAACAACTAATGTTACAGGAAATCATTGTCTATATTATTATTGTATTCGTATTATTATATACTATCTATAAATTAGTGAAGAGTATACGAACAAAGCCCGCATCTGCTTGCGAAGGATGTACCGGATGTGGCATTAAGCAAGAAATGATAAAAAATGGCAAAGCACAAACACACGATTGTTCCTACGAACCTATTAAAAAAACTTAATTCGACCAGTTTTCATCAATTCATTATAACTGCTCACTCCCAAAATCCCTCAAAAACTTATTGTACAAATTTGATTGCAGCTTTCGTTTGTTCGAAAGCTGCAACTGTTTTACTTAGCTGCATTTAGCAAAAACGACTCTTAAACACTTATTGTACATAATACAATAATACAAGCCTAGATATTGTATTTATTACAGTATTTAAATAGCTGATATTGTGTTTTATAACATAATATTATTTCATTACGATACAAAATAAATAGCGTATTTTTGCCAAACAAAACTGATAAAAGTTTCGTAAAGTCGATTCATTTTATTTTTTTCTATTTAAAACAATGTCAAACGAAATAATATACAATCCGCACGTATCAGTCGACTGTGTTGTTTTTGGCTTCGATGGTGAGATGCTAAAAGTACTGCTGATTGAGCGCAGCATTGCTGAGCAAAACGAATTGTACAACGACAAAAAGCTGCCGGGAAGTATTATTTTGAATGACGAAGACCTAGACGATGCGGCTTCGCGGGTTTTGAATGAACTTACAGGATTAAAAAACATTTATTTAAGTCAATTTCGCAGTTTTGGTGGCCCTTCGCGAACAAATAATCCACGCGACATATTGTGGCTCGAAAATACTACTCAACTCAAAATTGATCGTATTGTAACGGTTGCTTATGCAGCATTGATAAAAATTGATCGTAAAATTCAGGTAAAAAACGAAGATACACAGGCTAATTGGTACAATTTGAATGAAGTAGCAGCCATGAATTTAGCGTTTGACCATGCCGAAATAATAAAAAAGGGATTGGAATATATACGTCATAATTTCGACATTGAACCGCACTTGCTTTTTGAATTATTACCACGCAAATTTACAATATCGCAATTGCGAAATTTATACGACACCGTACATCAAACAAATTCGGATGTTCGAAATTTTCAAAAAAAAGTGGCTCAATGGCCTTATGTCGTAGCATTGGACGAATTGGAGGAAGGTGTTCCGCACCGAGCAGCAAGGCTGTATAAATATAAGAAATAAAAATATATGTATCTACTAGGTTATGATTTAGGTAGTTCGTCGGTAAAGGCGAGTTTGGTAAATGCTAAGACAGGCGAATGCATTTCGTCGGCATTTTTTCCTAAAAAGGAAATGGAAATAATTTCGGTAAAAACGGGTTGGGCTGAGCAGAATCCAGAAATTTGGTGGGATAACCTGAAGTTAGCAACTCAGGTTGTAATGGAAGAGGCCGCTATTGATGCCAACAAAATTAAAGCCATTGGTATTTCGTACCAAATGCACGGATTAGTTTTAGTTGATAAAAACCAAAAAGCTATTCGTAATTCCATTATTTGGTGCGACTCGCGCGCTGTACCTTACGGACAAAAAGCAATGGAAGAAATTGGCAGCGAACTCTGCTTAACCAATATATTAAACTCACCGGGCAATTTTACCTTATCGAAAATGGCTTGGGTGAAAGAAAACGAGCCCGAAAACTTTGCAAAAGCAAAATATTACATGCTGCCCGGCGATTATTTAGCCATGCGCATGACCGGTGACGCTCGTACAACCGCATCTGGATTGTCCGAAGGAATTGCTTGGGATTTCAAAGCAGAAGCTCCAGCTCAATTTTTGTTCGATTATTTTGGATTTAACACATCGCTTATTCCTGAAATTGTTCCTACTTTCGGTCAACAAGGAAACCTGAAAGCAGATATTGCCGCTGAACTTGGTTTGGCAGCCGGAACTCCGGTTACGTATCGTGCAGGTGACCAACCAAATAATGCTTTATCGCTGAACGTATTGAATCCGGGTGAGATTGCTGCAACCGGTGGCACTTCGGGCGTGGTATATGGTGTAAACAGCGATTCGAAATACGACCCGCAAAGTCGTGTAAACTCATTTGCACACGTCAATCATACCAAAGAAGCTACCCGTGTTGGCGTTTTGCTTTGTATCAACGGAACAGCCATTCTGAACACATGGATTAAAAATAATGTAGCTCCCGAAGGTATCAGTTATGCCGAAATGAACGAATTGGCAGCCGGAATTCCGGTTGGAAGTGAAGGTGTGAGCATTATTCCATTTGGCAACGGTGCTGAGCGCGTTTTGGGTAATCAGGAGCCTAACTGCTCTATTCATGGTGTAAATTTCAATCGCATTACAAAAGCGCATTTAATACGTGCAGCACACGAAGGCATTGCTTTTTCGTTTAAATTCGGTATGGACATAATGAACGATATGGGAATTGAAACCAAAACCATACGTGCTGGACATGCCAACCTGTTCCTCTCTCCTATTTTCCGCCAGACCTTGGCAAATATCACCGGAGCAACCATTGAACTTTACAATACCGATGGTTCAGTTGGTGCAGCACGTGGAGCAGGAATTGGAGCAGGAATTTACAAAAATGCCGAAGAAGCTTTTGCAACATTGAAAAAGATTCAGGTTATTACACCTGAAAATAAAGATATGGCAGCTACGAAAGTGGCGTATACTAAATGGTTGAAGTTTATTTAAAAAAATCAAATTGAGCAAAATGAATAAAATAACAATTTTCTTAATCGGTTTTCTTTTTACTTACAGTACAAGCTTCTTGCAGGCACAAATCAATTTTCCTTTTCAGGACACAAATAAAACAACTAATGAGCGTGTAACTGATTTAGTATCTCGATTGACACTTGAAGAAAAAGCAATGCAAATGCTGCACAATGCTCCTGCTGTAGAACGATTGGGTATAGTTCCTTACAGTTGGTGGAATGAGGCATTGCATGGCGTTGCACGAACAGGTAAAGCAACCGTTTTTCCGCAAAATATTGGATTGGCGGCTACTTTTGATGAAGACTTGCTTTTCAGGATTGGTGAAGCTATATCGGATGAAGCATGGGCAAAATACAATTTAGCTCAAAGTTTAGAGAATTACGGACAGTATTCAGGAATTACTTTTTATGCGCCAAATGTCAATATATTCAGAGATCCACGTTGGGGAAGAGGTCAGGAAACCTACGGTGAGGATCCCTATTTGACATCAAGAATGGGCTTAGCTTATGTAAAAGGTATGCAGGGAAACGATCCTAATTTTCTTAAAACAGCAGCTTGTGCCAAACATTATGTCGTTCATTCAGGACCAGAGGCATTGCGTCATTCGTTTGATGCCGAACCTCCGATGAAAGATTTTATGGAAACCTATGTTCCTGCTTTCGAAACTCTTGTAAAAGAGGGAAAAGTAGAAAGTGTGATGTGTGCTTACAACCGCACTTTTGGCAAACCATGCTGTGGAAGTTCCTATCTATTGAATGATTTATTGCGAAATCAATGGGGATTTACCGGTTATGTAACTACTGATTGCTGGGCTATTCAGAATTTTTACAAATATCACGGAGTTACTAAAGATGCTGCCGAAGCATGTGCGTTGGCAATTAAAAGCGGTGTAAATTTGAATTGTGGAAACGAGTTTAAGAGCCTTCCTGAAGCTGTAAAACGAGGTTTAATTACAGAAAAGGAAGTTGACGACGCACTGAGCCAATTGCTCCGAACCAGATTCAGGCTTGGGTTATTCGACCCACAAAACAAAAATCCATATTCAAAAATTAAAGCAGATGTGATTGGAAATCAGAAACACATTGATTTAGCTTACGAAGCTGCAGCCAAATCATTGGTATTATTACAAAATAACAAAGGAATTCTGCCTCTTAAAAAAGATATGAAATCGCTTTATGTTGTGGGTCCGTTTGCCGCAAATCAGGATGTATTGCTCGGTAATTATAATGGAGTAAGCGATAGGCTTACTACCGTTATGCAAGCCATAGTTGGCAAAGTAAGCGCTGGTACTTCAGTAAATTACAGACAGGGAGTTGAACCAAGTGCAGCCAACAAAAACACCATGAATTATTCAATTGGCGAAGCGTCTTCTGCCGATGCAGTGGTTGCCGTTTTTGGAATTTCGGGGATTTATGAAGGAGAAGAGGGCGAATCAACCGCTTCCACAACCCGTGGTGATCGTTTGGATTTAAACTTGCCACAAAATCAGCTTGACTATTTGCGTGAATTGAAAAAAGAATGTAAGAAACCCATAATACTTGTATTAACAGGGGGAAGTCCGATATGTACACCCGAACTTTCTGAAATTGCCGATGTGATTCTTTTTGCTTGGTATCCGGGACAAGAAGGTGGTCGTGCAGTGGCAGATGCAATTTTCGGCGACATCAATCCATCAGGTCGTTTGAGTATAACATTTCCTAAATCTGTAAATCAGTTGCCAACTTTCGAAGACTACAGCATGAAAGGACGAACCTATCGTTATATGACCGATGAACCACTTTATCCTTTTGGGTTTGGATTGAGTTATACTTCATATACTTATAACAATATTAAAACTGACAAAGTTAAAGTCAAAAGAGGTCAATCTGTAAAAGTATCAGCAACTGTAACAAATGCTGGAAAAGCAAGTGGAGAAGAAGTTGTGCAACTTTACATTACCGATTTAAAAACGAGTGTACCTGCACCAATTTACTCACTTAAAAGTATGAAACGGATAAAACTCGCCGCTGGTGAATCCAAAGTAGTGTCTTTCGATATAACCCCTCAAATGATGGAACTTGTAACTGAAAATGGCAATAAAGTGATTGAGCCGGGCGATTTTAGAGTTTATGTAGCTGGAAGCACGCCCTCTGAACTTTCCAAAAAATTAGGAGCAGCAATTCCTATTTCTACAATATTTAGTGTAAAATAAAACCCCCTAACCCTAAAGAGGAAGTAGGATAGTTTATAAATAAAAAACAAAAAAAATAAATAATCAATTAAAATACCGCCCAAAAGCCCCCTTCGGGGTGCGGGGGCTAATTATCTATGGCAACAAAAGTGTATTTCCCATCAGTGGAAAAAATCAATTTCGAAGGTAAAGAAAGTAAAAATCCGTTAGCATTTCGTTATTACAATGCTGAACAAGTGGTTTATGGTAAAAAAATGAAGGACTGGTTCCGTTTCAGCATGGCTTGGTGGCATACTTTGTGTGCTGAAGGTGGCGATCCATTTGGTCCTGGTACACAAGTTCATCCTTGGGTAGGTGCTTCGGATGCAGTTCAGGCAGCTAAAGATAAAATGGATGCTGGTTTTGAATTTATGCAAAAAATGGGTATCGAATTCTATTGTTTCCACGATATTGATTTAGTGGACGAAGGTTCATCTATCGAAGAGTACGAAGCAAACTTGAAAGCTATTGTGGCTTATGCAAAAGAAAAACAAGCTGCTACTGGTATCAAACTTATGTGGGGAACTGCCAATGTATTCTCGCCAGCTCGTTACATGAACGGTGCAAGCACCAATCCAGATTTCAATGCTGCTGCTCGTGCCATGCTTCAAATCAAAAATGCTATCGATGCTACTATCGAATTGGGTGGCGACGGATATGTATTCTGGGGTGGTCGCGAAGGTTATATGAGCCTATTGAACACAAATATGAAACGCGAAAAACAACACATGGGAACTATGTTGCAAATGGCACGCGATTATGGACGTGCTAAAGGATTCAAAGGTGTTTTCTTGATTGAGCCAAAACCAATGGAACCAATGAAACACCAATATGATGTGGATGCTGAAACAGTAATCGGCTTCCTGAAAGAATTTGGTTTGGAAAACGATTTCAAATTGAATATAGAAGTAAACCACGCTACCTTAGCTGGTCATACATTCGAGCACGAATTGCAATGTGCAGTTGACGCTGGCATGTTGGGCGCTATCGACGCAAACCGCGGTGATGTTCAAAACGGTTGGGATACCGACCAATTCCCGGTTGATGTTTTCGATTTGACACAAGCTATGTTGGTTATCCTGCAAGGTGGTGGTATTAAAGGTGGTGGAACAAACTTCGATGCTAAAATCCGTCGTAACTCTACCGATAACGAAGATTTATTTATTGCTCACGTAGGTGCTATGGACGTAATGGCTCGCGCTTTATTGGCAGCTGCTGCTATTTTGGAAGAATCTCCTTACAAACAAATGGTTACAGACCGTTATGCTTCGTACGATGCAGGCAAAGGTAAGGAATTTGAAGAAGGAAAACTTTCGTTCGAAGATGTATATGCTTACGCAAAAGCCAACGGCGAACCAAAACAAATCAGCGGAAAACAAGAGCTTTACGAAGCAATTGTGAATATGTATATTTAATAATCAGAGGTAAGAGGTAAGATAGTAAGAGGCTAGAAATGCCGCATTCTTACTCCTTACCTCTTACTCCTTACTTCTAAAAAAAATGAAAACTCAGGAAATTAATAAATTTTTTATTGTTGGCGTAACGCTTGTAGCGACCTTAGGTGGTTTGCTTTTTGGTTACGACACTGCCGTAATTTCGGGTGCTGTGGATCCGTTAAAGGCTTTCTTTCAATTGAATAAAGCAAATTATGGCGATTTAGCTACCTTTTATCATGGTGCAACTGTTTCGAGTGCATTAATCGGCTGTATCATCGGTGGCATTATTTCCGGTATTTTTGCAACCCGCTTTGGTCGCAAAAAATCGTTGATTATTGCCTCTGTTCTTTTCTTTATTTCGGCAGTCGGATCTGGTTATCCCGAAATGATTTTTTTCAATAGCAGTACCGACATTTCTACATTACTAGTTTCTTTTAATATTTATCGCATTATTGGAGGTGTCGGTGTAGGTTTGGCTTCGGCTATTTGCCCCATGTATATTGCCGAAATGGCTCCTGCAGAAATCCGCGGCAAATTAGTTTCCTGGAATCAATTTGCCATTATTTTTGGTATGTTGGTGGTGTATTTTGTCAACTATTTTATTGTTTACGGTCAAGAAATTGAATGGATCAATACTGAAGGTTGGCGTTTAATGTTCCTTTCCGAATCTTTTGTAGCTGCTACATTTGGTGTTTTACTGTTTTTAGTTCCCGAAACTCCCCGTTACTTGGCTTTAAATCATAATGATGAAAAAGCATTAAGTATTTTGAGTAAAATCAACGGAAGTGTAAAAGCCAAACAAATTTTAGCTGAGATAAAAGAAACGGTTCACGAAAAAGTGGAAAAAGTGCTCACGTATGGTTGGAAAGTGCTGATAATTGGTATTTTACTTTCTATATTCCAACAGGCCGTTGGTATCAATGTAGTTCTTTATTATGCCCCAACTATTTTCAAAGGATTAGGATTTGGGAATGATGCAGCCATGTATCAAACTGTAATTATGGGCATTGTAAATATATTATTTACTTTAGTTGCTATTTTTACGGTTGATAAATTTGGGCGTAAACCATTGTTAATCATTGGTTCTGTAGGTATGGCTATCGGTATGTTTGCCATTGGTGCTTTGGCGCATTTGCAAATTATTGGCGTTAGCACATTAATCTTTATTGTAATCTATTCGGCTTCATTTATGATGTCGTGGGGTCCGATTTGCTGGGTATTGATTTCGGAAATTTTCCCGAATACCATTCGTGGAAAAGCCATTGCCATTGCTGTTGCAGCACAGTGGATTGCTAACTTTGTAGTATCGTCAACATTCCCAATGCTCGAAGCGTTTAGCATTACATTTACATACATTCTTTACGGTGTAATGTCTGTGCTCTCGATACTTTTTGTTTGGAAAATGGTTCCCGAAACCAAAGGAAAAACATTGGAAGATATGACGAAATTGTGGAGAAAATAAAGTCTTTGACTACTTAATTATTGACTATTTACCATTAAAAAATCCCGAAACTCACTTATAGAGTTTCGGGATTTTCTTTTTGAGTGAAATATCAAACCCTCAAAAACCCTAACTCATAAACCATAGGTTGTAATTTTTCGCTCAATGCTTTGTATGCTTCTTCAAAAGGTTTGAAACTTATCGGAGCTACATCGCCACTGGCATTGCGGGCTTGCAAGGCTTTGCGTATTTGATACCAACCCACATCTGCACGGTTGAGTTTTAATTCATCGCGTACGGAGCGTACATCGGTGTGTGCGAAATAGGCTTGCCAAAGGGCTTTTCCAGCCGCTAAAACTTCTTTTGCTTCGTCGCTTAAATTATCCAATCTCGACCCTACGCTCTGCTCCCTCTCCTCTGGAGAGGGTTGGGGAGAGGTCAAATACTGCACCATAAAATCACTCTCGAACCGCTCTGGTGCACCTACTTCTTCTTCGGTAAATGGTATAAAATGATTGACAATGCTCCACTTACGTCCGTTCCACTCCAAATCGTTGGCACTGGCGGTAAGGTTGCTACCATTAAACAACATCCACACAAGGCAATCAGTTTTAAATTCTTCGGTAAGTTCGCC
>CAZEEN010000029.1:10372-24028 GCA_964511115.1 uncultured Paludibacter sp. | reverse complement strand
ACCGCTTCGGCAAGCGACGCTACCGTTTTAATCGACATTTTATAATCTAAAAACTCTGTACCGTAACTTTCGGGCGTAGTTTTTTGTAATAATTCAGAAGGGTATTTTCCATTCAAAAAAGTATATGCTTTTATATCGGCATAAATAACAACGTTTTTAGAGGCTAATTTTTCGCAAAGAACTTGTAAATCGGCCAAACGTTTATCGTTTATCACCAAGCAATCCAATGCATTACAAACACTTACACGGCGCGTTTTGGAATTAAAAATAATATCTTTTCCTTTTGCCAAATCCCCAAATTCGTCGAAATAAGTATGGCAAATACCAGCACCAGTTTCGATTACCGGAATGCGTGAATTATCGCGTACAAACTCAATCAACCCTTTTCCACCACGTGGAATAATAACATCCACCACACCAACGGCATTCATCAAATCGGCAGTTGCTTCTCGTCCGGCAGGAAGTAGCGTAACAATATTTTTATCCAGCCCAAAACTTTCAAGCACCGACTGTATTACATTGACAATAGCCAAATTGGAATTATGAGCATCAGTACCACCTTTTAGCACACACGCATTTCCCGATTTGAGGCAAAGCGAAAAAACATCGAAACTCACATTGGGGCGCGCTTCGTAAATGATTCCCACCACACCAAATGGCACCGCAATACGCGAAATTCTCATCCCATTTGGTCGAACAGTTTCGTCAATTAATCTGCCCAGCGGCGAAGGCAGCGAAGCCACATTCCGAATATCAGCAGCAATGCCCTCAATGCGTTCTTTGCTTAGCAAAAGTCGGTCGTACATGGTGTTTGAGCGCTCCATTGCTGCCAAATCTTTGGCATTTTCAACCAATATTTCATCGGTTTGCGCCACAGCTTTATCAGCCAATGCAAGCAATACTTTATTAATCGTTTCGTCGGAAATTAAATTCAATGAGCGCGAAGCTGCTACGACGGTTTGTTTCCAGGAAGGAAATTGATTCATAATTATCTGTAAAATTATTTATTTGAACTGTATTTTCTAAAAGCTGCAATAGTTTGATAAATACCATAAGCAATTAATATCTTGCCTATTATGTAAATTAATGTGCTCCAAAATCCAGAATTCAAGTCTTTAATACCAGATGTATCTGGAAGCCATAAATAACGAAGTACCTCTTTCCAATAAAGTCCACATAACGTTAAAGATTCATCATTTAAATGTGATATTAATTCAACTTGGTTTGTAGAAAGTGCAAATAGAAAATAGAAAATTGCTGAAATCAAAAAAGTAAAAATTACTCCTTGCCACCAATACTGTCCATGTTTGTTTGATAAATAATTTAATTTTAAGATTGAAATCTCATTTAGATATTCAAACATATTTCTATTTTTTTTATTCTCTTTAAGTTCACTTTGGTATTTTCGCATTTCAAGCATCTTGAAATGATTAGATGTAATAACATCATTCGCTTTTATCGATTCATGTTTTAGAAGCCGAGCAGTATATCTATCACTAACATCCTGAATTACATGCTTGTTTGCGACGAACAATTCGCCTTCAACAATTGAATTGTTCGCATTGAAAAAAGATATTTTGTCTGACAATAGGTACAATTTACCTTGTAAAGAAGAAAATGAAATAGAAAATTTTGCTATTTTTGCACCTTCAACTTTAATAATTGTTGTGACATTTGAGATTATTTCATCCAATAAAATTTCATTGAAATTACCACGAAATGAAAGTTTACAATCGAAGAGTTTAGCACTTTTTAAATGCAAAGACAAGTTTTTAAATTCATTATTCCAAAAATCAAATCGCCCTTTTATTGAGCAAAACTCCATATAAAAATTAGTATCATCACTATTTGACTTAACGCCTTGAAAAGTCAAGCCATCAATAAATAAAGCACCATGGAATTGAATATCCGAATTTAATTCACACCTTCTAATCTGCACGTTATCTTTAAAAATTGCATAACTAAAATTGATTTTTTCTTTAAATACAACATTGTCAATGGTAACAGATGGAAAAATACTATCGCAACATTTAACAATATATGGAATAATAATTTCATTTTTCTTTTTATCGAAAATTCCCATTTTATGAAAGAGCATGTTAAAATCAAAATGACAATCTTCATAACCACCATCGTGAAATTGAGAAAAATCACACTCGCATAAATTAATATATTTTTTATTTTCATCGTTCAATTCGATGACTGTCAAATTAATATGATTAATTGCTTCATCATAGGTCTTTATGATATTTCTATTAATATCAGATTTATTACTTGCTTCGATTTGCAATGATTTCTCAGTAGTCATAGTGTAGGATATTAAGATTTAATCATAATTTCATTAACCTTCTCGCTTCTTCAATATCAATTTTCGCCTTATGTCCATGTCTTTCAAGAAGATAAAGCAAATTGCCGCCATTGAGGAGTGTAAGTGGTTTGCCTTTGGCAAATTCATAAGAATCGGGACCATAATCGGAAGTGGTTACTAAAATGCCTTTGGTTGCACCTTCGTTCATAACAGTACCATATAAATCTCGGACAGCTGAAACGCCAACTGTATTTGTGTAACGTTTGGCTTGTATTACAATTTTACCACCACGTATAGGGTCTGGGTCAAAAGCAATAGCATCAACGCCTCCATCTCTACTGGCCTGTGTCACTTTCACTTCGCCACCATTGGAACTAAATTCCTTCTCAAAGATTTCTCGAATTAAATGTTCAAAATCTTCCCAATTCATTGCTGCTAAATTGGTTGAATCATCAATTTTTGTGGTGACATCGTAGGAATCAACAAATCGCTTGTCTTTTCTGTCTATTTTTAATATTGGCTGTATGGAGATTATTGAACTGAGTTTACTTGCCGATATTCCCTTTAATGATTTGAAACACATTTTTGGATCAACATGTTGTAAATCAATTTCTTGAAATTCTTGTTTGCTGGTTTGAATAGATAAAATGCATTTATTTTCTCTTTTACCAGTTGCTTTGTTTATACCATTTACCCAACCATTAAAACATATGGCACTTATTTCATCAATACAATCATAGAAAAAGACATCATAAATTGACTTTAAGGTGATAATATATAAAACCTCTTCAAAGAATTTATTTCTAAGTCGCTCAGAAATGTGATTAAATGAATCAATTGAAGGAAAGTCAAAATCAATTGAAAGAATTTTATTTGATGGATTATAAAAAACTTCTATTTCATTTTCGGCAAATTCACTTACACTAGAAAACAACAAAAGATGTTTTTGGTATTCAATAATTGAGTTTAAATCATGATTCATATAGTCAACTCTGAATTTATCAATCGTCTCATTGTACTTCAACTGTTCTTTAATAAAAATTGATTGCTTTTTTTTCCATTCCTCGTTATTTGTCTTTATGGCAATATTTATTTCATCCTCAAGTTTACTCTTTTCAACAAGAGCATTGCTTAATTCATTTTCTATTGAAATTCTATTTATTTCAATCTCTTTCTGTGCATTCCAAAATTCTTTTTCAATTCTATTTTTTAATGCTTCTGTGCAAATTCTATTTAACTTTTGTTCTAATACTTTTTTCTTACGTTCAACGTCGAGTAACGTAAACTCAAATTGTTTAATTTTTAAATCAATAATTCCAATTTGTATTGGATTATTTTCAATTGGATTTTCAGTTTCAAATTCTATTCTATTTTTAAACTGTTCAAAAATGTCATCAACGCTTACATTATCATTTGTTTGCAAAATCTTCGTAGCGTTTGTGAATTTGATAGTATTCCATTCTGTAAAAAGATATTCCTTTTTTTTTATTATCTGTCTATCCCTTTCCAGCTCATTATCTGTTTCAACTTCAATAGTTTTATTAAGTTTTACATGAGTAATACTTGCACAGTATTTTAATTCAAAATACTCTTCTCCTGACTCTAAATATATCTCAGAATGAATGTATTTTTTGATAAAATTTTCTATTTTAAAATAATCTTTTCCCATTTGAAAATTTATAAGGATTCATCTATTTTAATGCTATTCTAAATACATATAATCGCAATGCACCAATGGTTTTTGGTTTATTTTATCTTAGAATTTAAAACAACGTATTCTCCCTTTCAAAATGTTCATTTATCTTGAAATCGGGTTTACCGCCCTTTTCTTTCAATTTTCCATCTTTACGAACGATAAAACCTTTGGCTTCTAATTGATTAAAAACTCCACGAATTTTTCGTTTAAAATTGTCGTATTCAGTTATATCGCGAATTTGTTTATTGATTTTGAGATAGATAAATGCACCAATACTATTTGCGCTTACCGATTCTGAGTCAAACGAATAAGTATTGTGCCAATAAATAGCATTGAGAACTTGTTTATATTCCGATTTTAGCGTTTGCCATGAGTTGCCAAGGAGGACATCTAATTCAGCCGAAAAATCATCCTTAATTAACACCCTGTCAATGTTATAAATAGGATAAATATCAGAGCTTTGAGGGTTTTTAAAGATTAATCCCTTCTCTTCAAGAGTAGCAATTACTTCTTTATGGTTATTGTCCATAGTAAGAAGAATAGTATAATTCTCTACCCTATTTAGCATTTCTGATTTGCGGAAAAAACTAAGAATTATTTTTTCATCCTCAGTTATTGCTCTACCCATTTTATTATAATTGTATTTTGTAAAGCTGTTGAGCCATAACTCCATAGCATCATCATACACTTTTCCTTTGGGAATATAAAGCCTTATTTCACCATCTGTCAATGCGTAAAAGGGTACATCAATCTGATTATCTAAACATGCGTCGATAAGCGATGTTAGTCCACGTCCTTTTCCTTCCCAATAATCAAAACTTTTAAGTAAATGTGTTAGTTTAGGGTTACGTGCAACTTGTATAGGTATAATTCTTCTTAATTTCCCAAATTCAGTGTCGATATTTACGCGTTGACGACGTTCAAATGCGCCAGGGTTTCGAATCATTAAACTTTCGTTTGGACGGATTTCGATAATTACAAAACGATCTGATTTATAATCACGATGTGCAAATGCATTATTTATACATTCTCTAATCAGCTCTTCGGGATATTCGGGAGCGGCAGTGCCGCCTTTTGCATAACTTACTCCTACCTGAATATTACGCCAAACAAAATTAAAGCTATTTTCGATTAGATTTTCAATATTGTCATTATAAAATCCCTTGTCTTGAGCAACTTTTGCAACGTTTTTCATTACTACATAACAGTCCGATTCACATTGACCTTGGATAAAACGTTCTACTTCGTTACCACAAACCAACATTCCTAATAAGGTAGGTTTATTATCTCTTATAAAATTTTCACGAGTCAGAAAAGATAAGGCATTCTCCAAATTTGCTTTTAGCGTTTCTCCTTTTTTCTTACCCTTGTTAAATCGAAAAATATATTGATTTAATTTTTCAATATCAATTAAATCAATGCTTGCATCTTTTACAAGGCTTAATTCCTGATTGCGAATTATTTCTTTTTTTAGTTCATCATATTCTTCAATTTCAGCGTTGGTTAGTTCATGGTCACCGGTGAGTTTTCTGCGATAGGCTTTCCCATCGAAATACACATATTTCTCATCATCAGGCAATTCCTCAATATAAACTACGGCAACTTTTCCTTCTAAAAAATCACGTATTTCAAACTTATAAATATGCGAAGACAAGTCGAGTGGATTACCTTCTTTGTTGGTAAACTTCTTAGGCAAATCTTGTTTTAAATGACTTTCGTTACTTTCGGTGTTTGAATATCCTGTAAATTTATAATGCTTTGGCTTTGTGTTATTGTTGTCTTTAATTCCAATTACGATAATACCACCATTTGTATTTAAAAAAGAACACACGCTTTTATACCAGTCTCTTCCCCAACCAGCTGACAAATCCTTTAGCTCAAAACGTTCTGTTTCTACCTCTTTATATTCATTATTGCTTATACAATTGGCAATAATTCCTAAATTTTTTTCTACAATATCCATAAAATAAAAATTTTAAGCTTCAAAGATACAATAATTCTTTATATAACAGTAGATTAACCTCAAACACCTGAATTTCTATTCCAAATACATATAATCGCAATGCACCAATGGTTTTTGGTTCTTTTTGCCAAGTAATTCGCGTGATTTTTCACTATCGTACTGCACTTTGCCAATGCCAAGTGAATGTCCGGCTGGGTCAATTATTTTGACAATATCGTCTTTTTCGAAATCGCCCACAATGCTGGTTGCTCCAATTGGCAAAAGACTTACAGCTTTATCTCCGGTAAGCACTTTGGCGGCATTTTCGTTGACATGAATTTCGCCTTTGGCAAAGCCCTGACTGTGTGCTATCCATTTTTTCACACTCGAAACTTCATCAGTCGACGCCACAAAACGGGTGCAAATAACATTGGCTTTTTTATCGAGCAGTTTCAGTAAAATATTATCGGTTTTGCCGTTGGCAATAAAAACATCGATGCCTTCGTCTGCAATTTTGCGCGCAATGGTGGTTTTTGTGCCCATACCGCCTCGTCCGAAGGTTGATTTGGTGGTTTGGATAAAGTCCGATATATCCTGTCCGCGTTGAATTTCGCGTATTACTTTCGATTCGGGATTGGTAGGTGAACCGTTGTAAATACCGTCGATATTACTCAGAATTATCAGCGCTTTCATATCCATCATCGACACGATAAGCCCCGAAAGTTCATCATTGTCGGTAAACATTAATTCCGTTACCGAAACTGTATCGTTCTCATTTACAATGGGAATAACATTATTGTCGAGCATTACCCGCATACAGTTACGTTGATTAAGATAATGGCGGCGACTTCCAAAATTTTCCTTTGTAGTAAGCACTTGTCCTACGGTAATGCCATGATTGCGAAACAAATCCCAATAATGATTGATGAGTTTTGCCTGACCAACTGCCGAAAAAAGTTGACGCTGATCTACTACATCCATTTTTTTATTCAAACCCAACATACTTCGCCCCGAAGCCACAGCACCCGAAGACACAATAACGACTTCTACGCCTTTTTTGTGCAACACAGCAATCTGATCAACCAACCCAGACATACGCGTAATATCCAATGTGCCATCGGCACGGGTAAGCACGTTACTTCCTATTTTTACGGCTATTTTTTTAAATTTCATATTTTTTGCTTCGCGTTATTTGCTTTGCGTTATTAGTTTCACGTTATTTGCTTTGCGATATTTGGTTTAACCGTTATTAATTGGCAAATTGGCATATTAAATAATTGGCAAATTATTCATTATACACCACATGCATCACAGTTGTACCAACAGCAAAAAGGGTGTTTTTATCTACGTTTTCCATGGTGTCGTTTACGGTGTGCCAATAATGCCCGAAACCGGAGTTTTGTCCTTCGTTTCGATACTGAATAATATCGATGCTCGGGATGCCGGCTAACTTATTTACATACAGGTGGTCGTCGGTAATAGCACCAATTTCTTCGTTGCGAAAATAGTTGCTAAAACCAAGCGAAGCCGCTGCCGACCATACTTTTTCTACCACATCGGCTGCATAATACATCGAAATTTGTTCTTTGTAAAAAGTAGCATTGGGAGCGCCTACCATATCGAGCAAAATTCCATAACGAGCCGAATAGCCTTTGATATGTAGATTTTCAGCCCAATATTGTGAACCGAGACACCAGGAATCCTCTGAGGCTCCGGGATAATTCTGTGGCGCTCCATAATCTTCGGCATCGAAAAAGATTATATCCACACCCACATCGGGTTTCTGAATGCTAAACTGACGCGCCATTTCGAGCAACACGCCTACCCCGCTTGCGCCATCGTTGGCAGCCATTACCGGTGTTTTATGATTGGCTGCATTAGGGTCGTTGTCTGCCCACGGGCGCGAATCCCAATGCGCAAAAAGCAAGACCCGGTTGGTTGATTCGGTATTGTAAGAGCCAACAATATTAACAGCATTGAGTTTATCGCCATTAAAAGCAGTAAGCACAGCGCGTTGCTCAACTACCACAGCACCAAAACGCTTGAGCGTTTGCGAAAGATAAGCCGCACATTGCCTATGAGCCTCCGTATTCGGCACACGTGCTCCAAAATCGACCTGCGTTTTTACAAAATAATAAGCAGAATCGGCATTAAAGGCCGGAACATTAACAAGTTTTTTATCTTCGGTTTGCTGTTGCGATTTATTGGCACAACTAATTACAATACTGAAAAATGCAATAAAAATGAATATTTTCTTCATATTTAGTCGTTTGAACAACAAAGATAGGAATAATTCAATGGGTTTTAAAAGAAAAATAGTCGAAAAATGGCAAAATCGTAACTGCTTTTGTATTTTTAAATGTTTAAAAGGAATTTATATGCATACTAAATTGTATTTTTGTGTCCAATATAATTTTTTAGAAGCAATATTGCTACCATTTTCCAAGATAAAACAATCAAAAAGGTATGTATAAATTTAAAATACTTCTGTTATTTATAACACTAATTCAAATAGTAATCGCACAAGACTTTGAAGTTTCACCTGTTGTTATGAACTTCAATGCTGAACCGGGCGAAATACAAAAAAAACAACTTACCCTAATCAATCATTCGGCTCAACCACAAAAATACAATCTGAAAATATCAGATTATGTGATGGATGCCGATGGAAATCGGAAAATTGTGCCACTTGGCAGCAGTAAACGCTCGTGTGCCGATTGGTTGAATATTAGCCCATCGTTTATTGAACTTAATCCCAACCAAACAGCGCAGTTGGATGTAATGATGACTGTTCCCAAAGACGGTTTTTCGTCGCGGTGGTGTATGGTGCATGTCGAAGTTGCAAAGGAGCAATCGGCATTCGAAGCTGATAAAACACTGGCTACCGGGGTTTTATTGGTGCCTCGCATTGTTGTTATGGTGAAACAATCGCCACGAAGTAACACAAGTTACAAGGCTGCAATTAATGGATTAAAAGAAATCACAAAACGCACTGATAAGTTGCTGGTTTTCGAAGCAATGATTTCCAATACCGGCGATAATGTGATTGATGCTAATGTTTATCTCACAATTGCAAATCTGCAAACAGGTAAAGAAGAAAAATTTAGTGTTGTAAAAACCACCGTTTTTCCGGATGCTTCGCGTAAAGTGACTTTGCAAATGCCTCGTATTACTACAAAAGGTAAATATGTGCTGGCAGCGATACTCGATTATGGACATCGTCAACCGCTCGGTGGTACACAACTAATGCTCGAAATTAAATGATAATCAGACGTTTACATATAATATTTATATTAACTTTAGTTACTGTTTCACTAACGGCGCAACGAAAAGTGTCTACTTTTTACGATGTCGAAAAGAAGAAGCCGAAGGAGGTGTATTTTGTTGTAGACCATCAAAAGTTAGGAACTGTTAAGCATGGTTTTTATACAATATGGTATCCCGACAATAAACTTTGGCAAGAAGGATTGTATGATTACGACAAATTGGATGGGAAATGGGTGGATTATTACGACACAGGTATTCTGAAGCAAGAACTGAGTTACAAAAAGGGCTTGCTCGATGGTAAATTGAAGTATTACTACCCGGATGGAAAGTTGATGCAAGATGCTGATTTTAAAAATGATAAATTAGATGGAACTGTCATAAATTATTATGAAGATGGCAAAGTTCAAGAAACGGGATCATACACAGAAGGTTTGCTAAATGGTGAATTTAAAGCCTATTACGAAGATGGTCGGCCGCGTATTATGCGTAGCTATAAAATGGGTGTGGAAGATGGTTTTTCGGTAACCTATTTCGAAAACGGGAATATACGCGACCGTGCCCTTATGAAAGATGGTTTTTGCGAAGGGCAATTTATAGATTATTATAAAGATTATACCAACGGAACAGTAAACAAAATTTGCTTGTATAGCAACGGGCGCTTAAATGGAAAACTTTCGTGGTATTATCCTTCCGGAAATTTGAAATACGAATGTATGTATAACAACGACAGCATTCAAGGTGCGGTAAAAGAATATTACGATTCTACGGCGCTTGTTATTCGCCAAACCGGCACCTACAAAGGCAATAAAAAGAATGGGCGTTGGAAATCGTATTATACAAATGGCAATGTTTATACCCTAGGCAGATATCTAAACGACGCTTTCGATGGCGAATGGCAAGTTAATTATCCCGATGGAGCTGTCAAACAAAAAGGAAATTACAGCAATGGTAAAGCTACAGGTGAGTGGACTTTTTACTACGAAACAGGCGAACTCAAAAACAAAGGCAACTATGCCAACGATTTTAAAACAGGCATTTGGGAAACCTATTATAAAGGTGGTAAAACGATGTCCGAAATCACTTTCGAAAAAGGACAGCGAAACGGTGTAGCAAAAGCTTACAATCAGAACGGAAAACTTGTAGAAACAACTTATTATAAAAATGGTGAAGTTATTCCAAAGAAAAAGAAGAAGAAATAGTTTGTCGTTTTTCTTGCTTTTAGTGTTATTAGCTACAAGCTGTACAAACGATGCACCTTCAAACAGTGCCACTTTCAAATGTATAGAGTCATCACAACTCGGCATACGGTATTATTCGGTCGATTTTTATAAAATAAAAAACAGTTCGACAAATTATTTGATTAGTAATTTTCATAATTTCAGTTACGATGGTGTATATGATATTAATGCTAAAATTACAGATAATAAAATTGAGATTATACCCAGAGACTTTAATGCCGAGGTCAGAATAAGATCTGGCAGTGGAAATATTAACGCTGATTTTACTGAAATTAAAATGAGCTATATTGTTCAAAATTCAATTAGAAATGAAACAATAGAGTATTCAGTTATATATTCGAAATAAGGGTTTTGATAATTTTTTTACCAAAAACAGCCGAAACAAAGCAATAACTACTCTGTTTCGGCTGTTTTTATTTTGCTAAATAATTTTTACCAATTATCAGTACGGAATGGTAACACAGGTAAACCAGCTGTGTTGTACAGAAAACCTTTGCCCGAAGGGTAGTTGATGTAAGCATAACGTGCTGCAACCGGTTTTTTAACTTCTGCGGCAGTTAGTATTACTTGTTTCGATTTAATTTTGGCAACAGCTGGATAAAACACTTTGTCGTCGCCAGCAATTTCGAAATTCGTAAGCTCTTTGCCATACGAGCTAAGTCCGTTAACCAGATTGTCGAACGAAACAACTAATGCAGAGTCTTTTACAGCGACACTTTTATAGATTGGATTTTTGTAAGCAATACCTTCCATTTTATATGTTTCGGCCAATGCCCAATACGATAAACGCTTGCCAATAGCTTCTTTTTCGGCAGGGTGTATGCAAAATTCTTCACCAAAATCTACTGTTCCAACCATTCCGGCATTCGGAATCTGAAGCGATGCTTTAAGCTGCTCATCGTAAAATTTGCCCGAAAGTATATCCTTGCTATTGTTGTATGAGTAAGGGGCAATTTGTACAAAGTAAAATGGCAATTCAGTCAATTCGAAATCACTTTTCCATTTATCAATCATGGCTTTCTTTAGTCCGGCATAGTGCTGATATTCAGCGCGGTTAGATTCGCCTTGATACCATATAGCGCCTTTAATACCAAAGTTCTTAATTGGCGCTATCATACCGTTGTATAAATGGGCAGAACGATGATTAGGAGCTGTTTTTTCCTGTGTGGTGCTTTTGAGCGATTCAGGAAATTTCTGCATAGTTTCGGCATCAATCCATGCTTCGATGCGCGAACCACCCCAACTCGAATTGATAACACCAATAGGAACTTTTAATGCTTTTTGCAAACGACTTGCAAAATAATAACCCACCGCACTGAATTTGCCTACTGTTTGAGAGTTGGCTATTTCCCAGTTGCCCACACAGGTGTCCTGTGGTGTTTTTATGGAAGTACGCTTTACTGTAAAAAGTCGAATTTGGCAATTGTTGGCATCAGCTATTGCTTCGTTCGAACCATTTATAGGCTGATCGTTAAAACCCAACATCGGCATTTCCATGTTCGATTGACCAGAACAGAGCCAAACTTCGCCCAGCAAGATGTTTTGTAATTGTACTTTTTCTTTTCCGGCAGCAATAGTAACGGTAAATGGTCCGCCAGCTTCGGTTGTCTTGGCTTTTACGAGCCATTCGCCTTTGTCGTTGGCAGTGGTCGTGAATTTAGCTTTATTCCAGCTTGTAGCAATGGTAAGTTTTTGATTTGGGTCGGCAGTACCCCAGAGTTTAACTTCGGTATTTCGTTGCAACACCATGTTGTCGCCCAAAACCGAAGCTACTTTGATTTTAGCATTTATACTAAAAACCGAAATTAGGAAAATTGCCAGTAAAATGATTTTAGAATTCATAATAATTTTTTTAAAGTTGTAGAATTGTTATTTACAGCAAAGATACATTTATATTTTAAAAAAAGGGAAAAAAATCTATTGTCAGAAATATTTTCAAATAAAAAAAGACAAAACCTAAAATCTCTTTCAATGTTTTGCCTTTTACGGTATTTAGTTTTATTGTTTTTCGTTACGTTTTTGTACGTTGTAAAAAATCTTCATCTGATTTCCCAGTATTTTTGTAAATCCTTTTACATCATCCGCACTCCAAGCGCGGTTTATTTCACCATATTCGCCAAAGTCAGTTTTCATTAAGTCGAATGGACTGTCCACGCCTACAAGTGTGTAGCTGTATGGACGAAGTTTAATAGTTACAGTTCCCGACACATTTTGCTGCGAACTTTGCAGAAATTGTTCCATGTCGCGCATTACCGGTTCAAGGTATTGCGCTTCGTGCAGGAACATGCCATACCAGTTACCCAACTGTTCTTTCCAGTATTGTTGCCATTTGGTGAGCGTGTGTTTTTCGAGCATTTTATGCGCGTTAATTATCAAAAGTGGTGCTGCAGCTTCGAAACCTACACGTCCTTTTATGCCAATAATAGTATCGCCAATGTGCATATCCCTACCAATACCAAATTTGTTGGCAATTTCTTCTAATTTATTAATAAGCAACACTTTATTTTCATTCGCCTCACCATTTACGGCTGTAATTTCGCCCTTTTCGAACGAAATAGTTACCGATTCTTCGCCTTGCTTTTCTACCTGACTTGGATAAGCATCTTCGGGTAAAGTCTGATTCGATTTTAGTGTTTCTTTACCACCAATCGAAGTTCCCCACAATCCTTTGTTGATAGAATATTCCATTTTGGTAAAATCGGCCACAAAACCGTGCTCTTTCAGGTAGTTTATTTCGTATTCCCGAGTAAGAACCATGTCGCGCGTAGGAGTTAGAATTTTAATTTCGGGCGCAATAACATCGAACGTTAAGTCGAAACGCACTTGGTCGTTTCCGGCTCCTGTACTTCCATGCGCTACATAATCGGCACCAATTTCTTTGGCATAATGTATAATGGCCAATGCCTGAAAAATTCGCTCCGAACTTACCGAAATTGGGTATGTGCCATTGCGAAGCACATTGCCAAAAACCATGTATTTGATGCTTTTTTCGTAATATTCTTGTGTTACATCGAGTGTAACATGCGAAGTTGAACCCAAACGATAGGCTTTATCTTCAATTACTCTTAATTCCTCTTCACTAAATCCACCTGTGTTTGCAACAGCGGTATGTACTTCGTATCCTTTTTCTTTGGCAAGATACATGGCGCAAAAGGAAGTATCCAATCCTCCGCTAAATGCCAATAATACTTTTTCTTTCATTTTT